>JBJFGR010000054.1:0-58829 GCA_051892875.1 Succinivibrionaceae bacterium
TATTACAGTTGTATTTTGTTGATTACTAGACGTAGGTAAATAGAACGCTTACAATTTAATTGTAAACTACGTTCAGAAGTACTACAACAGAATTGGTCTGAAATTTATCAAAAGTTCATTAATAGAAGTACATCTGTTTGGAATTTTATTTGCCAAGAAGTAAATCCTCTATTAGGTTTTGAGGTAAGTGAATCTTGTTTTCGTAAATTAAAACTTTCCCAATTAAATAGTACTATATAAACCACCTCGAAATAGATGGTTTTTTCAATTTATTTACACTTTTTAGTCAAATTCTTAATCTATTATAAAAATTATTGAACCACAAACATCTAATTATCCCCTAAATTCTTTCAAAAATATCGACAAAATCCTTGAAACAAACGTTGTATATAGTCTAATTATTAGTTATAATATAAACTATATTCTTTTGGAGGTTTTATTATGCCTATACCTCAACATATTCTCGACGTTGCACGACCTAAAAATACTATTGTTATTGCTTATGGTGTAAATAAAGATAAGTTTGCTGTTAGACAGAGAATAGGATGCAAGAGAAAAAATGGGAGAAATGTTCCTGTAAATGGTCCGACTATTGGACATATTATTAATAATCAATACGTACCAAAAAAAGATGAAAGTAAAACTTCTGTTTCTAAAAAAGTGCAATCGTCAAATCATAAAATAGATTTAAAGGATTGGGCAAATATTGCTATATGCGATGAGATATTTAAAGATATTTTAAGTGAACTTAAAGAATTTTATTGTACTGAAGATGTAATGAAAATATATGCAATATCTTTATTGCGAGTATGCTATCCAGGTGTTAAAGATTATGAACTAAAAGAATTCTAGGACACTAGTTTTCTTTCAGAATTATATCCAAATATTGGATTATCAAAGAACACTGTTTCAGATTTTATTAATAATTTAGGAAAGTGTTGTGGTATTATTAAAAAATTTATGCAAAAACGAACAGAAAATATAGGTTTAGACCATCATTTATTAGTAGATGGAACTCGAAAATCAAACGAATCTAAAATCGATTCCATTTCTGATTTTTCACGAAAGGCTAGAACTAAAGGAACTAGAGATATTTCTGTACTGTATGCATTTGATTTTGAAAAGATGGAACCAATTTGTTCTAAATGTTATCCTGGTAATATGCTTGATGTAACTAGTTATCAAGATTTTATTGTTGAAAACTGTATAACAAAAGGTGTTATAGTTGCAGATAAAGGGTTCCCTTCATCTGCTGCTGAACCACAGTTCTCTGCTCATAAAGACTTACATTATCTTAATCCTATTAAGCGTAACTCAAAATTCATAACCACACATAATCTGTTAAATTTTGATAGATTGCTTCCTGGTTATTCAGGTATTACATATAAAAAGGAAAAATGTGTAGGCATTAATAAATGGCTATATTCTTTTAGAAATAGTGCAGATGCTGCACTTGAAGAAAAATCTTGGCTTGAACAAGCACAAAAAAATAACACCTATAATGCTGAAGAGTTTATTGAACAACAAAAGAAATTTGGAACGATTATTCTTGAGTGTGATTTAGATATTGCTCCTGAAATGATTTATAAAATATACAATGATAGATGGGAAATCGAAATTGTCATGAGATATTATAAAAATGCTTGTCAATACGATGAAACAAGAGTGCATGATGATTATTCTGTTATTGGTAGCGAATTCTGTGATTTTCTTTCAACCGTTCTAACATTTCGTTTATTGAAAAAATTAGATAAAACTGAACTTCTTAAATCTTATACTTATAAAAAAATAATGTCAGTATTAAAACGAGCTAAAAAAGTTAGAGTGGACACAGAGGAATGGCAACTAGTTAACATGAATCCATCCCAAATAAAGATACTAAAAGAACTTTCCTTAGTGGTTCTTGATGAGCCTATTAAACAACGTCGTGGTAGACCTAAAAAGAGTATATAGTACTACTAATTGGGAAAGTTTTAATTAAAAGAAAAATAGCTGCTTTGGGCAAGTTAAGGGGTTATGGGTAACTTACCCCGGATATTTCAAAAACGACGGGGTATATTTTAGGAAATTAAAAAAATCGCGTCGTGGGGGTTATGGGGGGGCTTACATATAAGATTAATATTTGACACTTTATAAATAAAAAACACCATTAAAAGGTACTTTAGTGAAATAGAGATACTATTGAGCGTATAATTACAAAAGTTAAGGATGATATAAGATTGTTAGAAATTAAACTCAATAATAATTGATTTTTTTATCTTCATTTTTAAAATTTTATTTAATTTTTCAATACTGTTTATATTTATATATTTTACGCTAAACATTTTAGCAATATTTTTAAAATCGTAGTAATGAGGATTTATAAAAAAATTTGATAGAATTTGATTGTTTTTTATAGGAAATTTATTAAAAATTCTACCACCATTATTATTTATAATTAAGAGTTTAACAGTAAATTTTGAGAGCAATGAAATACTAGATAAATCGTATAAAGCACTCGTATCTCCAATAATTGCTAATGTTGATTCATATTTAGCAATACCACAGGCAGTTGCAATTAGACCATCAATTCCAGAAACACCTCTATTTGTGTAAATAGATTGATATACAGTAGGTATATGAACATCAGCGAATCTACAAATTGTACTATTTCCTATAAATAAAGATTTTTCTTTAGCACATGGTAATAAAGAAATTATATTTTTTTCTGAGAATGTATAGTCTATTGCTTTATTAAAAGTTTTATTATTTTCAATAAAATGAAAATTTGAATAATTACAAATATTCTTAAAGATTTCTTTGTAGTTTATTATAATTCTTTTACCAAATATTGCAGACGAGTTTGTATTATGTTCTTTACTACTTAAAAAGAATACTTCACCGTCATAATTTGAAATAAAATCATATATGTTTTTATCAATGAATTTACTTTCAATAATGATTAATTTTTTTTTGTTATTAGTAATATTGTTACTTATACAACTAGATGGTTTTATAAAATCAAATTTATTTGTTAAAAAACGTAAATTACTTTGAATATCTAAGAATGTTGGCTGCTTTATTATTTGTAATATTTTTGATAAATAATAAGCTTCATCTTTTTTTAGACTTCCAACTATTAAAATCGAATTTTTAAAAAATTGTTTATAATCAATACACGGATTAGAAAAATTAACAATATTTTTAATAATATACGATTTGAGTTTTATTAGTATATTTTTTAATTCTTGTTTTGAATAATCAATATCTGAGTAGAATGGTTCTCTGAATTCTATATTTAAATGTATAGGTATAGAAGAGATGTTGTTTTTTATTATAGTATTTTCAATTTTATTTAAAATATTTTCTATTGTTATAAATTTTGAAATAGGAGAGATGTGTTCAAAAATAGCATATGTTCCAAAAATATTATCCTGTATACAAGTTTGATTACTTCCTGTTTTTATTAGTTCGTATGGTCTGTCGGCTGAGCATATTATTAATGGGATATTATCCATATATGCTTCCATTATTGATGGAAATAAATTTCCAACTGCACTTCCTGATGTTGTAAATATTGCCACTTTTTTATTAGAGGCTTTTGATAATCCAAGCCCAAGGAATCCTAGAGCTCGTTCATCAAAATGAATATGAATATTAATATCATCTTTTACAATTAGTTTAAGAGCATCTAACGCAAAGGAAAATGATGCATTTCTAGAACCTGGGGCGATACAGAAATCTCTAACTCCTTTGAGGTATAAATAACTAATTATGTTATAAGCTAAGATAAAGTTTGTATTTAAATCACTCATGATCGTTTTCTATTTCTTGGATAAGTTTAGATGCGTTTTTTGTTATGGTAGAAATTGCTGGAAACATTTTTTTTGAGCTTTCATTCCATTCTTCTTTTTCTACAGAATTTTTTAAAATTCCAGCCCCTCCATATACCCAGATTTTATTGTTATTTAACTCTGCAGATCTTAATAAAACGATAATATTTGCATAATTATTTTTTGCGTTTATAACACCTGCTATCCCTGCATAAAAAGAGCGATAAAAATTATTATATTTGATTAAAAAATTATAGGCACTTTTTTTTGGATAACCTAATGTAGCTGGTGTTGGATGTAATTTATGTATAATATCAAGAAAATTTGCATCTTCGTTTAATATTGCTGATATTTTTTTCTGAATATGCTTTACATATGGTAGAGTTTTTATTTTGGGCTTGCTTATTTTTATTTTATGACAAAAAGGTTTTAGGTCATTATTTATTGATTTACTAACTATTTCATTTTCTTTTAAATTTTTAAAATCTATCAGTAAGTTTTCATTATTAAAACAAGAACCTGCTAAAGATTCTGTAATCAATTCTTTTTTATTCATTTTTAACAATGTTTCAGGACTATATGAAAAAAAAGATAATTCATGATCAATAGATAACTCTTCAATTTCTTTGGGAGTGTAAAATAAAAAGAAGTGATTTTTTTTTCTTTTGCTATTATATTCTGTACATAATAATTCACTTACTTTATTTTGTACATCGATTTCTTTGTTGAATTTAATTTCGCAAGTTTTTGCAAGTACAATTTTATTTAAATTAGGTATCTTCTTAAATTTCTTTATTGCATCTTTAAAGTCTCTATAGTTAGGTGATTGCTTAAAACTATCTACACTTATATAAGTATTGTTAATAACCAAAGGTTTTATAAAATAATTTAAAGGTATATCTGTGTAACAAGTTATATCAATCGTCTTGCTTATTTTAAGTATAAAATATGGAATATAATGCAACTCCTTATCAAAAGAAAAAGAACTTAAGAAAAAAGTAAGAGGTTTATAATTTAGAGATTTTTTAAATTTTTTATATATTCCAATTCCAAGCCACAATGTATTTTTTTTATCAATAAAAGCTGTTATTGGTTCTTTAGATTGAGATGTTATTTTTTTAATTAATTCATTAGTTGTTTCTTTATTTGCAATGAATTTATATGTTTTATATTTTTTAAAATTATTGTTAATAATATCATTTATTTTTTTGATGTTTTTCATGTTTTTACAACAATATTTTTTACAAAAAATTATCTTTACTTTGTGGTATTATACTTTAAACACACATTAAAAGATACAAATATTAGACGTTTATGATGGTCTGGTTATTAATTATAACAATAGAATAGTATAAATTTTACATTTAAGTGAACGATATGAATTTAAATATTTGGATTAAATCAGCAAGATTAAGAACATTACCCTTATCATTATCAGCAGTTGTTTTAGGAATTTGTTTTGGTTTTTATAATTTAAGGGTAAGAGGTATAACTTTCACCTATGTTCATGTCTTAGACGCTGTTTTTATATTACTAACTGCAGTTTCTTTACAAATAATTTCTAATTATGCTAATGATTTAGGTGATTTATTGTCTGGTGTTGATAATAAGGAAAGGAAAGGACCAATAAGAGGTATGCAAAGTGGTTTAATTTCAATAAAGATGATGAAGAAAGCAATAGTTTATTTATCAATTTTTTCATTAATTACAGGATGCTTATCTATTTGTTTGGCTTTTATGAATGATTTGAATTCTTTTTGCTTTTTTATAATTTTAGGTTTTTTATCTCTTTTTTCTGCAGTAACTTATACAATAGGATTGAAGTATGGGTATAAAGGTTATGGAGATCTCTTCGTTTTTGTTTTTTTTGGTATAGTGGCTGTAATTGGTTCGGAGTATATGATAGCTAAAACGTATTCAGGATTATTACTCGCAATCAATGCAGGAATTATGGCTATTATGGTACTAAATGTTAATAACTTAAGAGATTATGAAACAGATAAAAAAACGCTAAAAAAGTCTATAGTTGTTATGATTGGTTTGAAAAATGGAAAGAGGTATCATTTTTTACTTTTATTTTTATCAGTGTTAAGTATTGTGTGCTATATTGGATACAGTAATATATTAAGTAATAATTCGAATTATTACGTGTATGTTGTTCTTAGTGTAATTTTTTATTTACCTTTATTATGTTCTTCAATTTTTTGTATAGATAAAAAACATAAAAATGAAGATTTAAATCCTAAATTAAAAACGACATCAATTGGAGCAAGTTTTGTAAATATTTTTAATGGTGTATTTCTTTTGTTTTTGTAAAAGAGGTGTTAATGTCAGATTGTGATTTAATAAAAGATACGTGTAACGAATGTGGTTGTAACGTTGAAATAGGAACAGTTCTTTCTGAATCGGATTGTGTTTATAAAGGAAGATTGAATGGAACTCTTGAGGAAGTAAATTTGAAGTATGATTATTTTTTTAAAATTGCAAAGGATGTTGATAATACAGTAGAGGTTTTAAGAACCGATAATATAGAAAAAAATCAATATATTGTTGATTTTGTTTTTAAGTTTTCATGTTCGGCAGAAAAAATGATTTTTCAGTTAAAATCAAAAGCTGAATAATTTATATTAATATTTTCGTGTGATTTATAGAATTATACTTCTTTTATTAATTTTTTATTCATGCAATGCGGATGCTGTTTCAATAGAAGGTAAACCTATTAAACACTTTGGGGATTTATCGAATATTATAGAGCGTCAGACTTTTCGTGTGCTTGTTTCTTATGATAATATAAGTTTTTTTATGAATAAAGGAAAGCAAGATGGTTTATATATAGCATTGATGAGAGAATTTAAGCAATATCTAAGAAAAAAAAATTCTAAAGCAAAAAATTTAAAAATATACTTTATACCAACTCATGAATCAGAAATGCCAAGATTAATAGCTCAAGGCTATGGTGATATTGCCATGAGTATCCTACCGACAGAAGAACTAGAAAAATATGTTGATATGAGTATTCCTGAAAAATTGTGGATAAAAGAAATAATAGTTTCAAATAAAGGTGGTAGAGCAATAAAAAAAATAGAAGATTTATCAGGTTTACAAATAACTGTTAGAAAAAAATCAAGTTATTATCAATCTTTAAAGAATATTAATTCATTACTATTAGCCAAAAATCTTCCATTGATCAATATTTTGATAGCAAATGAATATTTAACAGATGTTGATTTGGTTAGAATGGTGAGTAACGGAGATATTAGAAATACAGTTATAAATAATAGCAAGCTGATTGTTTGGAAAAGATTGTTTAAGGATGTGAATTTTTCAGATAATTTACCTATAAAAGTCAATGGTTCATTTGTTTGGATTATGCGACATGGCTCCCCAGAATTATTTAAAATAATAAATAAATTTTTGAGAAAATATAGAGATGGAACCCCTATGGGAAGCCCTATATACGCAAGATACATGAGAACTTCTCCGTCATATGAAATGAGATATCAACGTAAGGAGAATGAGTGGTTAGGAATTAATGAGGATTCTTTTACTAAATACACTGAATTATTTAAGACTTATGGAGATAAATTTAAAATAGATTGGATGTTGCTTCTTGCTCAGTCTTATCAAGAATCTACCTTGAATCCTAAAGCAACTTCTAGCAGAGGAGCTGTGGGATTAATGCAAATTTTACCAAGTACAGCTAAAGAAAAATATATCAATGTTGATAAAGTTGAACATTTAGATAATAATGTTCATGCTGGTACAAAGTATTTACGTTACATGTTAGATAATTACTTTGGACAAAATGATTTAGCCCAAGGTGAAAAAATTTTGTTTGCATTGGCATCATATAATGCTGGTCCAAATAGAATAACAAGGTATAGAAAAGAGGCTTATGAAAAAGGTTTGGATCCTAATAAGTGGTTTGATAACGTCGAAAAAATAGCTGAACAACATGGAGCGTATGAAACTGTAAATTATGTTAAAAATATTTCATCATTATACATCTCTTATCAAAAAGCCTATAAAATGAATCAAGAAAAGAAAAACATTCCCAAATTTAAGAGATAGTATAATTATTCAGCACAAAAAATAATCACGAAATAGCTAATATTAATTAAATATTATAATTACTAAAAATTAAACAAAAATTGTATATTTCTTAATATTTTTTTCCAAAAAAATTTTTTTTATTTTACAATGCAATTGTAAAGATGAAATTTAGAGGATGTTAATAATGTCTAAATACAAATGCTTGCTTATTTCCAGTATGCTACTTTTTTTAGGATTAAATTGTTCTTTTGCGGAAGAGCCTGTTTTGAATATTTACAATTGGAGTGATTATATTGAGCCTTCTGTAATTACAGAATTTGAAAAAGAGACAGGTATAAAAGTTGTATATGATGTTTTTGATAGTAATGAAGTTCTAGAGGCTAAAGTTTTATCTGGTAAAACAGGTTATGATATAGTTGTACCTGGTTCTGATTTTTTGTCTAGACAAATTGTTGCAGGTGTTTATCAGCCACTGCAAAAGGACAAGTTGCCTAATTATAAAAATTTGGATCCTGTTCAATTGAAGTTTTTATCACAGCTTGATCCTGATAATACTTATTCAATACCATATATGGTAGGTACTACAGGTATTGCATATAACAAAAAGGAAATAGAAGCTAGACTTGGTAAAGATTTTGTTGTTGATTCTTGGGAAATATTTTTTAATCCCGAAATATTATCAACATTAAAAGATTGTGGTGTTGCTGTTCTTAATGCAGGTTCAGAAGTTATTCCAACAGCGTTACATTATTTAGGAAAAGATCCAATGTCACAGAATTTAAAGGATTATAAAGAAGCAGAATCCCTATTAATTAAAATGCGTGATAATGTAACCTATTTTCATTCATCGCAAAATATTAATGATTTAGCAAATGGTGATATTTGTATTACTTTGGGATGGTCTGGTGATTTGTTTATAGCAAAGAATCGTGCAATAGAAGCTAAAAACGGTGTTGAAATAGAGTATATAGTTCCAAAAGAAGGGGCATTGATTTTCTATGATGTTATGGCAATTCCAAAGGATGCAGAACATCCTGAAAATGCTCATAAGTTTATAGATTTTATAATGAGACCAGAAATCGTTGCTAGAATTTCATCATATGTTTCTTATGCTAATGGTAATAAAGCATCAAAACCGTTTGTGATTCCAGAAGTAAGGGATAATCCTAATATTTTTATTCCAGAAGAAAAAATGGAAAAAATGTTTATAAAAAAAGTTTTACCACAAAAAATTAATAAAGAAATAACCAAAATCTGGTCAAGAGTAAAATCAGGTAAATAGGTAAGAAAAATGGATGTAGCGAAGAAAAATGTGAAACAAGAAAGACGCCCACTACTTGAAATCGTTAATTTAACAAAAAAATATGATGGAAATACTGCTGTTAATAATGTTAATTTAACAATATATGAGGGTGAAATTTTTGCTTTGTTAGGGTCTTCTGGTTGCGGAAAATCAACCCTTTTGAGAATGCTAGCAGGTTTTGAGATACCGACAAGCGGAACTATTTTATTAGATGGTAAAGATATCACACATGTCCCTCCATATAAAAGACCTGTTAATATGATGTTTCAATCATATGCATTATTTCCGCATATGACTGTTTTTCAGAACATAGCATTTGGTTTACAACAAGATAAACTGCCAAAAAATGTGATTCAAGATAGAGTTAATAAGATGTTGAATTTGGTTCATATGGAAGAATATGCGCAAAGAAAACCATATCAATTATCAGGTGGTCAACGTCAAAGAGTTGCTTTGGCTCGTTCATTAGCTAAACAACCAAAGTTATTATTATTAGATGAGCCAATGGGAGCTCTTGATAAAAAATTAAGAGAACAAATGCGTCTAGAATTGGTTGATATTATAGAAAGTGTTGGAGTTACATGTGTAATGGTAACACATGATCAAGAAGAAGCTATGACGATGGCTGAACGTATTGCAATAATGAATAGAGGTGAATTCATTCAAGTTGGGGGGCCAAGAGAAATTTATGAAAACCCAAATAGTAAGTTTTCAGCTGAGTTCATTGGTTCAGTAAATATGTTCAGTGGTATTCTTGAAACATCAAGTCCAACATCTGGTTCAATAATTACTTGCCCAGAATTAGATTCATCTATAGTTTTAGATTTGGATGTGGATTTAGCTGATGGTATGGATATAACAGTAGCTTTAAGACCTGAAAAGATATACATAGAGAAGGTTTTCCCTGTTGATGATCAAGGTAATAAATTGAAATCAAATTATGCAGTAGGTGTTGTGGAAAATATAGCATATATGGGGGATATATCAATTTACCACGTTCGGTTGACATCAGGCAGAGTTATAATTACTACATTGCCTAATGTAGATAGATTTAAAGTTGGTTTACCAACTTGGGATGATAAGGTATATTTAAGTTGGGATCCCGAATCTTGTATAACTTTGACTGTTTAATATAAATGTTTGGATTTATATAGTATGAATAAAATAGCTGGATGGCGCAAATATTGTGTAATTTTTTTACCGTATTTATGGATGACATTGTTTTTTTGTATACCATTTCTCATAATTTTAAAAATAAGTTTTGCAGAAAGTGTTATTCAATCTCCGCCGTACTCATCTCTTGTTTCTTATGAAGATGGAAAAATCATAATTTCTTTATCTATTGAAAATTATAAATATTTATTTGATATTGAAGATGATCCTTCGTATTTATTTGCTTACTTAAAATCGTTAAAAATGGCACTATTATCAACTATATATTGTTTGTTAATAGGTTACCCTATTGCTTGGGCTATTGCTACATGTAAGCCTGCAACAAGAAATGTTCTTTTGATGCTTGTAATATTACCTAGTTGGACATCATTTTTAATAAGGGTTTATGCTTGGATAGGTATATTAAAGAAAGGAGGAGTTATAAACAGTGTTTTGATGTATTTTGGAATAATAGATGAACCCATTCAGATGTTACAGACAGATTTTGCTGTTTATTTAGGAATAGTGTATGCATATTTGCCTTTTATGATATTACCTTTATATACAGCTCTTGTTAGAGTAGATTATTCATTAATTGAAGCGGGCTATGATTTAGGATGTAAGCCTATTAAATGTTTCTTTAAATTACTCGTACCTCAAACTTATAGTGGTATAATTGCTGGTTCTATGTTGGTTTTTATACCAGCAGTTGGTGAATTTGTAATACCTGAATTATTAGGTGGAAAAGATTCAAATTTGATAGGAAGGGTTTTATGGCAAGAATTCTTTGATAATAGAGATTGGCCGTTGGCATCGGCTTTAGCAACAGTAATGTTATTGTGTTTAATAATACCAATAATAGGTTTTTACAAAAATCAAAGAAAAGAAATACAAGGTTAGCATATGATGATTTTTAGTAAATGGTCTATTTCTACACTTTTAAGATCCCTTTTTATTTTTTTGGGGTTGTTTTTTCTGTATGCTCCAATATTGAGTTTAATAATTTACTCATTTAATGAAAGTAAAATGATGACTGTTTGGAGTGGTTTTTCAGTAAAATGGTATTTTGAATTATTTTATGACAAACAAATGATGGAAGCTTTGGGTGTTTCATTAATTGTTGCAATTTCAACGGCTTTTACTTCTGTTATTTTAGGTACATTAGCAGCTATTGTTCTTGTGAGAATTGCAAAATTTAGAAGCGAGTCTATTTTCGCACTATTTATTACTGCACCAATGGTTTTACCAGATGTAATAATTGGTTTGTCAATGTTGTTGATGTTTATTACTATATCTGAGTTTCTCTCAAAATTATTTGGAATAACGTTAGATAGAGGTATTTTAACAGTATGGATAGCAATGGTTACTACTACAACAGCTTATGTTACTGTAGTTGTTCGTTCTAGATTAAAAGAAATGGATACATCTATTGAAGAAGCTGCGCAAGATTTAGGAGCTGGTCCAGTTAAAACATTCTTTTACATAGTATTACCTTCTATATTTCCAGCGATTGTTTCTGGATGGTTATTAGCATTTACCTTATCAATGGATGATTTAGTAATTACATCATTTGTTACTGGACCAAGTTCTTCCACATTACCTATAGTTGTTTTTTCTAGTATAAGAAGAGGTTTAAACCCTGAAATTAATGCATTAGCGACTATTATAATTTTCATTGTTTCTATTTGTACTTTCTTATATTGGTTACAAAGAACAAGGCATTTGAAAAAGAGGAATTCCTTTTATTGATAGAAAAAATTTCATATTGTTATTCTCCACCTAAAGAGGGTTTTTTTACTCTCTACGAGGATAACAATATTTTGGTAGTAAATAAAAAAAATGGTATACTGACAGTTCCTGGAAAAATTTATAAGGATTCTGTTACGACGCGTCTTAAAAGTATTTATAGTTATATAAATCCAATCCATAGATTGGATTCTAGTACATCTGGAATACTTTTATTTGCTAAAAATCCATCTGTATTAAATGAAATTTCCCAGCAATTTAGTAATAAAACTATAGTTAAGTATTACGTTGCAAATGTAGATGGTATAATTCAAAAAAATTTTGGTTTTTTAAATTATCCAATGATAAGAGATTTTACTAAAATACAAATTACTTCGGCTCCTATTCAAAAAGTATGCTACGAATTTGGGAAAAAGTCATTAACGTATTTTTACGTTATTAATAGGGATTTTAGTAAAAATACTACAACTGTACTTCTTAGACCTTATACAGGTAGAACTCATCAATTGAGATTGCATTTAAGTTGTTTTGGTCATCCGATTGTAAATGATAAGTTGTATAGTCATTATAATGGAGATAATTATTTAGAGTTGCATTCATGCTTACTACAATTTTATTATCCAAGTTTACAAAAATGTATTAGAATTTTTGCACCATCATTTTTTTTATGTAATTTAACATATAGTTTTTTTAATAAGTTAAATTTTCCAAAAAGATGGAGTTAAACAAATTATAATTGTTAAAATTTCTAATCTACCTAGCATCATGTCGCTTATTAACAATATTTTTTGAAAAGTGCTTAAGAATGATAAATCTCCATTGGGGCCAACTGTAGGACCTATTCCAGGACCTATATTTGATAAGCAAGTTAATGATAGTGATAAAGAATCCATGATATTCATATTAGTTGCACATAGAATTGTAGAACTAATTATTAACGCTACTAGATATGAAAAGAAAAATGCAATAATTGATCTGATAATAGTATCGTTTACATTAGTATTATTATATTGTTGAGGGAATATTGCGGAAGGGTGCATTAGTTGGTGAATTTGTCTTTTGAATAATGTTAATGCAATTTGAATACGGAATATTTTTAACCCCCCACTTGTAGAACCGGAACAAGCTCCTAAAGGGAGTATAATTAAAAATATCATGGTAATTAGATTATTATAGTTACTGTAATCTTCTAGAGAGTAACCTGTTGAAGATAAAATATTTATAACATTGAACAGAGATATTCGTACAGCGTGTTCGAAATCATATCCAACATCAACTATTAAATCAATGGTTACAATTGCAGTAGTTATAAAAATTATAAAAATGAAGCCTTTAACTTGTTGATCTTTAAATATTTGAATGATATTTTTTTCTTTTATAGCCAAGAACATCAATGCAAAAGGTAGAGAACCTAAAAACATAAAACAAATTGTTGCCCAATGTATGGATTTTGGGAAAAAATTCATTGATGAGCTGTGGGTACTCATACCACCTGTTGCTACACTAGTTAATGCATGATTTACGGCATCAAAAAGATTCATCCCAAGTAATTTGTATGTAATAATTGCAATAATTGTAATTGCTAAATATAAAAATAAAATCCCTTTTGCTAAGGTTTTAGATTTTGGAGTCACGGTGTCTTTAGCCTGACTAGAATTTTCAGTTTGGAAAAGTTTCATTCCACCAACGTTTAGATTTGGAAGTATGGCAATGCCCATAGCAATAAATCCTATTCCTCCCATGTATTGAAGAATAGAGCGCCATAGCAAAAGACTAGGAGGTGATTGATCTATGTTGCTTAATAAAGTGATTCCAGTAGTTGAAATCGCAGATGCTGTTTCAAAACAGGCAGTTATAATATCTGTTTTTTCGATTAATGCTATGGGAAAAGCAGCAATAACAACAATTAATATCCAAACAATACTTGTAAATAAGAACATATCCTTAATGGTTAGTCTTTTATTTAAATTATTTAATCCATAAGTTTTTAGTAAGAATCCTAAAATAAATATAGATATGTCACATATAAGAAATTCAGCACTACCTTTAGTTACAGTTGCAAAAGCATAAAGCAAGGGTATTGCTTCAGCTACACCGAATAGGAAAATGACATTACCAAGTAAGAAAGATATCATTTTGAAGTTAAAAATCATATGTTACAATCCATTCATTTTATTAAAAAAACTAGCAGTTGGACTTGTTAGTTTAATTATTTCAGAAATGCTTTTTGTATCAGTTATAAAAAAAATAATTAAGTCATTATTTTTTATTTCAATTTTATCAGAGTTTATACATATATCATTATCTCTGCAAATAGCACCTATTTTAACATTTTGTGGTAATACAATATCAGATATTTTTTTACCAATAATATTACTATGTTCTTTATCTCCTATTATTTTTATTTCTATGCACTCAATTTTTCCTCGTTTAAATATTCTAACATTAGATATACCATTTCTTCTAATACTAGACAAAAGTGAAGATATAGTCGCTTCTTGAGGAAAAACAACAATATCAATAGCATTGTTTTGTAGCAGATTAATATAAGAATATTTTTGTATCAATACAATTGAATGTTTAGCCCCCAAATTCTTAGCGAGGAGAGCACTCATTATATTAGTTTCATCGCTTTCTGTAACAGATACAACAAGATCCATTTTATCAATGTGTTCTTCTTGCAGAAAATCTTGATTTGATGGGTCACAACAGTATATTTCTACGTTTGTTTTGTCAAATTCGTCAGCTAGGGCGACCGAAACTTTTGTATTAGTTTCGACTAATTTTATAGAATATTTATTACTTAGTATGTGAGCTAATCCTTTTCCAATATTTCCACCTCCTATAATCATTATTTTTCGATAAGGTGGTTCAATTTTTTGAAAGTAACCCATAATACTGCGAACATGAGGAGTCGCTGAAATAAAAAATATTTCATCTCCTGCTTCTATTGTTGTATTTTCATTTATTTGAATAGAAATACCACTTCTATATATGCATAGTATTTTTGCTGGTATTGCTAATGTTAATTTATAAAATTGGGATATATTAGCACCGACACATTCTCCTCCATAGTATGCAGTAACACTAGCAATAGATATTTTACCTCTAGAAAATTCTACAATTTGATTTGTACCAGGGCATTTTATAATATTTGCTATTTCTTCTGTTATAAGATGTTCTGGGGCAATAATGTTATCAATAGGAATTGCTTTATTATTAAATATAAAATCACGTTCTGCTATATAATCTCTGTTTCGAATTCTTGCTATTTTTTGAGGAATATTAAATAATGAATACGCTAATTGGCAAGCTATCATATTTGTTTCATCTGATTCTGTAACGGCTACTATCAGATCTGCATTGTCAGCATCTGCATCCCTTAATGTATTCGGATAAGAAACTGCTCCTTTTACTATTTTAATATCATGTCTATTTTGTATTTCTTTTAATTTTTCTATATCAGGATCAACAATGGTAATATCATTATTTTCGTTAATGAGATATTCTGTTAAGCCATAGGCTATTTGGCTAGCTCCAAGAATAATTATTTTCATTATTTATTCCTTCTTTATTATTTTTTTTATTTTTGCATAAAAAAATCCATCCATGGAGTTATGGTTAGGAAGAACTTGAAGACCAATTTGATTTGAGTTCGATATAGGGATTAATTGTGCATCTTTATGTTGTTTTAGGAAAGACTCTATATTATTTTCATTCTCTTCTTTTAATATTGAACAAGTTACATAAACAAGTATTCCGTTAATTTTTAGTAAATCCCATATATTGTTTAATATAGAGTTTTGAATTGATTTTATATTAATAATATCTTTTTCAGTACGTAATAATTTAATATCAGGATGTCTTCGAATAACACCTGTTGCAGAGCAAGGAGCGTCAAGCATTATTTTATCATATTGTTTATATGGACTCCAAGTTGAAGGTGAATCGGTTGCATCACAGCATATAACTTTTACTTTATTAGATAAATTTAATCGTTGTAAATTTTCGTGTACTCTTTTTATTCTATTTTCTTGGTTATCTATAGCTACTATTTCTTTTATATTAGGATAAAGCTCAAGAATATGTGAAGTTTTCCCTCCTGGTGCACAGCAACAATCTAAAACAATATCATTTGCTTCAGCATCTAACAGTGTAGACGCATATTGAGCGGAAATATCTTGAATGGTTATTAGTCCATTTTTGAAAAAAGGTAATTCTTCTACAGCACAAGGTTTTTTTATTAAAACTGCAGTTGGCACTAATAAAGAAGCTTCGAAATCAATAGAATTAATTTTAAGTATTTCTAAATACTTTTTTATAGGTATTTTATTTGTGTTTACTCTTATCCACATAGGTGGATGTTGATTATAAGATGCTAATATCTCGCTAGTTTCTTGAGGATAATATTGTTTAATTTTTTTTATTAGCCATTGTGGAAAAGCGTAATTAGTTTCATATGATTTTTGAATTTTTTTCAAAATTATGTCTTTTTCTCGGATACATTTATGGAGCAGTGCATTAGCCAAAGAACTAAAACTGGTGAATCCTAATTGTTTTATAGCATTTACTGTTTCATTAACAATTGCATGTGTAGGTGTATTAGTATACAGTATTTGATAAATACCAATTATTAATGAGTTTTTAGCTAGGTGATGTTTTTCTTTAAATTTTTTTTGGTATAGGCTATTAACAACAAAATCAAGAGAAATATAGTAACGAATAGTGTTGTAACAAATATCTAAAATAAAGGAATAAAATTCATTATTTGTACTGATATTATTTTTTATTGCAATATTCAGCTGTTTTTTTTCAGAAGCTACTTCATCTACAATTTTGCTAGCAATTGCTCTAGAGTTTAAGTGATTTGTTTTCACTATATTTTTCCACCTTGTTCAAAGAATGACTTTTGTGAATTATAAAAATCATTAAAACTTAAAATTTTTTTATTTGGTAATTGTAGGGTTTTTATTTTTAGAATTCCTTTACTTGTTGTAATTTCTATACCATTTTTATCCACATGCTTTATTATTCCTGGCTCACCTATGTACTCAAAATCTGAGACACTAGCTTGATGAACTTTTACTGTAATACCTTTATATTTAAAATAAGATATAGGCCAAGGTTTGTAGGCTCTGATATAGCGTTCAAGAGTTGTTGCAGGAAGAGAAAAATCTAATAAAGCTTCTTCTTTTGTTAATTTAGAAGCATATGTTGCTTCAGCTTCGTTTTGTGGAGTTGATGTTTTTAAAAGATTTTCAATATTTTCAACAACATCGTATAATAATTCTTTACCAATTTCAGCTAATTTATTAAATAAACTTTCAGAAGTTTCATTGTCTGATATACTAACTTCTTTGATTGATAAAATATCTCCCGAATCTAATTTTTCGGCTATTTTCATAATAGTGATACCTGTTATTTTATCACCATTCAATATCGCTCTTTGGATAGGGGCGGCACCTCTCCATTTAGGAAGTAATGAACCATGAATATTAATGCAACCTAATTTTGGCGCGTTTAATACTTCTGTTGGCAATAATAAACCATACGCTACCACAATCATTAAGTCTGCATTTAGAGATTTTAATTGAGCAATATCTTCTTCGTGTTTAAATGAAGTTGGTTGATAAATAGGAATATCATATTTTAGAGCTAATTCTTTTACAGGAGAGAATGATAATTTATGACCTCTTCCCTTTGGTTTATCAGGCTGGGTGTAAACAGCGATAATTTCTACATTTTTGCTTATTAATTCTTGAAGGCAAGTTGAAGCAAAATTAGGTGTTCCTGCAAAAATTACTCTCATTTTGAATCCTTATTTTTTTTTCTTTCTTTAGCTAGTTTTGCGGCTTTTACTCTATATAAATTTTTTTTCATAGGAGAAAGATAATCAATAAATAATTTTCCATTCAGATGATCAAGTTCGTGTTGTATACATATAGCTAATAAACCGTCAGCTTTTATGTGGAATTCTTCCCCTTTTTTGTTAAGCGCGGAAACAGTAATTTGCTCTGCTCTTTCTACAAAACCTTTAAGACCAGGAACACTTAAACAACCTTCTTCAATTCCTGTTGTTCCTGATTTTTCAATTATTATAGGGTTTATCAAAACAATTTGGTTTTCTTCTTTTTTATCTCCAACCACATCAATAACTACTAATTTTTTATAAATTCCAACTTGAGGGGCAGCTAAACCGATACCTTCATTGTGATACATTGTTTCAAACATATTAAAAATAGTATTGTCTAACTGTTCATCGAAGATTTCTACACTAGCACATGGTTTGCGTAGTTTTTCATCAGGAAAGTAAAGTAAATCAAGTAAAGACATAATCACTCCAAACAATTTTAGGGATTCATTATATCACGAAAAAAAAACAAATGAATTTTTAAACTGTGATCCGTAATTTAAAAAAAAATACTAATTGTTGCTAATAATCATCAATACATATTAATCTGTTATAATATGAAAATATTATCATTTTAAAGTTTAAGTACTGTACAACTTTATATGTCACATGTTTATATTTTATTAAGTTGCTAAAATGATAATTTTACATGGGATGGATTGAAACAGACAGTTAACTAAACAGGACTCCATATGATATTTAAAAAGTTAGGTATTTTTGTAGCTTCAATGTTTTTTGCTACAGTGGCATTTGCAGATGTATTAGAAGTACAAGAAAATCACCCTACAAAATATGTAGTAAAAAAAGGTGATACGCTTTGGGATATTTCTAGTAAGTTTTTAAAAAAACCGTGGTATTGGCCGAAGATTTGGCATGTAAATCCTCAAATTAATGATCCTCATTGGATTTATCCTGGTGATGTTTTGACATTAGTTTGGGTGGATGGTAAGCCTTATTTACAGAAAGCAAAAAGCACAAAGAAAAGTGACCCTATACCAACAATTTCAGCAGAATATATTAAGACTTATTTAAAAAATGATGTTCTGTTGCCATATTCTTCTGATGAGTTAAATGCTTTACCATTTGTCTATGGTAATAATGATGGTAGATTGTTGTTGGCTGAAACAAAGAATTTATTTGTGAAGGGTAAGTTATCAAAATCAAAGCAGTATGGAGTTTATCATAAGGGTGTTTTAGTTAAAGATGATGCTGGTAATAAGTTAGGTTACAGAGCTGAATTAGTTGGAGTAATTGTTGCAGGAGAAGAATATCCTGATAATTTAACTAAGTCATTCCTTGTAAAAAATAAAAATACAGTAAAGATTGGCGATTATGTATTACCGTTAAATCAAGATGGTGGTTATGATTTGTATTTTACACCAAGAGCTGCAACTGTTGATACTAGTGTTGTTGCTATTGCTGATGATGCTGCTTATGCAGGAAGATATTCAACTGTAATCCTTGGTAAAGGAAGTAAGGATGGTGTACGTAAGGGTGATGTATTCTCTTTATCTCGTCCTGGTGTAAAAGTTGTAGGTTCTAAAGCAGATGATATGAATTATGAGTTAGTAACATCAATGGGTAAAAGCTTGGGAGCATCTGCTTTACCAGATGAAGTTATAGGTCAAGTGATGGTGTATCGTACATATGATAATGCTTCTTTAGCTTTAATTATGGTGACCAAAGAACATGTAAATGTTGGATTTAAAGCTATTAAACCATAATAATATCTAAAGTATCGTAATTAGATTATTTCTTGATTATATCCCTGTAAGTTGAGTATACTTACGGGGATTTTTTGTAGTGGTGAATAATAAGGAACATGTGGGTATGAATAAACTTAAACAAAAAATTTGTCCATATTGTGGAAACAAATTAAAAGAAGTTCATACTAAAAAAGGTTTAATGTTAGGATGTGAAAGATTTCCGTTATGTAAATATATTATTCCATCTTTTGATAATTACACTGTTAAAATTGAAAAAGAAATTGACGGTTCCTGTTGTCCATTATGTGGTAGTATAATGGCTATAAAAAGCAGTAGATATGGTTTATTTATAGGTTGTACAAATTTTCCAGAATGTCAGTATATATATCATGAAGAAAAAGAATTTATAGCATGTCCAAATTGTGCAAATGGTAATTTAGATAAAAGAAAAACAAAAGGCAATAAAGTTTTTTGGGGGTGCTCAAATTATCCAAATTGCACATTTAATATAAGTTATCGTCCAATAAATCAAAAATGTAAAAAGTGTGGTTATTCGTTATTAGTTTTAAAAAAAGGACAGAAAGGTAAGTATTTGCAATGTGTACATTGTAAATCTAAAGAATTCATAGAAAAAAATTTTTAATTATGTAAAATTATATCTTAAAAAGAGGATTGTTTATGTCTGAATACTTTGTTTCAATTTTGATGGGATCTGATTCGGATTTACCATTAGTACAAAATACTATTGATGTACTAAAAAGTTTTAATGTAAAATTTGAAGTCAAAATTACTTCAGCCCATAGGACTCCACAAATAACACATGATTATGTAAAAGATGCTGAAAATAGAGGTTGTCGAGTTTTTATTTGTGCAGCGGGATTAGCTGCACATCTAGCAGGGGCAGTAGCTGCAAATACTACTTATCCCGTGATCGGAATCCCAGTTGATTGTGGTCCTATGAGTGGGGTAGATGCTCTTTATTCTACTGTTATGATGCCAGGAGGAATCCCTGTTGCAACTGTTGCAATTGGCAAAGCTGGTGCAAAGAATGCGGGATATTTAGCTGTACAAATACTCTCTGTAGCAGATGACTCCTTACATAGTAGTATTATTGAAGACCGTAAGAAATCTGCAGATTCAGTTATTGAGAAAGATAAAAAGTTACAATCATTATTTTAGGTTAAACTACAGAAATGAGTACAATTCAAGAAGCGACTAAAGTTCTTTTAAATGGTGGGGTTATATCCTATCCTACGGAAAGTGTATACGGGATTGGCTGTGATCCAGATAATGCTATTGCTTTGTCAAGAATTGTTTCTCTTAAAAGTAGGGATCAAAGTAAGGGAATGATTATTGTTGCTGCTTCTGTTGAACAAGTTATTCCCTATATTGATATAAGCAAAGTTGATAAAAATATTTTTTCAAGTGTAACTGAACATTGGCCAGGGTTTGTAACATATATTTTACCTGTATCAAAAAAAGTTCATCCATTATTGAAAGGTAAGCATGATACTATCGCAGTAAGAGTTTCATCATTTAAGATAATACATGATTTGTGTCTTGATTTTGGTAAACCAATAGTTTCTACAAGTTGTAATAAATCTGGGCAAGAACCTCTACGTTCTTATTCTGATGTTGTTAATAATTTCGGTAGTATATTAGATTACATAGTTGACGGTTTTGTTGGAGGAGAAAATAACCCTTCAAAGATAATTAATGCAATTACAGGAATAGTAATAAGGGATTAATGTTTATAGCTAAAGGGGTGTATATATTACATAGTTTTGATTTGTGTAATTTGAAAAAAGAGATAGTTTCTAATATTAAATAACATTTCTGTCCATTAATAAATATTTCTCTATCCGAAAGAGTTTGACAAGTAATATTCTATGATTTGTCTTAAAACACCTTTGGATTTTTCATTTAAAATAAGTATTTAGTCACGTATGTATGCACAAAAAATTATCATTTTGATATTTATTTCCGTAAATAAAGTAAACTATATAAAAGTACATGTATATAAATAAAAAATTGTATTGGGTATAAAATAAATGAATGACATCAAAAGAAAAATTCATATTTTAGAGCATGCAAAAAAAGAATATTTAAGAAAAAATTATAATAATTCTTGTATTCTGCTACAGAAATTAATGGAGCAACCTAATGATCCTGAAGTGTTATTTTTATTAGGAAATTTGTATGCTGATTACCCTGTTATACAAATAAATGATTATTCTGCTCAAAATTTATTGCAAAAAAGTTCAGATCTTGGATATCTTCCTGCAACTTATAAACTATCAAAAATTAATGATCCTAAAACTTTATTTTATTGGAGACCTTACGAAAATAAAGATACGGAAATTATTCAGAAATCTACTCATGTAATGACAACTGAAAGGTTAAAGCTATTAGAACGAATGTCAATGCAAGGGGAATTATCTGCCATGTATGAATTAGGCAGTTTTTTATTAAAATCTCGGAAATTTAGAAATGACCAACAAGGCGCTTTTTGGATTGGTAGAGCTGCACAAAAGGGGCATGTAGCTTCACAATATAAATTGGCATCTTTGTATTATGAAGGTATAGGCGTTAAAAAAGATACTTTGCAAGCCGTATTGTGGTATCAAAGAGTTGCAAATCAGGGATTATATCAAGCGATGTTTGAGTTAGCAAAGATATATAGTGACTCAAATGATGATTTTTATAATGAATTACAAAGTAAAGAAATTTTATTAAAAATACAAGATCAATATCCTTTTTCATTAATATTATTATCAAAAATATTAATGAAAAATCCAAAAGAAAATACAGAAAAAGCGAAATTATTTCTGCAAAAAGCTATCAGTTTAGGTGTAAAAGAAGGTTGCCTTGCTTTATCTCAAATATTGTTATTTGAGAAAAATTACGATGATGGTATTCCTTTGTTAAAAACTGCAGCTGAGGATAATATCTTAGAAGCTATAGTTTTATTAGCGGATCTATATTATAGTGGAGTGGATATTGAAAAGGATATTAATTATGCCTCCTTTTTGTATAATAAAGCAGCTGAAATGGGTGATACTCACTCACAGTATAGGTTTGCTTGTATTCTTGATGAACATAAAAAGGATTTTTTAAGTGATAAAGTTCTATATTGGTTTAAAAAATCAGCAAATTGTGGAAATCCTAATGCTATGTTTGAGTATGCTTGTAAATTAAAACAATCAATAGGAACTATTAATGATTTATCAGAAATACAGAAAGTTAATAGAATAGCAATTGATTGGTTGGAACAAGCTGCCAATTTAGGTTCGAGTGATTCTGAATTTTTGTTATTTCAAATTTATGAAAAAGGAGATGGTGTTAGTGTTGATATCAATAAAGCTATTAATTGGTGTAAAATTGCTGCAGACCACGGAAATATAAAAGCTCAATTAAAATTGGCTCAAATGTATGATAAGGGATATTTTTTAGATGTTAATTTGGAAAAAGCATTAAGCTGGTATAAAACTTTAGTTGACAAAAATAATCCTATAGCAATGTATTATTTGGGTATGATGTATTTAGAAGGTAGAGGTGTGGTTCAAAATCCTAAAAAATCATTTAACCTATTTTCTTCATCATCTAATTTGAAATATTTACCTTCTATATACCAGCAAGCTTATTGTTATTATTTTGGTATTGGTTGTGAAAAAAATTTACAGTATTCCATAGCTCTATTTATCCAATCATCAGAGCAAAATTACGAAAAATCTATAATTTTTTTAGGAGAAATTTTACTTAAAAAAGATTTAGATAATATATATGTTGATAAAGTAGTAAATTATTTACGAAATTTAGAAAATAATGAAAATTCTGCGGCCATGTTTTTATTATCCCAAATGTATATGAAAGGAATAGGAGTCACAAAAAATATAGAGTATTCAATTAGTTTATTAAAGAAATCAGCATCTCTTAATAATAAAAAGGCATTATATGAATTAGCGAATATTTATTTTGATGGTAATTATATTTCAAAATCATATAAATTGGCTATAAGTTATCTAAAAAAATCAGCAGAGCTAGATTTTGATAAATCTTTGTATAAATTAGGTGTATGTTATAGAGATGGTATAGGAGTGTTAGAAGATTATTCTATTGCTTTTAATTATTTTTATAAATCAGCTGAATTGGGGTATGTACCTTCGTATTTGGCATTAGGAAAAATGTATGAAAATGGTATAGGTGTGATGTGTGATTATCAACAAGCTATTAATTATTATGGTTTGTTAGCTAATGGTGATAATTATGATGCTTATACCTTGATTGCAAATATTTATCTAAATAAAATGGATAGAAAGCTAATTAATGTATTAAAAGCAACAGAGTATTTAGAAAAGGGGGTTAACAAAGGAAATGTTGTATGTTTGTATGAGTTAGCATTATTGTTTTTGAATAAAGATCTTGAAATTTATGATGAAACTAAAGGTAGACAATTAATGACGCAAGCAGCAGATTTAGGGAGCTCTGATGCTCAGTTTTATATGGGGTATTTAATAATTAAAAGTGAAATGGAATTGCATTACACTCAAGCTCGTAATTATCTACAAAGTGCTTCTAGACATAATAATATTAAAGCTACTACGTTATTAGCATTAATGGTAAAAGACGGAAAAGGTGGTGAGAAAAATATTCTTTTAGCAACAGATTTATTTATGAATGCAGCTCGTCGTGGTGATTATAGAGCCCAGTATGAAATAGCTAAATTATTTGCCCAAGGAGATGGTGGAGTACCATATAGTGCTTTGGATGCCTATTTATGGAGTTCGTTAGCATATAAATCAAATGTACTGAAGTATGAAATAGGTAGATTTAGAGATTCTATGTTGCTTAAACTTACTTATCCTCAGTTAAAACAAGCTCAAGTTTTAGCACTTGAATACTTTAGAAAATTTTCTACTAACAATCAAGATAATCAATTTTAAATAATCTTGACAGAACTTGTCCTGCATTGCTTTCTTTTTGTAATTTGAATTGCTTTGGCAGTTCATTGATTAATTCTTTTTCTTGCTCAATATATACAAGGCAATTTTGTGGCATAATGTTTGGTGATAAAAGAGGTATAATGCTTTCCAAAAATCCTTTTCTAAAAGGAGGATCCATAAAAATGATGTCAAATGATTGCTTAGTATTTTTTAAAAATAATTCAGCCTTTGTGTGTAGAATGTTAAGATTATTAGAATCGTTAAAATGGCAAGTATTGGCCACATGAATCAAATTATCATACACTTGTTTGTTAGCCTCTACCATTGTGACTTGTTTTGCATTTCTTGAAAGAGCTTCAAAACCTAATGAACCAGAACCAGAAAAAAGATCTAAAACATTTTTTGATGAAATTTCAAACATTAACCAATTAAATATAGTTTCTTTAACTCTGTCTGTTGTAGGTCTAAGACCTTCAGCATTGATTACAGGTATTTTTCTTCCCTTAAACTTTCCAGAAATAATTCTAACATGACCAACGTTTTTCATTTTTAAATTCCATTTTTGATTATTGATTTGCTTTTTGGTATAGTATACATCACTAATATTAATTTTTTATCCTTTTTATTTGTTGGCTTTTATATGTTAAAAAAAAATCTTTTTTCATTTTTGGGTTCAAAAAACAAGAGTAATGAAACAGAAACTCAGTCCTTTAAAAGTAGTGTTAATGAGCAAAGCTCAGATAAAATTAAAGATAGAAATAGTTCAAAAGAAGGTATCTTTAAAAAATTTTTAAATGGTTTAAAGAAAACAAGAGATAATTTTGGAGGGGAGATTATTTCTTTATTTCGTGGAAAGAAAATTGATGATGAACTATTGGAAGAAATTGAAACAGTATTGCTTACATCTGATGTTGGTGTTGAGACAACTGAAAAATTAATTAAAAAGCTAACAGAAGAAATAAAGTTAAAAGATTTAAAAAATTCTGAAGTTTTATTTGATGCTCTATCTCAAGAGTTGTATTCAATTGTTAATAAAGTTGCAAAACCATTAGATATTAGTAAAGGCTCAGGCACATTTGTAATTTTGATGGTTGGTGTGAATGGCGTTGGTAAAACAACAACTATTGGAAAATTATCAAAAATATTACAAGAAAAGGGATTGTCTGTTATGTTAGCTGCTGGAGATACTTTTAGAGCTGCTGCTGTAGAACAATTGAAAGAATGGGGTGAAAGAAATAATATTCATGTTGTTTCTCAAAGTGAAGGTGCTGATAGTGCATCTGTTATATATGATGCATACAATAAAGCGATAGCTAAAAAGATTGATGTATTAATAGCTGATACAGCAGGTCGTCTGCAAAATAAGAGTAACTTAATGGAAGA
This sequence comes from Succinivibrionaceae bacterium, assembly GCA_051892875.1. Lineage (GTDB taxonomy): Bacteria > Pseudomonadota > Gammaproteobacteria > Enterobacterales > Succinivibrionaceae > JBJFGR01. Next base: position 26,010 of record JBJFGR010000054.1, read on the forward strand.
ACTTAGAAAGATAGTAAGAGTCATAAAGAAGATAGATGCAAATGCACCTCATGAAGTAATGTTGACGGTTGATGCTTGTACAGGACAGAATATTTTGAATCAAGTTAAATTATTTAACGATATAGTTCCAATTACAGGATTGAATATAACAAAATTAGATGGTACAGCTAAAGGCGGTGTTATTTTTAATGTGGCTGATAAATACCAAATACCAATTAGATACATTGGAGTAGGGGAAGCAATTGAAGATCTTAGGGAATTCAATTCACATGATTTTATAAATGCAATTTTTACCGATAAGTAATTACATAATGATAATTTTTGAAAATGTTAGTAAATATTACTGTACAGGAACTCAAGCTCTAAACTCTATTAATCTAAGCATAAATGATGGTGAATTTGTTTTTTTACAAGGTCACTCAGGTGCTGGCAAGAGTACATTTTTAAAGATATTAGCAGGTATGGAAAAGCCGACATTTGGAGAGGTTTTTTTTGATGGTTTATCCATTGGAAAAATGTCTGCTAAGGAGCTTGTTTTTTATAGGCGTTCTATTGGTATGGCATTTCAAAATAATAATTTATTAACAAATAGGACAGTTCTAGAAAATGTAGCTTTACCACTATTAATAAAAGGAGAGTCTGATACTGTAATAGTTGAAAAAGTTAAGAATGTTCTTGAATTAGTTGGATTAAGCGTAAAGTTAAATGTATTTCCTAATTATTTAAGTGCTGGTGAACAGCAAAGAGTAGGTATTGCACGAGCAATAGTTTCTGAACCTAAACTTATTTTGGCCGATGAGCCAACAGGAAATTTGGATCCTTCCTTGTCATTTGATATCTTTAATTTATTTGCATCATTAAATAAAAAAGGTATAGCCATAATTTTAGCTACTCATAATGAAGATTTAGTTAATAAATTTGATTTCAAACGAATAGTTTTAAACAATGGTTCATTGGTGGTTTAAATAGTAAGTTTATGAAAAAAAATTTTTTACCATTTTCTATTTTTAAAGACTTAGTTATTGCGTATAGTTCTATTTGTCATGATGCTTTTTTAAGATGTTTATTTTCAATTTTTGTGTTAGCTATAGCTGGTGCTTTGCCATTATTTTTGTACTTGTTGTTGATTAATATTCAAGAGTATTCAAAAAATAATTATAACGGAAACATTGTTTATATATATGTTGACGGTAAAGCTGACGCATTAAATGTTTCTAGATTTAAAGATGATATAGAATTGTTGCCATATGTTGATAAAGCTATTTATATATCTCAAAATGACGGAAAAAAAATTTTTGAAAAAGAGAATGGTATTAATATAGGTGAATTTTTTGATGATATCAGCAATCCTATACCACATACTATTGAGATATTCTTGAATGATATGAGTTACGATAATTTGCATTTGTTAGAGAATAGACTAAAATTGTATAATGATATAGATATTATAAAAATTGATAAGAATATACAGTCAGAAATAGATTGGATATTACAAATATTGTGGATTTTTGTAGTTTTTGTTTGTGTTATTGTTTTATCAACAGTAGTCTTAGTGATTGTTAACACAGTATCAAATAGAATAATAATGTATAAAAATGATATTGAACTGTATAAACTGTTAGGTGCTTCGAACTATTTTATTTGTAAACCTTATACTTGTATAGGTTTTATTATTGGTGTTATGTCAACAATAATGATGTTATGGTTTTTATCTATAATCACCTATCTGTTGCAATACAACCTATCAATATTGAATTCTAGTACGAATCAACATTTTGAATTTTCATTTTATAGTATAGAGCATCTGATAGTGTTTTCTTTGTTTTACATAGTTTTTATCACTGTTGTATCTTTTTTTGTATCTTATAAATATTGTAGAAAAAATAGTATATTGTGATTTCCTATATTTAGGTATATAATCCAAGTGATTAGAATTTATTTATAATGTTAGTGGTGGTAAATATGGAATACAGTAAAGCTTCGGTTTTGGTTCCTTATGATAGCATAGAGAGCTACATAAGAACATTAAATACCATCCCTTTTTTAACAAAAGAAGAAGAGTACGATTTAGCTATAAAGTTTAAGGAAAATGGAGATTTAGAAGCAGCAAAGAAATTGGTTTTGTCGCATATGCGTTTTGTTGTAAGAATAGCTAAGGGATATCTAGGATACGGCTTACCTTTATCAGATTTAATACAAGAGGGTACTGTTGGATTAATGAAAGCGGTAAAGAGATTCGATGTTAATCAAGGTGTTAGGTTGGCATCTTTTGCTATACATTGGATAAAAGCAGAAATTAATGATTTTATTATAAAAAATTGGCGCATGGTAAAAATTGCAACAACTAAAGCTCAAAGAAAGTTATTTTTTAAGTTGCGTCAAGCAAAGAAGAAATTAGGTTGGTTTTCTTCAAATGAGGTAAAAAAAGTAGCTGATGATTTAGGTGTATCAGAGCTTGATGTTTCTGAAATGGATAATAGATTATCATCGCCAGAAGTTTTTATAGATGAATCTTTAGATGAAGATTCTCCTACATTAGAATCAAATATAGAGGATGTAAATTCGGATTTTAGTAATAAGTATGAGCTATTAGACTATCGTGATAGTATGTCTAAGAAGCTTAATTTAGTCTTAGGTAATTTAGATGATAGATCGTACTATATTATAAAAAGAAGATGGTTAGATTCTGATAAAGCTACATTACAAAATCTATCTGAAGAATTGGGTATATCTATAGAGCGAACAAGGCAATTAGAAAAGACAGCTTTAGCAAAGGTTAAGAATTCTTTGATGTCATTAGGTGTCGCTGAGGCTTAAGATATATATTTATAGGATAATTGTTAAAGGTCATTAAAAGTATAATTTGATGACCTTTATTGTTTTGTATCATCAAATTATATACTTTTTAGCTTTATGAAAAGATGCAAACAAATAGTATGTTCACATTATTTATCAAAATCAATAAAAGAATCATACACTTGATTTGGCAGATTTTTTATAGTTTTTATATGTTTTACGAATTTTGTATCGGATATTTTTTCTATAAATTTAGTAATTTGATTGCTATTTTGGGTAATTGTATCTTGGTGTAAAAAAAGAGGAAATAATATTTCTGAATATGATGAATCAATAGAATTGTATAATATTTGTTGATTTAAAACTATAACGCAACAGTATTCACTACATTCATCTGGGATAACAGCGTGTGGAAAAGATACGGAATTAGCTACATATGTATTTCCAACATCTTCTCTTTTTATAAGTAGATCAAAAATTTTTTCTTTAGGTAAATTTATAAAAGAAGCTGCATTTTTTGATATTAACTCAAATGCTTTTTTTTTACTATAACAAAGGACAGGGCTATAAACCTTATCCTTTGATAAAATACTTGTCAATGAAAAAGTCATAATTATTTAGTTAATTTTTCTTTATACTTAACAAGTTGACGTTCTAATTTGTCTGCAAGTAAATCGATTGCTGCATACATAGTTTCAGATGTAGCATCTGCAAATAATTCAGCACCATTAACACCGATTTTTGCTTCAGCTTTTTGATCAAGATTTTCAACGGATAAAATAACATTAATGGACTTTATATACTCTTCAAGGCGCTTTAAATGATCCATTTTGTCATTAACATAATTACGTAGTGAATCGGTCACATCAACATGATGGCCAGTAATAGTAATCTGCATACATATTCTCCTTATATGAAGTAGGATTACGACGACATTGAGAATACCAAGATTGAATGATACTCTTTAAGTTATTTTATAATAAGTGCTAAAAATATCTATCACATTATACTCGAAAAGTGATGAATAACGTATTTTTATAGCTAAAAGATTTAAAAATGAGTGGTCGAGAGAACTATAAATAATTATACAAGTCTTTTTCGTTGGCTTGATGATAGGATATTTAGAGATTCCCTATATTTAGCAATAGTTCTTCTAGCTACCATAATTCCTCTATTTTTTAAAATATCAGATATTTGATTATCACTTAATGGTTTCTCAGGATTTTCATTGCTGATTAATTCTTTAATCATCGCTCTAATAGCAGTTGAGGAGAATTCACCTCCATTTTCAGTATTTACATGACTAGAGAAAAAGTATTTTAATTCATATGTACCCTTAGGCGTATATATATATTTTTCTGTAGTAACTCTTGATATTGTTGATTCATGCATGCCTACCGCTTCGGCAACATCGTTTAGTACCATAGGTTTCATTGCATGCTCGCCTTTTTCAAAGAAATCTTTTTGAGCTTCAACTATATAATTTGCAACTTTTAATAGAGTTTCATTTCTTTTGTTTAGGCTTTGAATAAACCAGTTAGCTTCTTGTAGATGAGTCTTTATATATTGTGCATCCGATGTTGAAGCATTTTTAGTAATTTCTGCATATGTTTCATTTATTTTTAATTTAGGTATTGAATTTGGATTAAGTTCTACTGTCCATTTTCCAGAACGTTTAATAACAGCTACATCTGGTATGATAAATTCTCTTTTGTTTTCTTTTATACAATTACCTGGTCTAGGCTCTAAATGAGTAATAAGAGCAATTGCACTTTTGAATTTATCTTCATTTTTTATATTTAATTTTTTTATAATGGTTTTGTAATCTCTTGTTCCTAATAAATCAATATTTTCATTTATAATTTTATATGCTAATTGATTTATTTCATCATTCATATCATATTGTGAAAGCTGAATTAACAAAGATTCTTTAACATTTCTACTAGCAATTCCTATAGGATCAAAATGTTGAATTAATTTTAAAACACTCAAAATTTCTGCTTCGTCTGTATCTGGATATGTTTCTCGTACAGTTAATAGAATGTCTTCTATTTTTTCTTCTAAATATCCTGATTCATTTATCCCATCAATAATAAATTCAGATATAAATCGATCTTTATCAGTCATTCGTGTTACATTTAATTGCCACATTAAATGATCTTTTAACTCATACTTTGTTTCACCTTCATATAGGTCGTCACTATCTATTGTTTTTGCTGAAACTTTTGTTGAAATTGGATTATTATTCCAAGCATCTTTGTCAATATTGCCATTATCTGATGGTTCATTTATTGGTTGAACAGTATCATTGTTTGATGAGTAATCGTTGGTTGAATAATTAGCTTCATCATCAGTTATAGTTCTGTCATTATTAAATGGGTTAAAATCATCATCAGAACGTTCTTTTCTATATTCTTTTTCTTCTAGAGCATTAAGAGATTCTATATTTGAATTAACACTATTTTCATCTAATTCTAATAGAGGATTTTTTTCAATATTTTCTTGTATTTCAACTTGTAATTCAACCGAAGACAATTGTAATAAGCGAATTGCTTGTTGTAATTGAGGTGTCATAGTTAGTGTTTGAACGTTGGCCTGTCTTAAGTTTAACGCTGTTTTCATTGTGTACCTCTTATATAGAAAAATCATTCCCTAAATAAACTTTTTTTACTAATTCGTTATTTAAAATGTCAGAAGGTGAACCAAAAGCTATTATTTGTCCTTGGTTAACTATATATGCTCTTTCACATACATCCAAGGTTTCTCTCACATTATGATCAGTTATTAGAACTCCTATACCCCTATTTTTTAATTGTCTTATAATCTCTTTAATGTCGCTAACTGAAATTGGATCAACACCAGCAAATGGTTCATCTAGTAGTATGAATTTAGGATCAGATGCTAAAGCACGAGCAATTTCTACTCTTCTGCGTTCACCACCTGAAAGGCTCATTCCCAGACTATTTGCAATATGTTCTATTCTAAATTCAGAAAGAAGGTCCTTTGTTTTTTTTATTCTGTCGCTTTTTGTTTTAATTTTTTTATTTAATTGTACTGCTCCCATTATATTTTCTTTAACTGTTAATTTTCTCCAAATAGAAGCTTCTTGTGGTAAATATCCTAGACCTATGCTAGCTCGCTGATCCATAGGCTTATGTGTTATTTCTTCATCGTTAATGTACACATTACCTCTATCTACTTTTATTATTCCAACAATCATATAAAACGAAGTTGTTTTACCAGCACCATTAGGGCCTAATAAGCCAACAATTTCACTTGTATCGATAGAAATAGATACATTATTAACAACAGTTCTTGAATTATATACTTTAAATAAATTTGAAGCTTTTAATGTTGTCATAATTTTTCCCATAATTATTTTTTGGATTCATTAACTTGTGTTTTTAGTTCATTAGGAATAAACACGGTTTTTACTCTATTATTTTGTTTTTTTGTATCTCTTGTAGCTTCTAAAATTTCTTTTTCGATATTATAAGTTATTCTATCGCTGTTAATTTTTGAATTTTCTTGTTGTATTTCTGCATTAACACTTAAATCTAAACTATGAGTTATGGGATCATATACTAATTTTTCACCTTTAGCATTTATGGGTTTGTTATTATCTAGTATTTGAAAAAATGTAACAGGTTTTCCATAACCAATTATTTGTTTCAGTTCTCCTTGTGATGTTCTAAATATTTCAACTTTATCAGCATTAATTTTTATTGTGCCTTGGGTTATATGCACATCATTAATAAAAGTAGCCTTATTATTTTTTAGATCTGCCATTTGTTGTTCAGAATCTACAGTTATAGATTCTTTATAATCACTTTCTAAAGCATATGCTTGGGACATAAATATTGAATTAATTATCAGATAAACTATTGTTATAATACGCATGACAATCCTCTTTTAAACTGTATAGTTTTGTTTCCATGTTTCCTTGTAATCCTTTGCCTTCGTTAGTGAAATTATTACCTTTAATTAAAACTTTTTCAGGGGTTCTAATTTCTTTTGAGGTTAGGTCCATTTCCAAATATTCAGAAAGTATTTCCTGTACCATTTGTGTTGGTTCACTATTTTTTGCAACAACGTTATTTTTTAATGTTATATTATAATCACCAACGATAATCCCATAATTAGCATTTAGATACCACTTTTCTTCTGATAAAGTTTTTAAATTTTCAGTCAATTTATATTTATGTGGATAATAAGTGATATAAGGTGATGTTAAGTTTGTTTGATTAATTGATTTATAATATTCAGCATAATCTGCTTTGATTATTGTATGCAATATACCCAAACTATTATAGAGTTTTGATGAGGATTGATATGTTATTAGTGAGGGTTTTGCTTCAATTTCATCATATATATAATCCGCTACGTTAGTAGATACCCACTTATATAACATGTAAGAAAGAATAAGTAATATTAAGAAAAAAATATTTTTAATCATTTAAATACTCTCATTACACTTACTTTGAATATTTTTGTTTGCTTGGAGTAGTAAATCACAAACTTCTCTTACAACTCCTTTTCCACCTTTTAGGTGACAAATATAATCACTCTGATATTTTACAGACGGGTGAGCATCCTTAGGACAAAAAGATAAACCTACTTCATTAAAAATTTTTGCATCTGGTATATCATCTCCAATGTAGGCTATTTCTTCAGATGATAATGATAAAGTTTTTTTTAATTCTTTTAATGGAAGAGATTTGTCGGATATTCCTTGATAGATATATTTTACGCCCAGAGAATTCATTCTATTTAAAACTATTTTTGAGTATCTTCCTGTAATTACCCCAAAATTAATACCAATACTTTGTATTGATTTTATTCCAAAACCATCTTTAGTATTAAATGTTTTGATTTCATCTCCATTTTCTGTAATATATATATTGCCATCAGATAAAACACCGTCAACATCGCTTAATAATAACTTTATTTTTTTTAATTTTTCGTATGTGTCTGCTGAAATTTTCCCGTAAGGAGTTTTTATATTTGACATTACATTATTCCTACTTTCAATAGATCGTGCATATTAAATGCACCAATAGGTTCATTCTTTTCATTAACAACCACAAGGCAATTAATTTTTTTATCTTCCATAATTTTGAGAGCTTCTGCAGCTAATAATTCCTTTTTTACAGTTATCCCACCATTTTTTAGAATGGTCTTTATTGGAGTATCTAAGGATAATTTAGCATCAAATGCTCTTCTTAAATCTCCATCTGTAAATATAGAGTACAATGAATTATCATGGCTAGTAATAGCAACCATTCCTAAACCTTTAGATGTCATTGTAAGCAAAACATTTTCAAGAGTTTCGTTCATATTAGATATAGGTAACTCATCTGAAGTATGCATAATTTTTTCTACAGTTGTTAGCAATCTTTTTCCTAAAGTTCCACCTGGATGTGATAGTGCAAAATCTTGTTCAGTGAAACCTTTGAACTTTAACAAAGCAATAGCTAAAGCATCACCGAGTACAAGTGTACATGTGGTGCTAGATGTAGGTGCTAAATTTAGGGGACATGCTTCATGGTCAACCTTTACTAAAATATGCGTGTCAGAATATTTAGCTAATGTACTATTTTGACATCCACTTATTCCAATTATTTTAATCCCCTTTCTTTTTAATATAGGTAATATGGATGTAATTTCAGAACTTTCTCCTGAATTTGATATTGCTATAACAATATCATTTTCTGAAATCATGCCGAGATCACCATGGCTAGCTTCCCCTGGATGAACAAAAAAAGCAGGAGTCCCTGTACTTGCAAGTGTTGCAGCTATTTTTGATGCTATATGTCCAGATTTTCCCATGCCACTTACAATTACTTTTCCTTTACAAGCCAATATTAATTCACATGCTGCAGTAAAATTAACATCTATAGTTTCTTTCATTTTCTCTAAAGCCGTTATTTCTTCTAAAATAACTTTTGAAGCAATATCTGTGAACGAAAACAATTTTAAACTCCTAAATTATAAATAATTGTATGAGTTATAATTATGCAATACTATGCTAAAATATTCTATATAAAAATATCTTTTAAATGAAAATATGATAAAAAGAAATTAAAAATATTAGAATATTATCAATTTATTTAGAGTGTAGATTATAAAAGTGTGCAATACTAATTTATTGTAAAAAATGAACATTTTATGTTATAAAATGTCTCTTTTATTGATGAATACAATATTACTATAATTCCTAGTACATTATGTTATATTGTTCAATGTAATAAAAATTGGAGTAAATAATTGAAAAATTTAGTAGTAATAAATGATTTATCATTTTCATATGGAAACAGAAAAATATACAAAAATATTTCGTTGACAATACCAAAAGGAAAAATTGTGGCATTGCTAGGACCTAGTGGAACTGGTAAAACAACCTTGCTTAGGTTGATAAGTGGTCAACTTAGACCACAATCTGGTATTGTTGAGTTTGATGGGATAAATGTTCATGCTTTGTCTAGAAGGGAGTTATATAAGTTGAGGCTAAGAATGAGCATGTTATTTCAAAGTGGTGCATTGTTTACCGATTTAAGTGTGTATGAAAATGTTGCTTATCCTATAAAAGAACATACTAAACTTCCTAAAAGTATTATTGATACTATTGTTAAAATGAAGTTAGAATCCGTAGGTTTGAGAGGTGCTAGCGACCTCATGCCGTTTGAGTTGTCAGGAGGTATGGCGAGAAGAGCAGCATTAGCAAGGTCTATAGCCTTAGACCCAGAATTGATTATGTATGATGAACCATTTGTAGGGCAAGATCCTATAACAATGTCAGTTTTGATTAGATTGATAAAAAAATTAAATGATAGTTTAAATTTAACTTCGATAATTGTTACTCATGATGTATCAGAAGTTTTTTCAATCGCTGATTATGCGTATATATTTGCAAGTGGAGAAGTTGTAGGATGGGGAACTCCTGACGAATTAAAACATTCAGAAAATCCACAAATAAAGCAGTTTATAAATGGGGAATACGATGGTCCTGTCCCATTTAATTATCCAACAACTAAAACGTATTTAGAGGATTTATAATGTTTAATTTTTTTGAATATTTAGGGAAGTATGTATTACACTTCTTTTCTGCATTGGGTTGTGCCTCCATAATGTTGTTTTATAGTATTGTTGGTAAACCTGTTTTAAAAAATTTTACTGTTTTTAGAACTCAATTATATGTTGTAGGTGTTCAATCAATAAGTATAATAGCTGTTTCTGGTTTGTTTATAGGAATGGTTTTAGGTCTTCAGGGGTTTAATGTATTGGTTGATTTTATGGCTGAAGGTGCTTTAGGACAATTGGTTTCATTATCTATAATTCGTGAATTAGGTCCCGTTGTTTCAGCTCTATTATTTGCAGGTAGAGCAGGTTCTGCTTTAACTGCAGAAATTGGTTTGATGAGAATAACAGAGCAAATTACATCTTTAGAAATGATGGCTATTGATCCATTTAGAAGAGTTGTAGCACCGAGATTATGGGCTGGAATAGTATCATTACCTTTGTTAGCTTTTATATTTACTGTAGTTGGTATATATGGGGGAAAAATTGTAGGTGTGGATTGGTTAGGTGTAGATGATGGTATTTATTGGAGTGGAATGAAGTCATCTATAGATTTTTGGGAAGATATAATGTCATGTGTCATTAAAAGTTTTGTTTTTGCAGTAGTTGTAACATGGATATCACTCTTTAATGGTTTTTATCTGACACCAACATCTGTAGGGATAAGTAAAGCTACAACAAATACAGTTGTAAAATCATCTCTTGCTATTCTTGGGTTAGATTTTGTATTAACAGCATTGATGTTTTAGAAGGTGTAAATAATGTGGGTAAATAAGGTTAATGTTTTTGTTGGCTTTTTTGTGTTTTTGGGTATTTGTTGTTTTGTATATTTATCATTAAACATAGCTGGGCTGTCTTTTGATTCTTCTAAGTCAACTTATAAAGTGTATGCGAATTTTGACAATATAGGTTCTTTAAAAATAAGAGCGCCAATAAAAATAGGCGGTGTGGTAATAGGTAGAGTAACAAATATAAGTTTAGATAATGAAAAATATATTCCGTTAGTAGAGATGGAGATTGATTCTCAATATAATAAATTATCTGACTCAAGCAAGGCATCGATTTTGACATCTGGTTTAATTGGTGAACAATACATAGGAATTACTCCAGGTTTTTATGATGAAGAAATGGGAAGTGTTTATTTGAAAAATAAGGATAAATTCACTGACACGGTTTCTGCTATTGTTTTAGAAGATTTAATAGGAAAATTTTTGTATACAATGCAAGGGTCATCAAAAGAAGACTAAGGATATAATATGAATATTTTTTTTAAGATAAGTTTAGCAATTTTAATAATAGTTGTATGTAATAATCCAATCTACGCAAATGCTAATGAAAATAACAGTAATACTACTAGCGTAGTATCAATGGCTGATCCTTATTCGTTGATTCAAACATTAGCTAATAATACATTTAGCAAAATAAGAGCTCATAAGGCGGATATCAACGATCCAAAAGTTGCAAGAAAGATAATAGAAGAAGAATTATTGCCATATATTGATAATAAATACTCATCATATTTGGTTATTGGTAGTAATTTGAAGAATACAACAGAAGAGCAACGAGCAAAATTTGTTGATGCTTTTACAAAATATATAGTAGCAACATATGCTGATGCCTTACGTAAATATACGGATCAAATAATAGAAGTTGAAGAAAGTAAGCCTATTACTGAAAAAATTGTTTCTGTAAAGGTTACTATTAAACAAGATGAAAAAATGAGTTATGAAGTTTTGTTTAAGATGCGAAAAAATTCAAAAACTGGTGAATGGAAAGCCTTTGATATGGTTGCTGAAGGTATTAGTTTATTAAGTGCTAAACAGTCAGAAATGAGTGGAATGATTCGAGAAAAAGGTATTGTTTATGTAACCAATATGTTGTTGGAACATGTTGAAAAAACGTTGGTACAAAATTAATGAGTGACAAATATATAATTAAAGAAAAGTGTTTAGATTGTAATTTTGTTGAAAAATATTGGCTTGATAAAGAAACTATTTTTCAATATAGAATAGTTGATTTGTCGAATGTAATAAAGGTTGATTCCTCAGGAATTGCTTTTTTGGTTCATTGGTCAAAAGCAAGAACACAAGATTTGGTTATTTTGAATGCTAATAGTTCTACAATTTCATTGATAAATTTATTTAAGATAGCTAGTTTGTTTAAATATAAATTGGAAAATAACAATGCAAAAATTTAAAATAAAAGGAGGAACTCCTTTAATTGGTAGAGTTCGTATTTCTGGTTCTAAAAATGCGGCATTACCTATAATATTCGCTACAATATTGACTGATGAAGAAATAATATTACATAATGTTCCTAAGTTAAGAGATGTGGTTACTTCTTTTAAATTATTGGAAATTTTAGGTAAAGAGGTTGTTGAACTAGGAAATGGTTCATACAAAATAGAGGGGTGTGTACATAATCATGTAGCTCCATATGATTTAGTTAAAACAATGAGAGCATCAATTCTTGCATTAGGTCCTTTATCTGCAAAGAATAAAGCAGCTGATGTATCATTACCGGGAGGATGTGCTATAGGCGCTAGACCTGTTAACGTGCATATTCACGGGTTAGAGCAAATGGGTGCTGAAATATCAATTGAAAATGGTTATATAAAATCCAAGGTAAATGGTAGATTACGTGGTTGCATGTTATGTCTAGATGTTGTATCAGTAACAGGAACGGAAAATCTTATTGCTGCTGCAACCCTAGCAGAAGGTACCACTGTTATTCAGAATGCAGCATTAGAACCTGAAGTTGTAGATTTAGTTAATTTTTTAAATGTGTTAGGTGCAAAAATTACAGGTCAAGGAACTAATAAGATCTCTATAGAAGGTATATCTACTCTGCATGGAGGAGAATACACTATACAACCTGATAGGATTGAAACAGGTACATTTTTGGTTGCTGGAGCTGTAAGTCATGGTATGGTTACATGTTATAAAACGGACCCTAAAAATTTAGAAGCTGTTATTTCTAAATTGGAAGAAGCTGGGGCATTAATAGATATTGGTTCTGATTTTGTAACCATTGATATGAGAGACAGAATATTAAAACCTGTTAATATAACAACAGCACCTTATCCTGGCTTTCCAACAGATATGCAAGCACAATTTACATTATTAAATGCTTTGGCTAATGGTGTTGGAATTGTAACTGAAACCATTTTTGAAAATAGATTTATGCACGTTCCTGAGCTGAATCGAATGGGTGCAAATATAGAATTACAAGGTAATAGCGCTATATGCGGAGCTACTAAAGGTTTATCAGGAGCCCAAGTAATGGCTACGGATTTAAGAGCAAGTGCATCATTAGTTATAGCAGGTTTGGTTGCCGATGGTGAAACTATTGTAGATAGAATTTACCATATGGATAGGGGGTATGAAGATATCGAAAAGAAATTCTCTGGTTTAGGTGGTAATATTGAGAGAATAAGTGGGTAATTGCATGTCTTTTAATTTGTCTTTATATAATACATTTCATGTAGATATTGAAGCTCAAGAAGGGATTGTGCTAAAAGATCTATCAATGCTTTCACCTATTCTAAAAAAGATAGAAGAAAATTATCCTTTTATTGTTATAGGAGAAGGTTCAGATATTCTTTTTACAGATCATTTTAAAGGAATAGTAATAATCAATAGATTACTTGGTATAGATGTGTCAGAAGATAAGGATTATTATTATGTAACAGCTTTATCAGGTGAAAATTTTGATGAGCTTATTAAATATTGTCTAAATAAAAATATTAGAGGTTTAGAAAATTTGGCAAAAATACCAGGGACTGTTGGCGCTGCCCCTGTTCAGAATATTGGTGCATATGGAGTATCTTTTTCTGATTTTTGTAGATTTGTTGAAGTGTTAGATTTGAAAAAAAAAATATTAACAAGAATTGATGCATCTTCATGTGAATTTGGTTATAGAACTAGTATTTTTAAAAATACCCCTCAGCGATATATTATAACAGCAGTAGGACTGAAATTTTCTAAAAAGTGGAAACCAAATTTAACTTACGATTCTTTAAAAGACTGTAATTTAAAAACAGCTATAGATGTATATGAAGAAATAGCAAAAATTAGGTCAAAAAAATTACCTGATCCTAAAGTATTAGGAAATGCTGGAAGTTTTTTCAAAAATCCAACAATTGCTGAATCGGCATTTTTAGGTTTGCTAAGATTGTATCCTAATATTAAATATTACCCACAAACAGATGGTTTAATAAAGCTTTCAGCTGCTTGGTTAATAGAAAATGCAGGGTGTAAAGGTTTTCGCTATAAAAATGCAGGTGTTTATGCAAAACATGCATTAATTATAGTAAATCATGGATCAGCAACACCGTACGAAATTCTTTATGTTGTTAAACACGTGATCAATTCCGTTATTGAAAAATTTGGAATAATATTAGAGCCTGAAGTAAGAATATTTGGAAGTGATGGAGAGATAAAGATTGACTGCAGTAAAACTATCTAACTTGGAAGAACGATTGTTGTTATTGATGTCTGATGGTTGTTTTTATTCTTCTCAGGGTTTGGCAATTGCATTATACATTGATGAATTTGCAGTTGATATTATTATAAAAAAGTTAATTGGTATAGGGATTAGGATAAGTTTTAGAGAATCTATAGGCTATAAATTAGATTACGTTCCTCAGAGATTACATAAAATTTCAGAATATAATAAAAATATAATTTATTTTGATAGTATTGAATCAACAAATGATTTTGCACTTAATAATGAATTTATTGAAGGAACTATTATTTATTCAGAAACTCAAACAAAAGGTAGGGGGAGACAATTAAAAAAGTATGTGTGTCAATATGGTACGCAGTTAATATTTTCATATATAACGTATTTTTCTGAATATACTCAATTATCAGGATTAAGTTTGGTTATAGGACTAGCAATTTGTGAATTTTTTCAATCTAAAAATATTTCTTGTGTTAAAGTTAAATGGCCAAATGATGTATATATCAATAACAAAAAGGTTTGCGGAGTATTAGTTGAGTCAAAATTTGTATGTGGAAAAATTTATACAGTTATTGGTATAGGTATAAATTATTCTAAAGAGTTTATGAACTATTGTCCTAAAGAAATTAGATCTATTGTTACTTCAATAGAGCTAGAATGTGAACATATAGATGATAAGGAATCATTATTTATAAATTTAGTTAATAAAATATCCTCAACATTAAATGAATTTAAGAAAAATAAGTTCAATAATTTACTAAAAATCTACAATGAAAATATGCTTTATCAAGGTCAAGAAGTTGTTCTATTTAAAGATGGTGAGGAGCATAGAGGTCTTTGTATTGGAATAACTAGCGACGGAGAGTTGTTACTCCAAAGTGCAAAAGGTACATTCGAAACCTTTGTGGCTGGTGACTTGCACCTCAGAGTAAATTGATAATTATTTTTTAATTCTAATATTGCTAATTTTGTGTTCAGCATCCTTTGAAATTATTATATCAGCTTTATATTTAGTAGGTATAATGTATTTAATTAAATTTTTGTAATTGATGTTATCCCACGTGTTTGATGCTATTTGGGAAGCTTTTGTTTTATCCATTTTTGTATACATATAAAAAGCACAATTTGGATTAGTTTTTGCTTCTTCTCTTAATCTTAAAAACCTTTCGAGGAACCATTCTTTTAATAAGATAGGAGGTGCGTCAATGTATATTGAGTAATCAATAAAATCACTTATTGATAAAATAGGGTTATCTACAGAGTACAAAGAAATATTTTGTAAAACATTTACGCCTTCTAAAATTAAAATATCTGGTTGCTCAATTGTTTGATATTTATCCTTAACAATATTATAAAGGAGATGAGAATAAATGGGGATGTCTAACTTTTCTTTGCCACTTTTAAATTTTGAAATAAAATCTAAAATCTTTTTTATATCATAAGAAACAGGAAATCCTTTTTTATTCATTATATTTTTATTAGTTAGGACTTCGTTAGAATATAAAAAACTGTCTGTAGTAACTATATCTACTTTAAGACCTCCATTCCAATGTTTTAGTAATTCTTTTATAAAAATAGCACTAGTTGTTTTACCTACTGAAACAGAACCTGCTAAACCAATAATAAATGGAACATGCTGAGGGTGTTGATATATTTGTTCAGAAATATAAGCTAATTCTTGCTTCTTGTTTTTGAATTGGTTATATAAAACTCTAGATAACGGAATATAAAGTTTTGTTGCCTCTTCTATACCAATAAAAGGGAAATCTTTACAAAGTTTTTTTAGTGTATCTGATTCATTATTTGTAATATGTGCGTTTTTTAATAATGCTTCCCATTCATTTTTATTAAGTGAAATAAAATTTGAAAATTCATGCATAATACATCTCCTTAAAGTGCTATATTACTAAGAGTATACTCAAAGGATAAATAAATTTCAAAAAATATTAAAAATATTGTTGCATTGTGCTAAAAAATACTGTAATATCTCACACCATCAAGTCACAAACAGTTTTTTGTGAGTTTTGAGTACTAATGGAGGGGTTCCCGAGCGGTCAAAGGGAGCAGACTGTAAATCTGCCGACTCTGTCTTCGAAGGTTCGAATCCTTCCCCCTCCACCATTTAGTTCTCATTTAAAAATCTACGGCAGGCATCGTATAATGGTTCTTACCCAAGCCTTCCAAGCTTGTGATGCGGGTTCGATTCCCGCTGCCTGCTCCATTGAGCTATGCTCATTAAGGTCATAACTACTGTAGTATTTTACAGTAATCTATTAATTTTAGAGGATTTCGTATGTCAAAGGAAAAGTTTGAACGTACAAAAACACACGTAAACGTTGGTACAATCGGTCATGTTGACCATGGTAAGACTACATTAACAGCTGCAATCACTACAGTATTATCAAAGAAATTTGGTGGTGAAGCACGTGCATTTGATCAGATTGATAATGCGCCAGAAGAAAAAGCACGTGGTATAACAATTAATACATCACATGTTGAATATGATACAGAAAAACGTCACTATGCACATGTAGACTGTCCAGGACACGCAGACTATGTAAAGAACATGATTACAGGTGCTGCACAGATGGATGGAGCTATATTAGTAGTAGCTGCAACAGATGGTCCAATGCCACAAACACGTGAACACATCTTATTAGCAAGACAGGTAGGTGTACCATATATCATAGTATTCTTAAACAAGTGTGATATGGTAGACGACGAAGAATTGTTAGACTTAGTGGAAATGGAAGTTCGTGAATTATTATCAGAATACGATTTCCCTGGTGATGATACACCGATTATTCGTGGTTCAGCACTTGGTGCATTAAATGGTGAAGCTAAGTGGGAAGAAAAGGTATTAGAATTAGCTGCAACATTAGATAGCTACATACCAGATCCTGTACGTGATATTGATCACCCATTCTTATTACCAATTGAAGACGTATTTTCAATTTCAGGACGTGGTACAGTAGTAACAGGTCGTGTAGAACGTGGTATCATCAAGGTTGGTGAAGAAATTGAAATAGTTGGTATAAAGCCAACAGTAAAGACAACTTGTACAGGTGTAGAAATGTTCCGCAAGTTGTTAGATGAAGGCCGTGCTGGTGAAAACATAGGTGTGTTATTGCGTGGTACAAAGCGTGATGAAGTGGAACGTGGTCAGGTAATAGCAAAGCCAGGTTCAATTACACCACATACTAAGTTTGAATCAGAAGTGTACGTATTGACAAAGGAAGAAGGTGGTCGTCATACACCATTTGTTAAGGGTTATCGTCCACAGTTCTATTTTAGAACAACAGATATCACTGGAACAATTGAATTAGAAGGTGATGCTGAAATGGTAATGCCTGGTGATAATGTTAAGATGATAGTAACATTAATTCATCCAGTAGCAATGGAACAAGGCTTACGTTTTGCTATCCGTGAAGGTGGTCGTACAGTAGGTGCTGGTGTTGTTGCTAAGGTTATTGAATAATAACACATAAGTTATAATAACCCCCCTTTTTGCGGGGGTTTTTTATATCAGATTTTATAAAAAGATATTAGTTGATAAAGGTAAAGTTAATGGCTAATCAACAAAACATTACAAATCAAAAAAGAGTCGAAAATACGGCTAAGGATGTAACAGATTTAAATAAGAATGAAGTTGTAAGCAATGGTAAAAATATATTTCTTTGGGCGGTTGTTTTTGTTATTTTAACATCTGCAATTATTGGAAATTATTATGTTACAGATAGCTATCGTGAATTTTTTCAATCTAATTCATTGTATTCTGTTATAAAAGGGTTGATTGTATTCTGCTTTATTGCTATTGCGATTTTTGTTGCAGCTTTTACAAATTCCGGTCGAAGAGTGGTTAATTTTTCAAAAGAATCTTACATAGAAATAAGACGTGTAGTATGGCCTACAAAGCAAGAAGCAAGACAGACAACGATTATTGTTGGTGTTGTTGCTACTGTAGTTGCGATAATGTTATGGATTTTTGATCTTATATTTATGTCTGTTTTAACTTTTATTGATTCTATCTAATATGTAGGGTGGATTTATGACAGAATCTGTAAATAAAATGAAAAAAAGATGGTATGTTGTGCAAGCTTTTTCAGGTTTTGAACAAAGAGTTGCAGATAATCTAAAGATTCAAATAGAATTAGAAGGAATGCAAGATTATTTTGGGGAAGTTTTAGTTCCAAAAGAAAAAGTAAAAGAAAGTCGTGAAGGTAAAATTGTAACTTCAGAAAGAAAATTTTTCCCTGGATATGTTTTAGTTCATATGGTTATGACCGAAAAGTCTTGGTTGCTTGTTAGACATACGGATAAAGTTCTTGGATTTGTAGGTGGGACATTAAATCATCCAATTCCTATTTCTGAAAAAGAAGCAGAATTAATTTTAAGCAGACTTAAAGAAACTGAAAATACACCTACTCAGAAAACAAAATTTGAAGTTGGTGAAATTATCAGAGCTAAGGATGGGGCTTTTAAAGATTTTACAGGAACTGTGGAATCAGTCGATTATGAAAAGAGTAAAGTAACTGTGTCTATCGCAATATTTGGTAGAGCAACACCTGTAGAGCTTGATTTTTCACAAGTTGAAAAAGAATCTTAAAAATGTTGACATATTAAGATATTCGAGTATAATTTCACGGATTGTGTTTTTGCGCAAGTTTATTTGTTTTAAGTTGGGAAGTATTTTAAATACGTAGACCCATAAGGATTAAAAATGGCAAAGAAAGTTCAAGCATACATTAAGCTTCAAGTAAAGGCTGGTATGGCTAATCCTGCACCTCCAGTTGGTCCTGCTTTAGGTCAACAAGGTGTTAATATTATGGAATTCTGTAAGGCGTTTAACGCTCGTACAGATAAAATGGATAAAGGTTCTCCTGTTCCTGTAATCATAACAGTATATGCAGATAAATCATTTACATTTGTATTAAAAACCCCTCCTGCTTCGTATTTAATTAAGAAGACATTGGGTATTGAAACAGCGTCTCATAAGCCAGGTAAAGAAGTTGCTGGTAAGATAACAAAAGCTCAGTTATTAGAAATTGTTGCTAAGAAAGATGGTGATATGACTGGTGCTGATGCAGAAGCTTCAGCAAGATCAATTGCGGGTACAGCGCGTTCAATGGGTATTCAGGTGGAGGACTAATCGATGGCAAAGTTATCAAAGCGCATGAAAGCTATTAAAGAGTCTGTTGATAAGTCAAAGGAATATAGCTTAGAAGAAGGTTTTGCTTTAATAAGTAAGTTCGCGACTTGTAAGTTTGATGAATCAGTAGATGTGTGTATTCACTTAGGTATTGATGCGCGTAAGTCAGACCAAACAGTTCGTGGTTCAGTTGTTATGCCTAATGGCACAGGTAAGACTGTACGTGTAGCTGTATTTACACAAGGTGCGAAGGCTGACGAAGCTAAGGCTGCGGGTGCTGAATATGTAGGTATGGAAGAATTAGCAGCTCAAATCAAGAAGAACGAAATTTCATTTGATGTTGTTATTGCTTCTCCTGATGCAATGAGAGTAGTTGGTCAATTAGGTCAAGTTTTAGGTCCTCGTGGTTTAATGCCAAATCCTAAAGTTGGTACAGTTACTCCTAATGTTGCTGAAGCTGTTAAGAATGCGAAAGCAGGTCAGGTTAGATACCGCAACGATAAGCAAGGTAATATCCAAGCATCAATTGGTAAGGCAAGTTTTGAACCTGCAAAACTAGTAGAAAATTTAAATGCACTAGTTTCAGCTATAAAGAAAGCTAAGCCATCTACATCTAAAGGTCAGTATATTCAGAAGGTTTGCATATCTTCTACAATGGGTGCTGGCGTAACATTAGATAAGTCATTATTGGCTGATTAATGTTCTTTAGTGTTATATAAAGTTTTATTTTGATTGGGGGTTCATCTCCCGTCAAAGACCGCAGGTGGGAAACCTTAATTTCCTGCGTAGACGGAAATGACTCAGATAGAAGATTTCTTCTGGTTATTTTCATTGTACCCTAAATGGGGTTTTTGCCTGTAAAGGCTTTCCAGGAGTTTTGCTAAATGGCATTATTAATTGAAGACAAGAAAGCAATTGTTGCTGAAGTTGCTCAAGTTGCCAAGGAAGCTAAATCAGCTGTAGTTGCAGATGCTCGTGGTACAACAGCAGCTAATATAACTGCTTTACGTAAGTTATGTAGAGAAAATAATGTTTACGCTCGCGTAGTTCGTAATACATTGTTAACTCGCGCTGTTGAAGGTACTGAATTTGCAAATTTGGCTGAAACTTTTACTGGACCAAGTTTAATTGCATTTTCTATGGATCATCCAGGTGCTGCTGCACGACTATTCAAAGAATTTGCAAAGACAACTGATAAGTTCAGTATTAAAGGTGCTTCATTTGATGGTGAATTTATTAGAGCTGAACAAATTGATAAGTTGGCTACTTTACCAACATACGAAGAAGCTATTGCACGCTTAATGGCTTGTATGAAGGAAGCTGCAGC
Organism: Succinivibrionaceae bacterium; assembly: GCA_051892875.1. Taxonomy (GTDB): domain Bacteria; phylum Pseudomonadota; class Gammaproteobacteria; order Enterobacterales; family Succinivibrionaceae; genus JBJFGR01. The sequence continues at coordinate 46,823 of JBJFGR010000054.1, forward strand.
TGGTAAGTTAGTAAGAACTTTAGCTGCATATGGTGATAAGCTAAAAGAAGCTGCTTAATTTTGTAACAATTATTTATTAGGATTTAAAAAATGACTAAAGAAGAAATTTTAGATGCGATTGCTCAAATGTCTGTTATGGAAGTTGTAGAATTAGTTTCTGCAATGGAAGAAAAGTTCGGTGTTTCTGCTGCTGCTGCTGTTGTAGCTGGTCCAGCTGCTGGTGCTGCTGCTGAAGAAGAAAAGACTGAATTCGACGTTGTATTAGCTGAAATCGGTGCTAACAAGGTTGCTGTAATTAAAGCTGTTCGCGGTGCTACAGGTTTAGGCTTGAAGGAAGCTAAAGATTTAGTTGAATCTGCTCCAGCTAAGATCAAGGAAGCTGCAAGCAAGGATGAAGCTGAAAAGATCAAGAAAGACCTAGAAGATGCTGGTGCTAAGGTTGAATTAAAATAATTTACTTTTCGTTATTAAAGAGCTAGACTATGTCTAGCTTTTTTTTTGAGGATTTTAATTATGAAAGAAGTTATCAATACAGATAAGGCTCCTAAAGCTATTGGGCCATATGTTCAAGCAGTGAAGGCTGGTAATTTTTTATTTACTTCAGGACAAATTGCATTAGATCCTGCTACTAATACCTTGGTAGACGGAGATGTAGCAATTCAAACAGAACGCGTATGTAATAATTTAATTGCTATACTAGAAAAATCAGGTTATACCGTAGATAATGTTGTTAAAACAACATGTTTTATAAAAAATATGAATGATTTTTCTAAATTTAATGAAGTTTATGCAAAATACTTTGGTAATCAAGCACCTGCTAGATCTTGTGTTGAGGTTGCAAGATTACCTAAAGATGTTCTTTGCGAAGTAGAAGTTATAGCCTATAGGGATTAAATTTGTCTATTGCTTTAGTTTATACTCACTCACCATCAGAGTCGTCATTATTAGAATTTTTTATTGAATTTTGTAAAACTCTATGTAATCAGGGTTTTTCTGTCGTAGTTTTCTTTTATTCTGATGGTGTTTTATGTTTAGACCCTCAAGTTAATTTTGGTTTTCAAAAATTTCTGAATGATATTTCAGAATTAAATAAAAACAATGTAAAGTTATTCGCATGCGAAACAATTGTTGCAAATCTAAAAATTAATTTGCCGTCTTGTATGATTTCTTTAACTCTAGCTGAGTTTTCAGATATTCTATGTAAAACAAATTATTTTTGGAAATTGTAGTTATGTTTGAGAAGAGTATAGCTTGTATATTTCAGACTCCATCTATTAATAAAATAGAAAGTACTTTGAATTTCGCTTTGGGTATTAGTGTTTTTTGTGAAGTAAAAGTTTTTATTTTTCGAGATATAATTTCATATTTACTAACTGATGCTAGTAATCAATCATCTCTTAAAATGTTGTTAAAAAAGATGCAAATGCTAGAACTATATGATATACCTATGTACACGAACTATGTGGATAATCCTTTGGTTTTAGGTAATGAATATAAGTTATTGCCAATAATAGAGGTTTCTACTAATGATTTTTTTGATCTAATATCAAAAACTGATTTCAAATTTGGGATGTAATATGTTGCATGTAATAATTAATGATAATAATGATTATTTATCACTAAAAGACTGTTTACAATCTATATCTGATGATGATGCTTTATTGCTTTTGTCCAAAGCTGTTAGCGTTTTTAAGGATATAGATTCAGAACTTTGTGTCGAAATTTCTCAAGTTAAAAATCTATTTGTTTGTAGGACAGATTTGATTGAACAAAATATTATTAGATGGTATGGCGTAGATATAGATTGTAATGGTATTATTTCATTAATTAAAAAATTTGGTAATCCATATACATGGAAATAATTTTTTATATTGAATTTTTTGTTTTATAAATGTATAATGCCATGGTTCGAATTATGTGTATAATTTTGCTAGGTTATAACATAATTTTTTTTAGTTTACTATTTGATTGGGAGCATTAAATTTAATGTCAACTATTAATCAGCTAGTACGTAAGCCTCGTGTAAAGCAAGTAGTTAAAAATAAAGTTCCAGCATTAGCTGCTTGTCCTCAAAAACGTGGTGTATGTACTCGTGTTTATACTACAACACCAAAGAAGCCTAACTCAGCAATGCGTAAGGTTTGTCGTGTACGTTTAACTAATGGTTTTGAAGTTTCTTCTTACATTGGTGGTGAAGGACATAACTTACAGGAACACAGCGTAGTTTTGATTCGCGGTGGCCGTGTTAAGGATTTACCTGGTGTTCGTTATCATACCATTCGTGGGGCTTTAGACTGTGCTGGTGTAAAAGATCGCAAGCAAGGTCGCTCAAAGTATGGTGTTAAAAAGCCTAAGGCTTAATGGTTCCCGTTAAGTAAGGCCAAGCTTTTTTGTTTTTTTGTTTTGGGTATAACCTGAAAGTACGAGGATATAAAAATGCCAAGACGTCGTGTTGTTGGTCAACGTAAAATTTTACCAGATCCAAAATTTGGTTCTGAATTGTTAGCAAAGTTCATCAATGTTGTTATGGTTGATGGAAAGAAGTCAGTTTCTGAAAGTATTGTTTATGGTGCATTAGATATTATTGCTGAAAAAAGCGGTAAATCTCATTTAGATATTTTTGAAGAAGCTTTAGATCATATTCGTCCTACAGTTGAAGTTAAGTCTCGTCGTGTAGGTGGTTCAACTTATCAGGTACCAGTTGAAGTTCGCCCACTACGTCGTAATGCTTTAGCAATGCGTTGGTTAGTAGAAGCCGCTCGCTCCCGTGGTGAAAAGTCCATGGCTCAGCGCCTAGCAGGTGAGCTATTAGACGCTGCTGAAAACAAAGGCACTGCAGTTAAGAAGCGTGAAGACGTTCATCGTATGGCTGAAGCTAACAAGGCTTTTGCTCACTACCGCTGGTAGTTTATGTTTAACTTTCTGTTGAAAAGCAGAAAGTTATTTTGTTTCGGTTATAGAATGAGGAATTCATTTTGGCTCGTCAAACCCCAATTGCTCAATACCGTAATATTGGTATTTCTGCACATATAGATGCTGGTAAGACAACTACTACAGAACGTATTTTGTTTTATACTGGTAAGAATCATAAATTAGGTGAAGTTCATGATGGTGCGGCTACCATGGACTGGATGGAACAAGAACAAGAACGTGGTATCACTATTACTTCAGCAGCAACAACGTGTTTCTGGAGTGGTATGAGTCATCAGTACCCGCAACATCGTTTTAATATTATTGATACCCCGGGTCACGTTGACTTTACAATTGAAGTAGAACGTTCAATGCGTGTTTTAGATGGTGCTGTAATGGTTTATTGTGCAGTAGGTGGTGTTCAACCACAGTCTGAAACAGTATGGCGTCAAGCAAATAAATATCATGTTCCTCGCATTGCGTTCATTAATAAGATGGATAGAACTGGTGCAAATTTCTTCAGAGCTGTTGAACAAATTAAGACTAGATTAAAAGGTAATCCTGTGCCTGTTGTTTTGCCAATTGGTTCAGAAGATAATTTTATTGGTGTTGTTGATTTAATCAAGTGTAAAGAAATTGCATGGAATACAGAAGACCAAGGTGTAACGTTTGAATATAAAGATATACCAGAAGAAATGACTGATTTGGTTGAAGAATGGCGTCAGAAAATGATTGAAGCTGCTGCTGAAGCAGATGAAACACTTCTTGATAAGTTCTTTGGCGGTGAAGAATTAACAGAAGAAGAAATTGTTTCTGGTTTACGTAAGCGTACAATTGCTTGTGAAATAGTACCTGTGACTTGCGGTTCAGCATTCAAAAATAAGGGTGTTCAGAGAATGTTAGACGCGGTTATCGATTTCTTACCTGCTCCAACAGATATTCCAGCTATTAATGGTGAATTATTAGATGGTAGTCAAGCTTGTAGACATACTAGCGATTCAGAACCTTTCTCAGCGTTAGCATTTAAGATTGCTACAGATCCATTTGTTGGTAACTTAACATTCTTCCGTTGTTACTCAGGTGTTATTAATTCAGGTGATTTTGTTTTGAATGCCGCTAAAGGCAAGCGTGAACGTTTCGGTCGTATAGTTCAGATGCATGCAAACAAACGTGAAGAAATTAAAGAAGTAAGAGCTGGTGATATCGCCGCTGCTATAGGTCTAAAAGATGTAACAACTGGTGATACATTGTGCGTAGAAAGTGACCCAATTATTCTAGAAAGAATGGAATTCCCTGAACCAGTTATTTCTGTAGCAGTTGAACCAAAGACAAAGGCAGATCAGGAAAAGATGGCTTTGGCTCTTCAAAGATTGGCTCAAGAAGACCCTTCATTCAGAGTACATACTGATGAAGAATCTGGTCAGACAATTATTTCAGGCATGGGGGAATTGCACTTAGATATCATTGTTGACCGAATGAAGCGTGAGTTCAAGGTTGAAGCTAATGTTGGTAAGCCACAGGTAGCATATCGTGAAACAATTAGATCATCTACTGAAATTGAAGGTAAGTTTGTTCGTCAATCTGGTGGTCGTGGTCAATATGGTCATTGTTGGTTGAAACTTGAGCCTCAAGAACCTGGTAAAGGTTATGAGTTTGTTAATGAAATTGTTGGTGGGGTTATTCCTAAAGAATATATTCCAGCAGTTGATAAGGGTGTTCAGGAACAGATTGCTAATGGTGTTTTAGCAGGTTACCCAGTTGTAGATGTAAAAGTTACTGTATTTGATGGTTCTTATCACGAAGTTGACTCATCAGAAATGGCATTCAAAATTGCTGGTTCTATGGCGTTCAAGGCTGGTTTTATGAAGGCTAACCCTGTTTTACTTGAACCATTGATGAAAGTTGAAGTAGAAACTCCTGAAGATTACATGGGTGATGTAATTGGTGACTTGAATCGTAGACGCGGTATCGTAGAGGGAATGGAAGATGGTCCTTCTGGTAAGATTGTAAGAGCAATGGTACCATTAGCAGAAATGTTTGGTTATGCTACAGATCTTCGTTCTCAGACTCAAGGTCGTGCATCATATGTGATGGAATTTGGTCGTTACGCTGAAACTCCGAAGAATATTGCAGATGCAGTAATTGAAGCTCGTCAAAGCAAGTAATTTTATTGTCTGCCTAGTATAAGTTTTCTAGGCAGTTGAATTTTTTAACATAAGGAATAAAACCGTGTCAAAGGAAAAGTTTGAACGTACAAAAACACACGTAAACGTTGGTACAATCGGTCATGTTGACCATGGTAAGACTACATTAACAGCTGCAATCACTACAGTATTATCAAAGAAATTTGGTGGTGAAGCACGTGCATTTGATCAGATTGATAATGCGCCAGAAGAAAAAGCACGTGGTATAACAATTAATACATCACATGTTGAATATGATACAGAAAAACGTCACTATGCACATGTAGACTGTCCAGGACACGCAGACTATGTAAAGAACATGATTACAGGTGCTGCACAGATGGATGGAGCTATATTAGTAGTAGCTGCAACAGATGGTCCAATGCCACAAACACGTGAACACATCTTATTAGCAAGACAGGTAGGTGTACCATATATCATAGTATTCTTAAACAAGTGTGATATGGTAGACGACGAAGAATTGTTAGACTTAGTGGAAATGGAAGTTCGTGAATTATTATCAGAATACGATTTCCCTGGTGATGATACACCGATTATTCGTGGTTCAGCACTTGGTGCATTAAATGGTGAAGCTAAGTGGGAAGAAAAGGTATTAGAATTAGCTGCAACATTAGATAGCTACATACCAGATCCTGTACGTGATATTGATCACCCATTCTTATTACCAATTGAAGACGTATTTTCAATTTCAGGACGTGGTACAGTAGTAACAGGTCGTGTAGAACGTGGTATCATCAAGGTTGGTGAAGAAATTGAAATAGTTGGTATAAAGCCAACAGTAAAGACAACTTGTACAGGTGTAGAAATGTTCCGCAAGTTGTTAGATGAAGGCCGTGCTGGTGAAAACATAGGTGTGTTATTGCGTGGTACAAAGCGTGATGAAGTGGAACGTGGTCAGGTAATAGCAAAGCCAGGTTCAATTACACCACATACTAAGTTTGAATCAGAAGTGTACGTATTGACAAAGGAAGAAGGTGGTCGTCATACACCATTTGTTAAGGGTTATCGTCCACAGTTCTATTTTAGAACAACAGATATCACTGGAACAATTGAATTAGAAGGTGATGCTGAAATGGTAATGCCTGGTGATAATGTTAAGATGATAGTAACATTAATTCATCCAGTAGCAATGGAACAAGGCTTACGTTTTGCTATCCGTGAAGGTGGTCGTACAGTAGGTGCTGGTGTTGTTGCTAAGGTTATTGAATAATAGATAATTCTTATTATTTTTGATTATTGGGCTAGATTTCATTTGAAATTTAGCCTTTTTGTTATGCATTCTAAATATTTTTTTAGATAATAAAATATATTATATATGTATGATTTTTGATTAGAAACGGGAAAAGGTACAGATACATTTGAAATTATATTTTATTCGATTCTGTACCTATGCAATATGAGGTTACGCTAATGCATATTTAGGTCTAGCTTCTAGTAATTGATTTACTTCTTCATCCGTCATTTTATTTTTTGTTAAACCAATAGCTCTATAAGTAATGTATGGTCTAGCTTTAACATTAATCATCATTGGTTGTCTACCTTTAGAATCTGTGTCATTGCTAGTAATTTCTAATATTTGACTTTTTAATAAATTTCTAATTGTAGGTTCTTCTAATGGTAAATTAATAACACTCTTTCTTTGTAATATAAATTCTCGGAGAACAGCTCTTTCTGCGAAATCTAAACACGTAATAGCTGTTGTAATTTCTTTTATATAAATTTTTTGTTTAAATTTATTTGATAGAAAGTTAATTATAAATAATATACCTTGACTAATAAAGTTGGAAATAGCAAGTATAAAAATAAATAACAATAAAGCTCTTTGTTCATTGATATAAGTAGCTAGATCATAACCAATAATTTTTTTAGGTAGAATTAGAAGTGTAAATATTACTATGGCCAACCATGCTGATATCATATTGATGATTGATAATACTTTCTTATCTTTTAACTTTAACATACTATTCTCCTTAAATTCATTCTTTGTAAGTTATAAGCAGAATATATGCCAATGTATATCGTCAAATTTTTGTCGTTTGATTATTTTAATATAGTGCGTATAATAAAGGGTAATAGATTGAAATGAGGTTTACGTAATGAAAAAAATAATAGCTATCATAAAACCGTTTAAGTTGGATGATGTTAGAGAATTATTAAGTGCTAAAGGTATATCTGGGATGACTGTTTCAGAAGTAAAGGGATTTGGTCGTCAAAAAGGCCATACTGAATTATATAGAGGTGCTGAGTACGTTGTTGATTTTTTACCTAAGGCTAAAATTGAAATTGTTGTCAAAGACGAAGAGGTTGATTTATGCGTCGATGCAATAACAAAGGGGGCTCAAACAGGTAAAATTGGAGATGGGAAAATTTTTATATCTGATGTTCAACGGGTTATAAGAATTAGAACTGGTGAAGAGAATGATGATGCTGTGTAACGAATTTCCTTATGAAAAAAATAGTCTTGTTTTTATTAACTGTATGTAATGCTATAGCGTGTACTTCGACTATACCATCAAGACCAAATGATTTATGTTCAATTTTTAAAGAGTTTCCTCATTGGTATGACGATGCTGTAGCTGTTTATAAGGAACGGGGAGTTCCGATAAACTCTGTTATGTCTATTATTTATCATGAATCCGGATATAGATCTGACGTAAAACCGCCGATGAGATGGTTTTTATTTATACCTTATGGGCGAGGAAGTACTGCATATGGTTATCCTCAAGCTCAGGATCCAGTGTGGAATGATTACAAAAATGAAACAGACAGATTTTTTTTAAGTAGAACAAATTTTTATGATTCCCTAGATTTTGTGAGTTGGTATATGTTAAAAACTAAAAAGGTAAATGGTGTACCTTTGTCAAATGTCTATGCCCATTATATTAATTATCACGATGGTTGGGGTGGTTATAAGAAAAAGTTATATTTAAAAAATTCAAAGCTGCAGAATATAGCAAAGAATGTTGAAAAATTATCTCGACAGTATGCTCAACAATTAAAAGATTGTAAATTATAAGGATGGATTATTTATGCCTTTATTAGATAGTTTTAAGGTAAATCATGAAATTATGAAAGCACCAGCTGTACGTTTAGCAAAGGTGATGACAACCCCTAAAGGTGACACAATTTCAGTTTATGATTTACGTTTTTGCAAACCAAATCATGAAATGCTTCCCCCTAAAGGTATGCATACATTTGAGCATTTATTTGCTTCATTAATGAGGAAGTTCTTAAATAGTGAGTCATGTGAAATAATAGATATTTCACCAATGGGGTGTAGAACTGGTTTTTATATGTCAGTGATAGGAAAACCAAGTGATGTTGATGTTCAACAAGCCTTTTTAAATTCGTGCAATGAAATTGCAAATAATAATTTACGAATTCCTGAAGCAAATAGGTATCAATGTGGTTCTTGTGAATATCATTCAATTCAAGAGGCTATTGAAATAGCACGAGTAATTGTAACTAAAGGTGTAAGTATAAATTTAAACGAAGATATTTTATTATCTGACAATTTTTTTGGGGAAAATAATGATTAACGAATTAGAAGATTCATATGTTTCTGAAATTACCAATGTGGTTGAATATAATAACTTAAGTGATATTGAACAAGAAACATTAGCAATTATTAATGATATTAGCAGTGATGGTTATAATCCAAATGATATATATGAAATAGAACATGCTTTTTCAGCATCTTCTTTTGTATCTTTAGAAAAATTTGTTATTGATGTCGCTTGTACATTTAAGGACTCTGTAGATATTAGTGATGCTGAAGAATTAAAAGAGGATAATGGAGAGACAATATTCTGTTGTAATGTGTATACGAGTCACAACTTGGATAAGGCTCAGTTAATGGAAGAAATAAAAACTTTTGTAAATCTATGCAATAAATACAATATAGTATATGACGGATGGGGTACAAACGTAGGTGATAAATAACTGCTGATATAACTCTTTTTTAAGCATATCAGGTCTGAGAAATAACAAGAGCAGTTCAAAAATGCTCTTGTTACTTAATTGCTGAGCTGGGGTGTAAGTTTGAAATAAAGATAATATCTATCATTATAATAGTTATAATATTGTTATGATTAATTATTGGAATTTTCGTAAACATCTATAAGTTCACTTCTTATTTTTATAAACATATTTTTTTTGCTATTAGCATTTGATAAATTTATAGCTTGGGTAAGAGAATTTGTTTTTATATATGTAGATAAATAAGGGAACTTTTTTATATTTGCTTTAAAAAATAAATTATTTTTTAAGTACTGTTTTATGTAAGAATAAGAATGTTCTATGTTATGATGGTGGTATGCTATACTCTTTATAATATCTTTAAAGTAACCAATTTTAGAAGGAGGATCATAGTTTGATATTATTTGTTTTATGTAACCTTCATTATTTATTTGATATCTTTTAAATAAATCATTTGTTTTTGCAGTGAATAAGAATAGAATTGTTGACAAATGAGACAAGGAATTTTTATTTAATGGTTTCAGCAAACAAATTGATTCTAATCCAGATGCATTATCTTTAGTAATACCTATATTTACAAAATAAAAGTTGTTTTTTGGCCAAAATAAGGAATTTGATAAATTATTCGCACAAGAAACAGCTAAATAATCAATGTCCATATTTGATGATACTAAAAATTTTTCACATTCAGATATAAGCATTTTTCCATAACCTTGTTTTCTTAATTCAGGAATGATAGCTATTCTTTCAATTCTGAAGTAGGTATAATCATGAGCTGTTATATCCCCCAAATGTGCTAATAAAGTTTGAGGAATTAAATTATCATGTGGCTGACGAATACCATTAAATATATCTAAAGCTAAATTTGGATCGTTTATAGATTCTTTGGTAAATATTATTAAGCCAGAGATGCTGTTAAATTTTAATAGACCTATATAGACATTTGGATTTTGGAGCCATCTAATAATATTGTTTCTAGTAAATTGATAGTGATTTAATTTAAGTATATTGTTTATTTCTACTAAAGTATTGGTGTCTTTTAACAAAGATTGGAATTTACTAAATGATATAAAAGGATGAGAATGTTTGGTGTAAATAAATGTTGATATTTTGTTTATATATTGTTGATAAAATGTTAATTTATCAAAAAAAACAGAAATTTTATCGTAGTAATTTCTAAAACTATTTGTCAAATTATAGATAGTGAATTTATTTGAGTTAATAATTCTTAGTCCATTTCCACTTCCTTCATAACAATCCATAGTAGTTGAAATAATAACAGACGAAAAATTTTTAATAATATCATGAAGATGAAAGAGAGGAATAGTGGCTGCTTCATCAATGATTAATAAATTAATGGTGTGTATATATTCATTCGCATTTTCAAGAGTAATGAATTTAATATTTTGCTGAATATTTAGATTATTAATAAATGAAATCTTATTTTTAGTGGGAGATAGTATGCCTATAGATAAATTTAAAGAATTTAATTTTTTTAAAAGAAAATAAATTGTGCATGTTTTTCCAGAACCACGTTTACCTGTTAGGAGATAATGAATAGAATTTTGGGCACAAAGTTGTTCATAGGTGTTGTTTATAAAATATAATTGTTGTTTCGTAGGTGTTAAAAGGTTAAGTGGGTGGTTCTCTGAAAATTTTGTTTTTAATAAAATTTTATTGTGAATATTAGTAATTTTTGTTACCAAATTATTTGAAAGGAATAAATTAAAAGGAATAAACTTAATTCTATATTTGATAGCTAGATTTTTGAAGTAATTGAAATATTCTTCTGTTAAATTATTTTTATCAATAAGACACAGTATAAAACCAAAAGAGGAAATTGAACCTAAAACTGATAAGCAGTAATCGGCATTAAAATCAGTAGAGTCAAGGATTATTCCAGTATTTGTTGTTCCTAGATATTGAGGAATATTATTAAGTGGAATAGTATTATTATTGCTAGATAAAATCCTTTTTTTTGCAAAAAATAAAAAATTAGGGAACAGATTGAGAAAATTTTGTACAACATCAACATAAATGAAGTTTGAAATATCGATAAAAATTAAATTTCTATGGTGCAAAAACATATATAATATAATCAAATAGTTAGGATTATTAGATATTAACATATTTTACGGAGAATACACATATGATTCCTGCAATATTTTTAGATAGGGATGGTGTTATAAATAAAGAATATGATTATGTTCATACGATTGATGACTTTGAATTTATAGAAAGAACTATTGAAGCATTAAAGATAATCAAAGAAAAAGGGTACGCAATTGTTATAGTAACCAATCAATCTGGTATAGCAAGAGGATTATATACTGAAGAAGATTTTTTAAAACTAACAGAATGGATGGATTGGACTTTACAGGATAAGGGAATAATATTAGATGGTATATATTATTGTCCACACCATCCTACAAATGGAATAGGGAAATACAAATGTGAATGTAATTGTAGAAAACCAAAACCAGGAATGATACTTGAAAGTGCAAGAGATTTAAAAATCAATCTTAAAAAATCGTATATGGTAGGAGATCAGGGTAGTGATATTGATGCAGGAATATCAGCAGGTATTACTAATAATTACTTAATAGAGAGTTGTCATAAAGTATCGGAAGAAGATAGATCGAAGGCAAAAGGAATTTTTAAAAACTTGTATGAATTTGCTAAGTTTATACCTGCATTATTGCTAGATCGCTATTAGGTATAAATTTTTCGGTAATAAAAATATTCTTGTAACTCAAATATTGAAGTAGGAATTTAAAATATATAGGTGTTTATAGGTTGAAATAGTGGATATAGTTCAATAAAAAAGACAAACGCAAAATCAGACACTTACTAAAAAAATAAAAAAATATATAGAAAAAAAGAGAAAATGAGTTGACAAAAGGGTAAAAGTATTT
>JBJFGR010000055.1:0-14531 GCA_051892875.1 Succinivibrionaceae bacterium
GCAAAACACCTACTACAATTACAGCGATTATAACTTCTGAACCGGACATGGAGACTGTCAACGTCAATGACGTATATTTAGTCTCTGCAACATTCAATTATCAACATTCAAGTGGTTGGAAAAATGACACTGGCTTTTATAAAGTAACTGCTGTGAATAATTATTCATATACAACAGTACAAAACGTCAGTTACGTGTCAGGCGATGGAAGATACAGATTCACTGAAGGTGTATGGACTTCAGAAACAGGCTATATTGCACCAGGTTATTATGAAATTTCAAATTATGTCAGTTTAGCTTCTATGACATTAACAAGCATAGATGCACCAAGTTTTACAGTAGAAAAACAAAATAGTCCAGTTATAAATGAAACATCTAATATGAAAGCAAAATTGACAGAATTGAATAGTAATAATTTGTCAACTTATTATAGCACTATGTCATGCATGGATTTATCAAATGTAACTATAAGTACTGACCACAAGTATGAAGTTTTGATGGGAGCTTAAAATGATTTATGTTCTAAATAAAGAAAATTTTAAATTTATTGGCAGATTTGATAATATGAAATTTGCTAAAGAGATGTTAAATAAAGAAGGAATACTAGAAGATGATTGTATCTTTGCAGAGGAAACCGGTATGAAATATGTAAGTAGAATTGTAGAAGTAGATGGTAAAGTGATTTACAATAACAAAGACTGGTGGACTAAAGAAGCACCATATATTATAGAAGATTACGAAAATCACTCAGTATATGATTTTTTGGAAGTCAATAAACCAGAAGAAGAACGAACTAAAGTTTCATTAGACCGATTTAAGAGAGAATTGTGTCAAAATGTAAACCGAATAAATGAGATTGACGGCCGAGCAGGCGAAGTATGTTATAACATAGAAATTGGTAACGAGGTAATTGCGTTATTTAGAGAAGAGTGTATCTTGACTGATTTCCAGGGTATAACTCCAATGCAAATTGGAGCTAAACTTGCTCAGGCTTACACACTACTCATGACTGGTTCATTCCGTGAAGCAAAACAGATTTTCATGAATGTAGATACTGACACATTTTTGACAGATGAAAGAAAGCAGAAATACATTGATATGCTAGATTCTGCTGATGCTATTAGTTATGCTGATGCTAAAGATTATATTTTCACTACAGAAGAATAGAATTAAATCTAAAATTCTTTTATTCAGAAATATTAATAATATGAGGTAATTATTATGGCACAAACAACAAGTGTATTATGGTCAGTAGAACTGACTGATGAGACTTTAGTTAACTTGACGGTATGGTTCAAGGCTGACCTAGCTAACGGCCTATATAGGTTCTATCTCGTGGAGGAAGCACGCACATGACAGACATCGTGACAGCAATCGTATCAGCAATCTCTCCAGCAGCTCTTCCTATCGTCGTCTGCGTCTTGGGTTGTGTATTCATATACTTGAAGATAGGTAGTGACAGAAAGCAGACGAAGATTGAACGCGATAATATAAGTGAATCAATTGACCTTAGACTTACGATCTGTGAACATGACATAACATTCATGAAGGAACAGAATCAGGTCTTTGCGGATAAATTAGATCGTATCTTAGATGAATTGACAGCGATTAAAGTGGAATTAGCGAAGAAGGCGGAGAAATGATTGACATTACACATTTCAGATTCAAAGAGTTGTTAAAGACTGACAGTGGACTTGACAACATACCAAACGATATGAACGTCATACGTAACTTGGTCAGATTGTCAGAATTCTTACAGATTATTCGTAATGAATTACAACTACCTATCATCGTTAATTCTGGTTATCGAAGTAAAGAAGTCAATGAAGCGGTTGGCGGCGTATTGTCTAGTTATCACGTCAAAGGATTAGCAGCAGACATCAAATGTGCAGACATGGACAAATTGCTAGCCGTATTGCATTCTCACTTGATGGATATTGACCAACTTGGCATATACTATAACTCGACGACACAGCTATGGTTCCATGTAGGACTAGCGGAAGATGGTAAAGTTCCACGTACACAAATCTTCACACATGAAGTCAAATGAACAATAAATGTTAGCATTGACCTTTAACAATGATAATATTATGACTAATAAATAGAACATGATTTCCCAATTCGTTGTAAGTAATATGAGGTAATTAATATGGCACAAACAACAAGTGTATTATGGTCAGTAGATCAAGGTTTAGGTGAAAAAGCAAAAGAACAAGCTCGTCAGAATATTGGAGCAGCCTCTGAAAAATTGACTGAAGTTGTTAATAATCATACTGAAAAGATTGAAGCAAATACAACAGAAATTGGTCAAATCAAAGACGATGTTGCAGGTATAGAATCTGCACTATTAAATAAGAAAGACAAGCAGTCTGCAAATACTTTCATTGGTTCTTCTACAAAGACTATTAAGAACATATTACAAGACGAAAATGGTGAATTGAATGTTGAATTTGAAGACATTGACTTACCACAAGAAGTTCCTAATATAGAGATTACTTCTGAAGATAACTCAGTTAAAGTCATTGAGACTACAGACACTCAGACTAACACCAAGAAATTTGACCTTTCTGTAGATGTAGATGATAAAATACCAGACCCATCTACATCTAATCCGTTGATGGCCGGAACTGCTTCTGTTGGCTTATCAAGCAAATACGCAAGAGAAGACCATGTCCACCCTTCAGACACGTCCAAAGAAGCTGTGTCCAATAAGACCTCTGTAGTATTAGGAACTTCTAACAGCAAGTACCCTACTGACAAGGCAGTCGCTGACTTCGTCAATTCTTCCATCGCTACCAATACTGCCAACTACATTTCAAATAACGGTGAGCCTTTCACATCCTTGGAACAGTTGGAGGCTTATACAGGCACAGTCACCAATAATGACTATGCGTTCGTCACTGGCACAGATTCTGCAGGTAACACGTACTATGACCGCTATAAGGCTACAGTCAGTGAGTCTACAGTCACATGGGCTCTTGAATATCGTCTTAATAACAGTTCCTTTACCGCAGCTCAATGGGCAGCAATCAATTCAGGCGTTACTTCTGATAAAGTCAATTATTGGGACGGAAAGCAAGATGCTTTGACATTTGACGGCACATATAACGGAAGCAATAATAAGGCAGCAACTGTCTCGTCCATCACGTCACGCATCAATAACTTAGACGCTGCTGTCACTAGCACAGACGGCATAAACGTGCAGGTGAAGGTTACTCAGACTGACGGCAAGGTGACTGATGTCAACATCACCGAGGACAATACGGCTTCTATGGATTCAGTCAGTACTCTATCCAACACAGTTAGTAATCTGACATATCAAGTACAAGCGAATACTGATGAATTAGCTTCTATACAGTCGAAGAAAGTGGACATAGTTCAACTGTTATTTTATAGTAATACTGGAAATACTACTGTATTAGATAAGAAGTTTATTGGTAATAACTATAAAGAATATGCGGGTAATATAGGATTTACTACAACTTCTTCTGGTAATATGAGTATCTGCGCATTTGACATGAATAACGAATTGATTTATAAAGCTCAATGTGTTAACTTTAGTGGACCATCAACAGGTGTCACTAACTTTATTCCATTTATTTTCAAAGAGACTGGTGATGAAAGAATTTCTTACATTGGTATAAAGGGTTCTTCTACTAATAGTAATGCGAATATAACTCATTTGTTCTATATTGGTAAGACGGAATAATATAGAATAGATCTTCTTTAAAACTACAATAAATAGAATATGAATAGACTATGGAAAAGATTTGATCAATCATTGGATGATGATAGTGGATTGCATGGAATTCGCCGTTTGGTGAATAATGCAACTACTATTTCTGCAATGTTTGAAGCAAATGGAATTATAACTGAAGCACAGAATACTTTGTTTTCTCTACAACAAAGAAATAAGAAGATTGATTTATCAACACATTATAGAGATGTTGATAATGTTTTGGTATATGTTTTCTTAAAAGGTTTACAGACTATACCATCAAAGACTAAGGCATATCGTCTTGGTTTAATTGATATAAATGGTAAACTTATAAGACAACCAAAAACAAAAGAAGAAAATGAATGTATATCTAATCTTGATTTATTGATGTTTAAATTGAGAGATTGGTTGAAGCCTAAAATGGGTTATCTTTCTACAGTTTCTTGGGTAAAGAATGTTGCAAATAATGTAAGATACCAAAATTATTTTTCTAATACAGATATGGTAGCTAAGCATTATATTATTCGTAAACTCAATGATGAATTAAATAAGTTATTGAAGAAGGGTTAATATGGTTAGATGTCCTGAATGTGATTCAAGAGATTATGCAAGATATGGTTTTACTTTAGTTGATGGAGAGTATTATTATACAAAGATAGAAGAAGTTAGAAAATGTTGTCCTATAAAAGTAAAACTTATATCACATAATTCAGGACAAATACAAGTTGATTATAATGGAACTACTTATACAAAATCATATAAAGATTTTATGACAAGTTCCTGGCGTGATTTCGATTCTTATTGATATGAAAATAGCAAATGATAAAAGAAGAGCTGCACAAATAGTTCAGCCTAAAGATTTAAATCTACAGATGATGTTCGCAGAATGCAATCGTCTGTATTTTAATGATGAATTAAAAGAAATTCCTATTGAATTTGAACATAATGATGTAAATTATGGTGAGTTTTATTATGATATAACTCCAAAAGGAATTGATAATTGTCATATAAAGATTGCTGATAATCATGAAAGAACTAAGAAGGAATATGTATCTACATTAGTTCATGAAATGATACATTATAAAATTATGTCTGAAATACCACAATCAGATATTAAACAAGCATTATGGTATAAAGATGATGGAGATATGGAAACCTATAATAAATTAATGTTTCAAGATGAATATGTCCATTCTGATAAATTTAAAAATATTGCTTCTTTAATAAATAAAATATATGATTTAAATATACATTTGAGGTAGAAAATGAATTATGAAGAAATAGTTGACCAAATCGTCGATGAAATTGAAAAAGTAAAGCTTGTCAAGAACTATTATGAAGTAGATCCTGAAAATAACTACATTAAACGCCAATTTGAAATTGTCATGCAAGATAATATAGTTTGGGAAGTTGAGTTCCGCAGAGGACAAGGGTACTGGTGGAGAGGTAAAACATATCCATGGCGTATTATCCAGGAGGATAACAATTCTGGATTTACTCAGATAGCATTCAGTATTCGTATGTTAAGAGATTATCTAAAAAAGGTTAAAGCAATTCTAGACGATGAAGTAAATGAAGATTTCTCTATGGGAATAGGAGCTCCATGTGGTTTGGACCAAGGAATTCCACATGGTGGAGATTGTAAAGGTGTTGCTATGGTAAAGTGGGGTCAATCTGCTCCAACTGGTGTTAAAGCGGCACACTATCCTCAGTATTGGTTAAATCAATTACAAAAGAAGAAAAAGAAGAAAAAGAAAAAGGTTTTCAAAGAATCTTGTTATGAATATTTGACAGCAGAAAATCAGTTCTTAGATGAAAGTTTAAATGAAGCTGATATTCTATCAAGAGCAAAGGAAGTATTGACAAGATTTAAAGACAGTATTACTACTGCTATTCGTAGACAAGATTCTACAGAAGCAGAAGCTACTCAAAATGATATTGAACAATTTAAGAAAGAAGTAAAGAATTCTGATAAGTTTACAACAAGTAAGACTACAATCTTAGGTGCAATTGCTATTCTATTGATGGCATCAAATATGGCTGTTGCTGGAGATTTCCATCAAGCAGATAGATATATGCATAGATTAAATCATCATTATACATCTCAAGAAGTTATACCTTCAAAAACAGTATATCATGATGGACCAGATAGAAGAGATCTTCGTTTCCAAGATAATGATCCAACAAATGATTATGTTGATCCAAGAGATTATCGTCCACCACATGATAAACATTTTGGACCACATCATAAGCATGGAAAGACAACTACGATTTCAATTGGAAAAGGTGGCTTAAAGATAAATACAGAAAGTTTTTTAGGTGAAGCATCTATTTTAACAGAAGCTTCAGCTAAAGAGATGCTAAAGAAAATACCTGGAGTATTAGCAAATTTTAAGAAGAAATTGAGTGCTGGTAAAAAAGAAGAAGTTCAGAATAATATAGAAGATTTACAAGACGAAATAAAATCAAGTGGAGTTTTAAGTAAATTCCGTAATGCTAAAGGTTTGCAGAAAACAATCTTTACTACAATGGCAGTTTTAATGTTAGCTGCAGGTGGAGCCCAAGCCGCAAACAATGCAAATATGGATAGTTATCTAGGTTCTCAACATGGTTCAACTACCATGACCAGTGATGGTTCAAATTTTGATGCAGTATTTGATAACATGGAAAAAGAAATAGATAAAGCATGTAAAGATGCTGGTCAAGATCAAAATCATTGTAATGTGTTAATAAACGGTAATTCACATCATTCCGATGGTCATTCTTCAGATGGTATTTCACTAGAAGTTGAAAAAGATAAAGATATTAGTGGTGGACACGTATATATGTTAAACGTTTCATCTGATGGTGAACATGAAGGATTTTGGTTAGTTAAACAAATGGATGATGGACAAGTATCTGTAAAACAATATACTCAGGGCGGAGAAACTGATTATAAGGTTGCATCAGATAGTCAAATTGCTTGGTTAAATGCACATGGTAATAATTTCTTAAAGTAACATGAAAGAAGATTTCGAATTAACTAATTATATAGTAAATGGATATTGGTATACTTTTCATTATAGATTTACTCCAGGGAAAGGTACAGAAGGATATGACAAAGATTGTTTTATCTACTGTATTGGACCTTATGAAAAGAATATCAATTGTTTCTGGGGTATTAATTTACATCATTTAACATTGTCCAATAGAATTAGATTATTTGAAAAAATGTTATCAGATCAGCAGTTTATACGGGATGAAAAAAGGTATTTTTTTAATAAAGAAACTCTAATGTCATATTTAAATGAACAAAATTCAAAAGTAGCTGGTATTAGAGTTTATAATAGGGAGAAAATTGACCAAGCATATCGAGTAAAAAATGAGGCTGTTGCCAAATATCTTTTTGAAGAAGGCCAATTGTTTATGTCAAATCCTTCACAGAAAGCAATTGAATATGCATTAAATTCTCGTAAATCACTTAAATAAAAAAGGGGTCTTTTTGAATTATCAGGCAATCTATGATAAACTGATTAAAAGAGGACAAACAAGAGTATTATATGGAACATATATAGAAAATCACCATATTATACCACGTTCAGAAGGTGGAAGTAATAAGAAAACAAACAAAGTAGAATTAACTCCTAAAGAACATCATTTGTGTCATCTTCTTTTAATTAAAATGAGAATGTGTTTAAAGTATTGCTATAGACACCTATCTTTAAGAGAGTATATTGAAATTAAGGAGACTGAAAAACATAAAATAAGAAATGCCTTTAAGAAAAAAGAAAAGGAATGGATATTCGAAGAAGAATATGCTAATTCGTATAAATATCTAAAGGAGACATTCGTATAAATAAAGAAAGGAGAAAAATATGAATTTAAGAGAAGCTAAAAAGGAATTAATTGAACATGGTTATACAATACGTCCATTAAATGAAGCAACAGAGGAACAAATTCAAGCAAGACTTGAAAGAAAATTAAAACGTTCACGTGAAAATAGGAAAAAATTTGATCAAAATATAAATTTAAGAAATGAACGTGATTTGTGTAACGCGGTTAAAAAAATTTTTGAAGAACAAATAAGTGATGTTATGGACACTCATTATGGTATTAGAGGTGGAATGAGATTTATTTATTGTTTTAGTAAAGAAGGTTCATTAACATATAATTGTGACATAAGTGAAGATTATAAAAAAGTTAAGTTAAATTTATCTTATTTTAATAACAGTCTTTGGGATAGTGAAATGTATCATATATCATTATATACAAAGATTTTAAGTTATGATGAATTTGTAAATAATGATGTTTCACAATACTTTAATAAAATGAAAGAAATAGCTAAAAAGTATAGTGGAAAATTTGCTAGATTTAAAACATTATTTGCTGATGAAGTAAATGAAGGTTTTTATGGTTAGGCTCAAAAGCTATGTGTGGTGCACCAGATATAGATTATGATAGACTAGCAAATGCAACAGATAAAAAGATTAAAGAATACATTAAGAATTTCTGTATTGAAACTTTAAATATGACTAATATAAAAGCTACTGTAAAAGCAACAGTAGATTGGCGTATTAGAGTTAAAGGCACTATTAATAAAAATAAAGTTGAAATTGTTTTTAGTACAAGTGATCTATATAAAAAACTATCAGGAGCTCCATATATTCAATGGTTGGAAATAAATGGTGAAAGTTTTAGAGGCCCAGTAGATATGACAAATGTCGCTCTTGTCAATAAGATTTATAAAATATATAATGAAGACTAAAAGGTCATAAAATAAGCTATTTTAGAGCTCTTCAAAAGCGCTCTTTTTTATTTGCCGAACAACTAAATATCCATTAAAAAGAATGCCCTGGATGCGCTCCTGGACATCATTTTTATGTAAATTTTAGTTTATGTAAACAAAATGTTTACATTCCAAGGGCTACCTGAGCCTTTTGTATTTACAAAAGGCTCATGAGCCTTTTGTAAACATTATTTTATGAAAAATAGGGTTTCCAAAGAATCCAAATATACTTATATTTTACTTGTTAAAATAAAAGAGGTTAAAGATGATTATACGAGAATATAAACCTGAAGGATTTTCTAACTGGACTGCTTATTATCAGCATAAGGCTAAGGTTGCTAAAATTAAGCAGTTTGGCGAATACTTCCTTTTAGTTCTTATCCTAGGAGTAACCGCTGTTGATAGCATCGTATGTTTAATGTTCTAAGGAGTTTACAATGACTGGTGATAAAGCACTTCATATTTCTAACTGTATCGCAGCTTATAACAAGGCCTATGGCCATCCTCGTAAGGGTCATCGTTCTTTCTGCAAGATTGAGGAATTTGTTGAATATCCAGAAACTCAGAAGAATGGTGCAAATTTCGCTCTGAAGTTCAAGACTAACTTGAATGATTGCACCCTCGAATACAAGGATTTTGACCAGCTTAAGGCTTGGTTTAACTTTCATCTTTAATAAAGAAAGGAAAAACGTTGCTTTAGTAAACAAAATTTTACATAAAAGGAGGTTTCCAAGAAACCTCTTTTTTGATATATTTTATTTGTAAAAATAAAAGAGGTATAATATGGAAAAGGTTTATGTTTTGACTTACAACACTATGGACAAGCCTGAACGTCGTATGATTTGGGGCGTGTATCATGATAAGGTTAAGGCTGAGGAAAATCGTCAGGAGATTATCAGGCAGTTTGGATCTTACTTGGCTGACACTGAAATTGACGGAAGAGAAGTTGAATAATGTATAACGAATGGGATGCTCAAATGAAAATTGTGGATATGCTCCAGTATTTTGCTAAGGAGCATTCCAGAGATCTATATATTGTCGACTTATATTATTCGACGTATGATAAGCCTATTGAATGGAAATTAAATTTGAATGGTGAATTTCATCATGATTACAAAGAAATTTTCAACAATGGTTATAAGATAATTCAAGATACTAAAATTAACAAGTATGGTAAGATAAATCGTCCATTACATATACTTGATTCGAGATACAAAGATAGTGTTAGGTATTACGCTGAAGAAATTCAAATTGCAATGTATAAAAATGAATCTGTGAATTGGAATCCATGGACAATTTCTTTGTCGATTATCAATCCTAAATATGTTTATCAGATAATAGATGGTAAAAAACTTGCTACTAATTATATGCCTGGTGGTTATAGAGAAAGATATGACTTTTCTACTGACAAAGAAATTGATATGGATTTGTTTAAGTATGCAGTTGAATTGATTGAAGATACACAAGAAAAGAATATTAATTTAGGTAAACAGATTATTCGCAATTGTAAATTGGCACAAATTCTTTCCATTAATAAGGATGAAGATTAATGACTGATGCATTGAAACAAGCGATGATTGAATGTTTGAAGATTTATGTGCGAACTGAGATGGCACGTTCTACTGCACATCCAAGTCAAAATAAGATTTGTGCTAATTGGTCTAATGGTGCAATTATGAGTATTCAAAACAAATATACGATTAACATGATGGATGCGCTTAAAAATGATGATTATTTTGAAAAGTATTCGCTTGAAGATTTATGGCGTAATAGTTTTTATAATCATAATTGTGATGGCACATCTTTCATTTATCATTATTGTAATGGACCTTGGGCTCATCAAGTGCAGCATCCTTTTATCAAGTATACGTCTGCGATTGAAACTGTTAAAGATGCAGTGACAAGAAAATATACAAACAAAGTTGTGCATACGTTGACATTGACTTTGCAAAAAGTGCGTATTCTTTATTTCTATGAAGGTAATGAAAAATATGCATATCAAATAGCATTTCCTACAACAAAGGAATATATCGCAGAATTTCCAGTTAAGTTTACTGATAATTGTTTGAATGTAGATGGATTTAAGAAGGCATACGAAGAAATTGAAAATTAAATTCAAAAGAATAATGAATTGCAACAAAAGTTTGCTCGTTTAAGAAAGCTCTACGAAATTAAACATATTTGTAAGGAATAATATGTTTTTTCATGTTAAAGAAAATACATTAAATGAAGAAAAGTTTTTGAGCATTTGTCATGAATGTGGTTATGAGCCATATCTTTATGATAAATGTGACGATGATAAAATACTAAGTAAAAAATATATAGTTTCTTTGAATACACCTACATATAGTCTTGAATCTGAAGAAAATATTGTAATTGTATTCTATATTAAATATAACAAAAATCATTTAAGAAATGCTTTATTCGGATGTGTCCTCTATAACAAAATAAAAATTGTAAATCACAATGGCCAATGTTATTTGACAACTGGTATTAATGGAATTCCTGTCAGTGATCCTTCAGTTTTGGAAAATGAATTGAAAACTATTGACAAAGAAGTTAAGCTTTTTAATATATCTGAAAAGCTCCGTAGAATTCGTAACATTTGTAAGGATCCAGTATAAGTAAAGAAAAGTTTATAGAGATGTGCCAAGAAAAATCTAATAATGATGTTTGAATTGTATACAGATTTGGATAAGTTAATAGCTGAATTTCCAAGACTCATTAGAGATAGAAAGAAGATTTATAAGAAACGTATTATTGAAAGTATTTGTAAAGAAAAGGATATATGTTAGTTCCGATTATTTGTATATGTGTAGCTTTTATTTTGATGACCACATTGACATTATGCGTTCTTTGGATGATATACCAAGTAATTCATTATAACATGATTAAGGATGAGCTACCATATTTTGACCAACAAACTAAGAAATTTCTTTTAGATACAATTAAAAAGAAAGTAGAAACTCAATATGGTTATGAAATGAAAGCCGCATTATATGTTAATGCGTTTTATATTGAAGATAAATTATATTATACTTTTGATAGATTGACTTATACAAGTTTTTTTGATTTCTTAAAGAAAAGAAAAATACCAGATTTGAGATTTAGCTTATCGTATGTATTTGAAACAAGAGCATTTCAATATTTGAATCCTGTTGCTAAGTATGATGATTTTTATCAAATGTTTAAAGATATGCCAAATCAAATGAAGACTGCAATTAGAAAAGAAAAGTTAATGAAAATTCAAAGTATTTGTAAAGAGGAAGATTAATGGAACCTTTAGCAATTATATTTGGTAGTATGGCCATTTTTATGTAAGCTATCTTTTAGGTCGCTTATGGTTAATGACAATGCCAATAACAGTGAATAATGAAGAAGGTACAAAGATTATTGCAATGATTGATAGGTCTATTCATAGATATGGTTTAGAAGTAAATAATAAAAACAAAGATTATTTTACAATTTCTAAAATAAATCATGAATATGGACAAGGAGATACGCGTTTCTTTTGTATGTTATACAAGAACAATTTTAAAACATATAGAGAATGGTTAAAATATCATAAATCTAAAGATGATTATTTCTTTATTGTTAAGGTTGATGAATATCCACTCTGGAAGCAAAAAGAATTTAAACGTATTAGAAGTGTAGAAGAATTTATTAAACAAGTATCTATATTTGAAACTAAACTTAATAAAATGAAAAAACTTGAAGCTATCAAGAATATATGTAAGGAAGATGTATGAAAGCCTCAGATTTTAAAAAAATAACTAAACAATATGGATTTGAATTAAATCCTTTATTAGAATCAATAGGAGATTATTGTATATACATTGATAACATTTATACAAGTGAAATGTGTTTAGCGATTTGTTGTTCTTATGGTGTAAAAATATATAACCCAATATTTTATAGAGATATTAATCGTATAGAGACAGATCAAATTTCAAAAGTAGTTAAGACTAAAAAAGAATTTATAGATTGGCTTGATGAAGTCATAGAAAGAATACATGTTTATAAACGTATTATAAAATTAAATCAAATTAAGAGTATTGCAGATGGCGAAACAATTGACTAAAGAAGAATTTATTGAAGTAGCTAAAGAATTTGGTTATGATACAGATGGTGAATATTCAAATTATGTAGCTATCTATTTGAATAATGAAATAGCCGCAGATAATTTGATTGCATGGCTTGATGCTGAAACTAAAAGAGATGGATGCTATGATATTCGTTTAGATTGTATGGGCGCCATTTGTACAAGAGGTAATGGAAGAACATTGGCTTCAAAAGAAGCATTTAAAAATTATTTGAAAAGAATTGAAAAAGACATATTATTTTGGAAGAAGCAATATAAATTAAGATTGATTAAATCAATAGGACAAGATGAATGATAATTATTTCTTCATTAGCTATCGCCATAATTGTTTTTGTTTGGGCTATAAGACTTGTATGTGATTATAGAACTAAAGAAGGAACACATTTTAATGAGTATGATTTATTTCTAATTAAATTAAACATAGAACAAGGATGTCCATTAGCACATGTTGATGATATGATCAGTTCTAATTTTTTTGCAACTGCTATAACTTTTGATAGTGTTCCATATATCTACACAAGAGATGATGATTTTAAATGACTCAAGTGGAATTTAAACAAATAGCAGAAAAGTTTGGTTTTACGACTTTTTCTTTAGCTCCATGGGATGAGACTATTGGAATTTATGTTGACAATGACAATGCCCGTCATAAGTTAATTGCTTCATGTCAAACTAATGGTGAATGTAAGGTATATCATCCTAAAATGGCTCAAAAAAGAAATGTTGAAGGAGTTATGAAATACTTTATTTTGATGGACGATAGATATAAATGTTACAAGAAACCTAAGAAGCTTTATTATCGTTTGAAATCAATAGTTGATTATATTCATAAATTGAAAGCTGAAATTAAAAGAAGACAAATTCAAAACATTTGTAAGGAGAAGTTTTAATAGAAATAAAGATGGTTAATACCATCTTTTTTATTTTGTATTATAAATAGTATATGGCTAATATAACACAAGAAATTACTAAGAAAGGACCATTTCCAAAACCTCCTCCACCTCCAGGCGGAATGTTTCCAATGCATCCACCAATGGATGGCATGCTTCCAGGAAATGAAATAAGAGGACCATTTCCTCCAGCAGATGGACCATGGCCAGGAACAGGACCAAAACCTGATATACTTCCACCTCATCCACCTGCACCTCCACATCCTCCATTTAAACCACCTGTTAGAGATGAGTTTATGGATGCGATGAACATTCAGAATGTAGCTCAAATGAGAAACTACATTAAGATGATGTTAGGTGCTCCAGTAATTTGTATTGAAATTTCAGATCAACAATTGAATTTTATTATTGCTGATACAGTTAAATACATGTGGAAGTATTATTTCAGAGAAGGTAATTATAGAGATTATCTTGTTATGGACTTAGTACCAGGAAAATCACATTATAAGATATGTGATGAATTAGAGTCAATTGTAGATTTCCAAGTTTCAGATTGGATGGGAACAATCAATGATTTGTTTACTCTACCACATAATGCTTTGTATAACACAGTAATGAGTATGGGTAGTTCTTTTACAGGTTCTTGTTATAGTAATGCTGGTGGATTTGGAGATGTTCTAGGCCATTGGAATGCTGCACTTGTATGGTTGGAACAGGCTAAGATGGATTTCGGTGAATCATATACCGTAAGATATAATGAGAAAGAAAAGGAATTATCTGTATGGCCTCAACCTGACCATCCTGTAAGAGGATTGATGGAAGTATATAAGAGACAGAAGTCAAGTAAGTTATTTAATGATGTAATCTTTAGACGTATGGTAGTTGCAAGAGCAGGTATGATATGGACTAATGCATTAAGGAAATATACATTATCGATTGCTGGTGGTGGTTCTTTAAATGCTGATTCATTATATTCATCTTATAAAGAAGAATGGGATGATTGTAGAGAACAGATAAGATTGGAATCTCCATTAGGGTTCTTTGAAATAGCATAAA
>JBJFGR010000056.1:0-2810 GCA_051892875.1 Succinivibrionaceae bacterium
CTTTAGATAAATAGAGACACGATTAAGCGTATAATTTACAAAAAGTTAAGGTTAAATAGTGTAAAATTCTCAATTTTTGCCCACAACTACGCATGAAGAGTCATATTTTTACCTAATTCCTGCTTCATTTCTGCTAGTTGCTATCCCTTTTATTACTAAACTAAATCAGACAACAGAGCCGTCAGCACCAGAGGCTTAATATTTGAGTGTTAAATCTTTTTTTAATTTATAAGACATTGGTATGATTTTATTTATACATCTAAAACTATAAAAACTTTTTAGAAATTATAAATTATTTAGATATTTAATAGAACTATCATTTACCCTTGTTATCTAATGTAAACCTTAGAATAACAAGGGTCTATTTAAAAGATAAGTTTTATATAAATTACATAATGTATAAAACTTTTATTTATTTACGCTAATGATAAAGCAATTAAAATCATCAACTGTGGTGTTAAAATTCTTAAGAACATAGTAAATGGATATACTGTTGCATAACCTAAAGAACTTGCTTCAGAATTCTTGTACATACCATTTGCATATGCTAAAGCTGGAGGATCTGTCATAGAACCTGCTAGCATACCACAAACTGATAAGTAATTTAACTTAGATAACTTAAATGCTAAGAATCCGCTAATCAATAGAGGTACTATTGTTACAAATACACCCCATCCCATCCATGACAAACCATCACCATGAACCAAATTATCAACGAAACCATTTAACCCAGCATTAAAACCAACGATAACCAAGAATAGAACAATACCTATTTCACGTAAAGCACTATTTCCTGCTGTTGGCATAAACCAATGAATTTTGTTGAATGTTAAAACATGACCGTAACGAGAAAGCAAAATAGCAACTACTAACGGACCGCCTGCTAAACCTAGTTTTAAAGCAGCTGGTAAACCTGGAACAGGAATAGCAACACAACCTAAAAGCATACCTAAAACTAAACCAATAAATACAGGTAACATATGTACTTTCTGCATTGCTACAGAACTGTCACCAACAATATTTGCTACTTTTTCAATAGATTCTTTGGTACCTATTAAATTCAATTGATCACCAAATTGCAATGTTGTACCACTATGAGGTATAAACTCCATACCAGTACGAATCAATCTTGAAACAGCTACATCAAAATTAGTTCTTATACCTAATAAATCAATAGATTTTCCTAAAATCTTTTCATTAGTAACAACAACTTTCTTAACTACTAATTGAGTACCTTTTGTTGTTAAAGATTCAGTAACAGTTTCACCAATATAAGCTGCAGCTTGTGATAACTTAGGTTCACTACCTACTAAGTGTAAAATATCACCTTGAACAATGATTGTATCACCCTTAGGAACCATTAATGCATTTTGTCGTTTCAAACGAGAGCAAACAACATCACCACCTTGTAATAAAGGTATGCTTGAAATCTTCTTATTAAACATATCCTTATTATTTACAGAAACATTGATTGTATTTAAATCCTTACGATTGCTCTTCTTTTGAATTTCATAACGTTCACCTTCAGCATCAATACTTACTCTGAAGATTAAACGAATTAATAGCATTGTTATTAATATACCACAGATACCAAAAGGATAAGCTAAAGCATAAGCTGAACTTACAGTGTCTTTAACCAAACCCTTGTTTTCTAGTAACTCTCTAATTTGGTCAGAAGACATACCTTCTTTTATAAATGTTTGTGCAAATTCACCAATCATTGCCGAACCAGCACCTAAAGCAGGTGTATTAGTTACAGCACCTGAATACACACCGATTGCAACATCAAGACGTAAACCAAAGAAAAGATTATAACTTAAAGCAATGGTAGCACCTAATAAGACAATTAACACTGCATAACCTATAAGCTTTACACCTGGACCTTTTAAACTAGAGAAGAATCCTGGACCTACTTGAATACCTATTGTATAAACAAATAGTATTAATCCAAATTCCTGAACATAATGTAACACTTGCTTAAATGCAGCAAATTCAGCATACTTTCTAGTATACTTTTGGACTTCAGCTGTAAATTGATTTTGTTCCATACCAAGAGAAACTATATCAAGCTTATCCTGAACAGAAGAGGGAACCCAACCAAAATGTTGAGCACACCACCCTATAAAGATACCACCAAAAAGCACACCACCTATACCTAGGCCTACACCTTTAAACTTTATACTCCCTAGCAATATACCTATTACTGACGCTAATGAAATCAGAATAGTTACTGTCGCTACCTCGTTAAAAGCAAATATATTTGCAATAAAATTCATAATGAATCCAATATTTTCTTTGTTTACTAATAACCAATAATCTATTGAAAGGTCTCTTTATAAAACAAATA
The DNA here is from genome assembly GCA_051892875.1 of Succinivibrionaceae bacterium. Lineage (GTDB taxonomy): Bacteria > Pseudomonadota > Gammaproteobacteria > Enterobacterales > Succinivibrionaceae > JBJFGR01. The sequence goes on from JBJFGR010000056.1 coordinate 2,348, forward strand.
TGAATATCTATTAAGTATTTACAAACCCTTTAGGTCTATACTTATTTAAACAAAAGAAATTTCTACCCAGTAAAAACAACCAAGCATCAAAATTCAAACAACTGCTTAAACATAGAAAAATAAAGAGTTTTGTAAAATTTTACCTAAGAGATGTTCATAATATTTTAAAAAAATTCCACAAAACAGAAGTATTTTATCATTTTTATTCAAATAAGTGAATTTCTATAAATTAAATTTTTATAATAATGATATTATGTATTCTACAAAATATTTGAGTCTTCGTGCATATATGTGGGTAAAACATGAATACTCTTAGTGGTTTTACCCTAAAGATCTTTCATAGATCTTTGTGTTCTTTTAAAACTAAAAATTGAAAAAACATTTCAATTCTGTATTTTTGTAGTTAACCAAAAACAAAAAAGGAATGTGAAATGGTTTCTGTTTCTAGTTTATTAAAGAAATT
>JBJFGR010000057.1:0-14333 GCA_051892875.1 Succinivibrionaceae bacterium
ATTTGCAATACATATGTTAGAACGAAAATTACTTAATTTAACTGCGGAATGTAGGTTGAACCCAACAAGCTTCAACTTGAGTAAGAAATGCGTTTGACATAAAAACTCCTGTACTTAAAACACAGGAGATATATTACAGTTGTATTTTGTTGATTACTAGACGTAGGTAAATAGAACGCTTACAGTACTTTTAAGCATAAAAACTATTACCTTGATAAAAAACATATGGAATGGTTAAAATTAATTAAGAATTTTTTCCATTTAAATTCAGAACACTTATTTTCTTACTTATAAAAAATCTCCTATTTACTAAGAAATAAGAGATTTTGTCTAAACTAAGTATTAAGTAAAATATTGAATATTATTTAGTATATGTACAATCTAATGCTGGACAATTATCCTTACACTCAGTAGTACAAATACCTGAAGAACAATCAATTACATCCCCACCATTGCTAACTACAACATAGTGAGATACAGGAACTCTATTCTTACCATCCGAAACAACTAATGAAACATTATATGTGCCATAATCATTATAGATGTAAGTTATTGTATTATCGTTTGACTTAGACATTCCACCATCACCAAAAACCCACTCGTAAGTCAATGGATCATTTTCAGGATCTGAAGCAGAAGCTTTAAACCTAACAACCTTTGAGCCTTCTTCTGTTGCATATGTAAAATCTGCAGTTGGCGCTTTATTAGTTACAGAACATTCATCACCATAACAATTTATAATTACTTCTAAATTATATCTTGAGCCTTTATCACCATCACTAACATTTAAAGTAATTAAATAAGTTCCAGATTTAGTATATGTATGAGAAACTTGTCTCAAATCGTTGTTGCTTACTATTTTTGAAGAATCACCAAAATTCCAGAAACTATATAATTTATCATTATTAGGATCTGTTGAGTTATTTGTTAAAGTTACAGAATAACCATCAATTTTAGCAGTAAAAGATGCTACTGGTGCTTTATTATCCACCACAGGTACCACAATTTCTTCAAAGGGACTATCATCATTTTTGGTTACAGACACTTGAATAGCATAAATAATTTCTGATGATGATTTTCTTTTTAATGCTTCATTAATATTTACAAAAGCATTTAATAACTTGTGTTCAAGTTCTGTAGCATCAATGTTTACATCATTTAAACCCATAATTTTTGCAGAATCTATAAACACCTTTTCTGTTTCATCAAAAGTTGAAACCTTTGAATAATCTTTAGAATTTTCTAAACCTGTAATATTTTTAAAATTCTCAACTCCTAATTTAGACTGAAGAGCTGATAGTGAATTTAAATATACTGGCGCATATTCAACAAGATTTGAATCTGCAGATGTTGCAGGCAATTGTTCTAATTTATTAAAAGGTACAGTATATAGTACACCAGAGTTAGCCCCCCCCTTAGAAACAGCTATTACTTTAGAACCTGCTCCTACATCATCTGTATTCCACTCAAGATTTACAGTAAAACCAGCTTCATTAGATACCGTACCTTCTTGCTTTGGTTCATTATTATCACATGTGTTTGATCCATTGATATCTAGGCAAACAACGTAATCTGAATTATCTGGTAATTCTTCACCTGCTACAGTTTGAACTGTAACTGCAATTTTTGATTTTGTACTGCTAGTTGTGGGAGTTGTTGGTGTGTCTGAAGAACCACTTGAACCACCACCACAAGCATTTAAAACAAAACAAGATACTAATGCTAATGTTAACTTTGAGTATTTTAACATTTTTAACCTCTTTATATCAGTATTTAAAACTGACACCTAATTGAATTCTACACATCAGCACAACACTACTGCTTTAGCGTTGTGCGTTTATATTACTTTTTAATTAAAGTTACAACCATTGATTCAGCATCAAAATGAATATCGTATGTTCCAGCTTCCACATTGATATATTCCCCGTCAGCTGTTAATCTTTCATTCACTTTACCACCTACAATTACACATTGAACACCATTAAAACCTTCAATCTTGAATGTGTTGTACTTTTTGCTAAATGTATAATTTTCAATTATCCATAAATTTTTACTACCAGCATTTATCACAAAATCTTCTGGTTGATATGAATTTTCAGATGATCTCAATGCTACAGCATTGAATACAGCAACTTCATCAAGGCTAACAGTAACTTGCATCTTTGATACTGATATTTTTGAATCAGACTTTGCTGTCAACACAACTGTATAAGTACCTTCTTCAGCGTATGTATGGTAAGCATCTGTATCTGTAGATGTTTGACCATCACCAAAATCCCATTCATATGAAACTTTAGTTGAACCTGAAACTGTTGTAGTATTCTTGAACGATACGTACAAATTAGACTTTTCATTCAATCTATAAGAAGCTATTAAATCAACACCTGAAGTAATTGCAACAACCTTTGAAAACTTTTCAGTCTTTGATTCTGAACCACTCTTTGCTGTTACACTTAAAACAACTTTATAATTTCCTGCATTTGCATAAGTATGAGTTGGAGATTTTTCAGAAGATTTACTACCATCACCAAAATCCCATTCATAAACAACAGTTTCTGCATTAGAACTTACAGTTGATGTATTGCTAAATTTAACAGTTTTATTATCACTAGTATCTTCAAATGATGGTTCTACCTGTAAAACAATATCACTGTCAACAACAACTTTATAAGATGTAGTGTTTGTAGCACCTTTATCATCAGTTACTACTAATGTATAAGTTGTTGTTTCAGTTGGAGTTACTGTAATCTTTGCTGTTGTTGCTCCAGTACTCCACTTGTAGCTTGCAATAGTACCATCAGAATCAGATGAAGTTGAGCCATCTAGAGTCACGCTAGTCCCTTTCTTTACGGATGATGACGGATTAGCTACAATTCTTGCTACTGGAGAAATATTAACAGGAGGATTTGAAGAACACTTGTCAGAAGCATCTGTAGGGCAACCAGCAGTTAACTTAGTACCGTCAACATTAAATACACCTACGCTGTTAGTTGTAAAGTTACCACCTGAAGATGTCTTAAACCAATTGCTACCACAGTCATTGAACAAGAATTCCATACCTGTAATATTTGCTTCAAACTGAGCAGTAGATGAGAACCATCCATTCTTTTCAACAGCCATCTCAACACCTGGAGCTTTTGTCCAACCTGTGCCTTTTGCATCAGGAGTACCACGATAGTGGAAACAAGCTTTAGATAAAGATTTAGATGGCTTAAAGTAAACAGTACCAGTTTGAACTATGTCACTTGGTGCACCTTCTGTAATTGTTCCATCGTTATTGATAGTGTAAACACCTTTAGATAAACAAGAACCAACATCTGATGGAACAGCCTTACTTGAACCACCGCTTATGAACTTAATATCAGCACAAGTAGCATCTCTAGTATATTCAACTGTAGTTTTGAAATAATCGTTTTCAGAACTTACACGTGTAGCTTCTACTGAATTCCAATCTGAAGCTCCCTTATCTTTATAGTGAACATATACAGCACCAACTGAATTATCCCCAGTCTTAGCATACACAGTAACCTTATCTTTTAGAACTACAGTTCCATCAGAGAAGAACATGTGAGTACCTTCCATCTGACCATTAACATTTTCTTCAAATGTATCAGGATCATAACGGCCCGCACCAACATATGTGTGATTAATTTCAGATCTTGTAACGTTACCATTGTTATCAATTGCTTCCATATAGTAGTCAACCAATTGATCACGATAATCACTTATATAAGCAAAGTACGTATTACCAATCTTCTTAGCCGGTAAAACATCGTAATTCTTTGCTTCAGCATAAGTCTGCCAAGCTACACCATTAATATCTTTTTCAAGATCTCTCATCTTGGTTTCATATACTTTCCATTCACCAACTTGATTTACATCAACATTTGGTTGACCTGCAAATTTCTTTGGTTCATAAACTCTTGGTGCGATATCGGTAGGAGACATTCTCTTATCTTTATGAGCTCTTACGTAAACTTTCACACTCTTAATACCGCTTACATCGTAAGCATATGTATAAACCGCCCATGTATTATCAGCATAAATAGGAGTCCAACCTTCAGCTTTACCACTATTAGCAGAACCTGGATTTGTTGGATATCTTTGAACCCACCACATAGATGGACCTGTCTTATCCTTCATTATATTTGCAGAAACATAAGGTTCTGTAAAGAATAAAGATTGATTAAAGCTCAATGTAGGTTTAACATTATCATCTTTATTTTCATCATAATAACCAAAACCTGAGTCTATAGATGAAATTAGGAAATACCAACCTAATTCAGCAGGATTTGCACCGCCTTGGTAATCATTCTTTTCGTCACCCTTAACAGGGAATGAGAACATATATGGGTTCAACTGATTGCCAATATAAGTTACTTCCTTTTCACTTGCAGTCTTTGGACTCCAATAATTAGGATGACTATCTAACCAAATCTGTTCAGCTGTTTCAGCGTAATTTATAGCTGCTTGCAATAAAGCAAAGTTTCTTTCCAAATAGTGATAACCGTATTCTAAAGAAACTGCATGACCAAAAGGTGTATCCTTATGATTCTTAGGAACTTCAAAGTCAGTACCTAAAGCCTTATTAAATTCAGGGAACTGAGCTTTCCAAACCCCCATTGGAATATGCCAATGATACCAATCAGGGTCTGAAGAGGAGTCACGTGTATCAACCCATGAACCATCCTGAATATGTTGAATATCATCACTTGGAATTGGATACGCTTTCAAGTATTCTTGAACCCCCATACCAACAACACCTGATGTACTATATTCTTCACCAGACGCCATCCAAGTAGAAATAGAACCAGCACGACCTTGAGAGTTATCACCGTCGTGTGCTATAACAAAGTATTGAGGACGATCATAAATACCTTCGTATTGAGGTAAATTTGAATCTGCAGGAACCGCAGAACCATCCCAACCTTCCTGCCATGAACCATTTTGATCTACAGGAATACCAGCGATCTTTGAAACTTCAGCTGTTTCTGGATCAACATATTGAACCCAGTGAGGTGTTGAAGCAAATGGAAATTTATTTACAATTAACTGCTGTTCATGAGCCATCCCAATATTTTCCCAGCCACCCTTTTCAAAGGTATTTTGTAAATCAGCACGGTTAGGAGGAGAAACTAATGTATCATAAGCAGGATTGCTTGCTTTGTATGGATAATCTCTTAAAGCTCTTGAGAAATGGTTGTTACCCATAACAGACCATTCTATCCCCAACTTTGTCAAAGTCGGTATTAATCTTTCAGAAAAACCTAATTCTGTAGGGAAGAAACCTTTAGAAGATTTAAACTTATCACCCAAGAAGAAATCTTGTTGTAATACCACATTCTGATAAATTAAATCTTTTAAGAAATATTTAGGTCCTACCAAAGGCCCCATAGAATGGTGACCTGTAAAATGAATCGGTTCTAATGCATTGAAGCCATTAGTTGTTTTTAAACTACCAACAGTATCTTTCCAAGGTTGAGCCCAACCAAGTGAATAAAAATCAAAACTACCCAATTCAGCAAAACTCTGTACATTTGTTATAACAGCTGCTGACATTGTTACCTGAGTCTGACTCATTGGATGTGCTTTATTATTAGCTTTAGCGGTCATAGCAGGCCACGATGTATAAGCATTTCTCTTCGCATCATGACCATAATATGTTACAAAATCATCATGAGGCATTATAGCACCAGTACCACCATTTAAGTAATACTTATAATTAGCAGGAGGATTTAACTTTAAGTTTAATGCCTGACCATCATAAGCATATCTAACTGGCCCTCCTACAGGAGTTGATGCATATGTAGAGGTATCATAATAAGGCCAGAAATTAGGCATATGGTTATGGTAAATATGGGTTGCAGCAATTAATGCTTCAGAATCAGTAGATCCAACCACAAATGGTACAGCAACAGCTATACTCATTAATGCAGCTAAATTATTTAGCTTACAATTTGCTAATCTAAATTTTTTCATATATTTACTTAATCTTAATAATTTAGTTTAAAAACAAAGTTAAAATTCAACAAAAGTTGCAAAATTAACTTCCGATCAGTTTTTCATTTAAAAGTGTTAATGAAAACATTATCACCACACAAATTGTATAATAAAATATTGATCTTCTCCACAAAAAAAAATTACAAAATTATCAAAAATAAAATATTGTTAAATATATCACCTTTTTGAAACGATAAAAAATAAATAAACAAAAAAACCTATCAAATTGATAGGTTTTAATTTTATAACTCTTAATAAAAAACTAGATCTTATAACCTAATTCTTGTCTTAAGTATGCACCAGCACCAATTAATCCAGCATAAGACTGGGTTACAATATATACAGGAATATTTGATAAGTAATTCTTAAAACGCCCCTTATCTTCAAAAGCTACTCTAAATCCTGATTTCATAAAGAAGTCTAAAAATCTAGGTACTATCCCACCAGCTATATAAACCCCTCCAAATGCACCAATATTTAAAGCAAGATCTCCCCCAAAACGCCCCATCATTACACAGAATAGGTTTAATGCCCTATGACAATCTGTATCAGGTACCTCTTGTAAAGCTCTAGCTGTAACGTCTTTTGGTTCAAGATCTTCAGGAATTCTCTTATCAGACAAAACAATGGCTCTATAAATATTTACCAACCCCATCCCTGAGAGTAATCTTTCACAAGAAACATGACCTAACTCTTCACGTAAAATTGCTAATAAATCATCTTCTTCTGCACTATTTGGAGCAAAATCAACATGACCACCTTCACCTGGAACACTATACCAATGATCTTTAAAATTAAATAAATGACCTACACCCAAACCTGTACCAGCACCATAAATAGCAACAGGTTTGCCTTTTACTGGTTCACCACCGCCAAACTTAACATAATCATCTGACTTTAAAGCAGGAATTGCCATAGACTGACCTGTGAAATCATTAATTACATCCAGTCTTTCTAAGCCCAAATTAACTTTCATTTCTTGAATTGAAAAAGACCATGGATTATTTGTCATTTCCACCAAATCACCAGTAATAGGACAAGCTATAGCTATACACGCATATCTGAACGCTATATCTTTATTGGCATTCATAAACTGTTTAATAACACCTTCTAGAGAAGGATTATCTGTTGCTGAATATACTAATGTATTTGAAATAGATCCATCTTCTAGGTTGCATAAAGCCAAACGTGCGTTTGTACCACCTACATCACCTACAAGAGCAAACTCTGACATTAAAACCCCCAAAAAACAAAATTAAAACTAAAAGCTAAGCAATTATACATGTTTTTTTTCAAATATTCTTTATTAGTTAATTTTTTAGTGATCTTGATCAGTTTAAACAGTTTAAAACTCCTAATGTCTAACATAGGAAATACACAAAAACTTAAATTCAATCATTACATGACTCATTTACAGGTTTTAAATATCCTTACTGAATATTTTCTTTTAATCTAATTTAAATAAATTTTCATCATTTCTCAATATTTCATAATTATTTTGATTTATTTCAAATTATCATTACAAAAATCAAAAAAAAATTTAATTTTACTATTGAAAGCGTTTTCTAAATTAGATAAAATATGAAAATAAATTACAAAAGAATTTACAAAGGCATTAGTTTCAAGAATAGCACCTTTTTCATCGTGCTTATCATTAACACAAAAAGTAGAGAAAAATTATGGGTAATTTTTTAGATAATATTTCAGCAAATTATAGTTCTTTTAGCCCAAAAGAAAAGAAAATTGCTGATGTAGTAGTAAACAGTCCTCAAAGTGTTATTAGTGCAAGTATTGCTCAATTAGCAAAGTTAGCAAATGTGTCTGAACCAACAGTTCACAGATTTTGCCAAAAAATCAAGACCCAAGGATTTCCTGATTTTAAATTAAAATTAGCTCAAAGTTTAGCTAAAGGGATATCATACTCTACTGCTAATGTCGAAGAAAACGATTCTACTGAAAATTATACTAAAAAAATTTTTGATGCATCTATTGCTGCATTAAATGACGCTAAAAAGCAAATAGACTGTATCGTAATCCAACGTTGTGTTGATATATTAAGTTGTGCAAAAAGAATTACATTCTGTGGTTATGGTGACAGTGCCACAATAGCTCATGATATGATGAAAAAATTTTACAGATTTAATATACCATGCAACTGCTTTGAAGATCCTGTAATGATGAGAATGAGTGCAAATAATAGTTCTTTAGAGGATGTTTTTATCATCATTTCGTTATCAGGGGAAACAAAAAGCTTAGTTGAAATTGCAAAGCAAGCTAAAAAAAGACATTCTACAATTATCGGCATGACAGCTAGAGATACCCCATTAGCAGAAGAATGTACGCTACTCTTGCCGATTGCTAAACAGTCAAAACAAGATATTTTTGTTCCAATGGCCTCTAGATTAGCACAACTCGCATTAGTTGATGTTCTTTCCACTGGATTAATGCTTAGAAGAGGACCTCAATTTATAGCAAGCCTTAGAACAATTAATAACGAATTAAATAACGTAATAAGAGATGCAAATCCAACAGAAAAACAACAAGTTAAAAGCTCTAATGATGACACCAATACATCATTTGATAGATATATTAACTTGAATAAATACTAACATTTAATTTGTTTGTTTTTATAAAGAGTTTTATATGCCTCGATATTTAGCTATTGTTGACAGTAAAAAACTTCAAAATCTTTTGTTATCAGGAGAAATATATATTTCTCCCATTGAATTAAAAGAATTAGACAGTTCCATACCTTTCGATTATGAATACTTTGACCTTATAGAAGACAATTGGGTTATGGAGGAATTATCTGATAAAATATTCTTAATATTGGGAATTAAACATGAAAGAGATATATCGAAGGGGTTATATGCTAGTGCTTGCGAAATTGAGTTTCTAGTTGCAATAAATAACGAATCAAAAAAAACTTTAGAAGATCTTTACCCTGGTTTTATTTTTGAAATACTTGATACCAATTTTTTAAATAAATATTTGGATTTTGTTGTTCGCCGAGAAGCTTCTCTCGGTGCAGTTGCTTGCGCGATTCTTTTAGGATTAGTTGAAGCACCTGAAGTAATAAACAATAATACTCTTCTTGAGTTAGTTCCGACTATCCCAAACGATCTACTTATAGGATTGGTACTAAAAGCTAAAAACATCCCATTTTATAAAGCTACATACAATGATAGAACTCTACTGTCTTTAGTAATAAATTATCAAAGAACGTTAAATTACCCTAAAGGTGATATTGGTTATTGTTTCGATATGCTTGAAATATACCATTATGCAAAATATCGTGAAGATGTTAATGAACCTTCTCAAGCAACTCCATCTATCAGCAATAATGATAAATATGAAAAATTAATGCAAATTTACCAAAATAACCCTGATATTAGTCTTGCAAATGCTATAGAACTCATAAAAAAAGAACCTGTTCTCCAACCTTTTTATAATACTATCAATAATATTTCAGGACATATGGCATATGTTTTATTTTTCTTTACAAAAGCAAAAGATAAAATAAACAAACAAGGTGTCAGCTGGTCCCTAATAAGCAACATAGGCTCAGAATTAACATCTTTAGAAGAAAAAGAAGGTTTAGCTGTGCGTCTAGGAGGTTATTTAGGTTTTAGAAGTTTAAGTAAGGTTCTTTTTGAATCTCTGCAATTACCAATTTTTGTCAGCTATAAAGATAACCTTGATTATAAACTTGAAAATATTGCTGAAAACCTATCGGAAAATGAACCTAATCTTATATCCCCACTTATATTAACTGAAGGCGAAAATATTAAAGATACAGCTTCTTTTATTAATAAGTTTATACTAACAAGTGCAGCCAACGATCATCAAGAAGAAATAGATTCAAAAACAGAAAACAATGGTAAATTAAATAATATAGATAATAATGATTTTTCCCTAAAAACTCCATTAACCATAACTAATACTACAAATCTTGAAATTAGTGACGGATATAATGATGATTTTGACCCTGGTTTTGGTATACCGCCTATATTCGGAGGAGATTTTTCAGATTTTGTTTTCGTATCACCTACTGAAAACAATCAAAGTAAAAAAATTCAGCAGGCACAGATACTGTCATTTAAACCTCTTAACAATTTATCAAAAAATACTATTTTACAACCTGATGATACAAATAGTTTATACTCAAAACAAGCTGTGGCATCCTTTGGTCGAGATTATAGAGTTAATCAAATTCTCTATAAACAAAAAAAGTTTGCTCAATATGAATTTGCATCTACTTCAGGCATCGAAGAAGCGCTACAGTTTGGTAAAAACTTTTCAGCTTTAAACACCAATGAACTGAGATACGCAATAAAAAAGATAATAGATAAAGAATCGCCAATTAGAAAAAAACTAGTAACAAAACGTATTACCCAAATTTGTAAAAAATTAGATATTGCACTTAGAAAACCAGAACTTGCAAGAATAAATCAGGAAATTGATTTTGTAATAAATAAATCAGAATATTACACAGATCCTGATAATTTTATTGTACATAATAAAAAACCTATTTATGCAAGAGATAGGAGATACATTAAAAATAATGATAAAAATATTGCAAAAGATTTAAAGAGCCCTGAAAACGTTAGTTTGGCTGAAATTTTATCCTCTTATATAATTATCAAACGTTATGTAAATATGTCTTTTGCAAACCCTATTCCAGAAGATATTATAAAAGAACTAGGTCTATCAATATACCCTTCTTCCAAAAACTACCAACCCACAATTAATCGTATCCAAAAAATAATTGATGACTTTGAACATCCAAAACAAGAATCCAATTTTTCTGAAAACAATAAAACAGAATATACTGAAAACTTATTATCTCAAAATTCAGTTTGATAATTACAAAATAAAGAACTTCATGTATAATATACGAAGTCATTAAACAATCAAACAATGTAATCATTTGTTTATATATAAAATTAAAGAGGTAACCTTATATGCTAGGAACTCCCTACTGTTCAAAAGCAACAAAAGCTATGTTATTAGGATGTGGTGAATTAGGCAAAGAAGTTTGTATCGAATTACAACGATATGGTATTGAAGTGATTGCTGTAGATAGATACGATAACGCCCCAGCAATGCAAGTTGCCCACCGTTACCATGTTATAAATATGCTTGATGATGAAGCATTAGAAAAGGTTATTTTAGAAGAAAAGCCTGATTACATTATTCCTGAAATCGAAGCTATTGCAACTAATAAATTAGTAGAACTTGAACAAAAAGGTTTTAAAGTAATTCCTAGTAGCTATGCTGCTTTAACAACAATGGATCGTGAAGGTATTAGAACTTTAGCTGCTGAAAAACTTGGATTACCTACTACAAAATACGTTTTTGCAGATAATCTTGAGGACTTTAAAAAAGGCGTTAAGAAAATCGGTATCCCTTGCGTTGTAAAACCAGTAATGAGTTCTTCAGGTAAAGGTCAAAGTGTTATAAAAAGTGAAAGCCAAATAGAAACCGCTTGGAAAACGGCTCACGATGAAGGCCGTGGTCATAAAAATAAAGTAATTATTGAAGAATTTTTAAAATTTGATTATGAAATAACTTTACTTACAGTTAGTGCTGTTGACGGTTTTCATTTCTGTGCACCTATAGGACATCGACAAGAAGATGGTGATTATAGAGAAAGTTGGCAACCTCAAGAAATGGATAACGAGGTTCTTGTTAAAGCGCAATGGATTGCTAAATCAATAGTTGATGCTTTAAATGGTTATGGTATTTATGGTGTCGAATTATTCGTTGTAGGTAATGAAGTTTACTTTAGCGAAGTATCTCCTCGTCCTCACGATACTGGTATGGTTACAATGATTTCTCAAAATCTAAGCGAATTTGCATTACATGTAAGAGCAATTCTTGGCTTGCCCATCGGAAAGATTATTCAGTATGCACCATCTGCTTCAGTGGCTTTATTAGGTAATGGTAAATCTAATGATATTACATTCGATAATATACTTGAAGCTCTACAAGAATATCCAACTGCACAATTGAGATTTTTTGGAAAACCAGAAATCAATGGTCGTCGCAGACTTGGTGTTGTATTAACATCTGCAGATACAACTGAAAAAGCTGTAGAAAGCGGTAAATTAGTTGCTTCAAAAATTAACATTAAATACTAACTGCAACTCATATTACAATTAGTATATTTTAATGATTTTGTAATTATATTTAGGGTGATATTTTTAATATTTTATATATAATATCATCCTTTTTAATTAAGGAATTTTGATAATAATGAATTTAAGTAATTATAAAACAATGGATCCATATATTTTATTCTCCATTGTTAATATGAAACTTCGTGATGAAAATTATAATTTAGATGAATTATGTTCTCGTTATGATATTGAAAAAAATATTTTAAATGAACGTTTAAGTTCAATTGGATACCAATACAACCCTAAGACTAACCAATTTGTTTAAACTATGTTACTCCTACATTTAACACCTTTTAATTCTAATCTAACTCCATGGTTATTAGATTATGCAATTTTAGACGATAATTGCAATTTATCAGAAAATGGAGAATTTAAACAATTAATCATTAAACCAGCCATGGGAATTTCTCCTTCCCCAAGATATGCTGTTGCCTTTGATGAAGATTGTACATCATTATTAAAACAAAAATCTATAAATTTATTAGAAGCTGGTAATAAATTAGTTGATATAATCAAATCTGAAGAAGTAATAATATTTTCAAATACTCGTAGTTTATGTTTATTTAAAAAATTATGTGTAAGACTATTATTACCAGATCTTTTAGTAAATAAAAAGGTATCTTGCTTTAAATCTTTATTAAGTGCTGCAATCTTTTTTAAAAATACTTATGAGTTAAGTTCCATTAATAAAATAAAAGAACTAGCAAAAAAAATATCATCTGAACAAAACAACATATCAGTAATAAAAGCAACAGCTATTATTCTTAAAGATATTTATCAAAAAGAATCAAAATTACTCAATTATTTTTTACAAAAAAATTTTAAATTAAATAGTGATTACTTATCTAATCATAAAATCTTTGTTGCCCTAAACGAAAGTAATTTTTATATATTTACACCTTTTTTAAATAAAGATAATTACATTTATGCTTTCGATTTACTCCATAATAATATACCAATAAAACTTCCTCTTTTTGGGGGATTACTTTTTACTGTAGGTTCTGTGATAACTAATGGTATATTAAGATTTTTAAACACAGGAGCCGAACAAATAACAAATACACTTAATGACTTGAATCAAATTCAATTCAGTGGTGATTTTATCACCCAAAATGCAAATTATGCAGATGCTAATGAAAAAGAGTCAGATCAACCAATTGATATAAATGCCTTTAAAAACGCTTTTAATGATTCGGATATACTTGATAATTCACAGTACCATGATTTAATAGAAAAAAGAAAAAATATTAGTTTATTAATTGATTATTTAGGAAAATTAAGTGGAAATATTCGGGAAGCTGTTCTTGATTATATAGCTGATGATTATTGTGATATTCTTCCATATGTTTATTTAGAAAGTTATAAAAGTATAGTTGAAAAACGCATCTTAAATACTCGAGATTCATTTATTGAAGAATTTAATATTTTAGGTAATAAATATAAAGATAATAAAACAATTACAACAAGATTAGAAAACTTGTATAATTTTCTATCAATGTAGGCTTCTTATATGAAAAATTGTTTTGCATTAATAGATTGTAATAATTTTTTTGTATCTTGTGAAAGGTTGTTTAGACCAGATTTACGCAATAAGCCTGTAATAGTTTTATCAAATAATGACGGTTGCGTAATTTCCAGATCTAATGAAGCTAAATCTTTAGGTATTCCAATGGGTGTACCTCTTTTTAAAATTAAGCATCTAGTAAAAAAATATAATATTCAAATTTTTAGTACTAATTTCAATTTGTATTTAGATATCTCTAAACGTGTAAATGCCATACTTTCCACATTTTCACCATATCATGAAAACTACAGTATTGATGAATCTTTTTTAGACCTCACTGGTTTTAAAAAACAATACAATATTTATGATTATTGTCACAACATAAATTATATTGTAACTAAATCAACAGGTATACCTGTTTGTGTTGGAGCGGGCCCTACAAAAACTTTAGCAAAAATTGCAAATTATGGAGCTAAAAAGGGATTAATTTTAGGAGGGGTTCTAACGATAGATACAGAAGAAGAAAGAATTCAGCTTTTAAAAAAAACACCTCTTTATGATGTTTGGGGTATTGGTAAAAGCTTTTTTGAAAAATTAAGTAAAGACTTTAATTTAAAAACAGCTTATGATTTATCTCTTTATGATCC
>JBJFGR010000058.1:0-14224 GCA_051892875.1 Succinivibrionaceae bacterium
ATTAGTATCTCGCATAAATTTATTAGCCAAGATATTTTTATATCCCTCCATATAAATTCTCCTTTCTAAAATTTACATATTACATAAAAGTTCAATAGATAACCCACACAGGATAATCCTGTGTGGGTTTTAATTTTAAGAGGCAATTTATACAAACAAAATGTAACAATAACAACCCGTCAATTAAATTATTAGAATTTGGGTGACGATTACTATATAGTTATAGTAATATTTAAAAATAATTTAAAACATTTCAGACTCGGGAATTAGTTTTAAATCTTTGATATCATTAGCATAGCTTCTGATTTCAGCTTGAGCATGTTTATCAGTTCTCAAGATTAAAAAGTCTCTAAGACTAGATAATGTGAATGTCATATATAACTTGCCACATTGAACATTACTAGGAAGAAATGCTCTAGCATCTTCTTTATTAAGTCCTTGAGTCCTTAATTGACTATATATATTACATATCTGTTCACCTAACTCTTCAAGAGTTACATTAGTAGTATGTCCTAAGAAGAATATATTAAACTTCTTATTTTCTCCGTCTTGTATATAATCAATATCCGGAGTTGTAAACTTAGCATGACTATAGTCTACATATCTTTGAGATTCTTGAGTTATTGCGTTTCTATGTCTTACTAATTGATGAGTAGCAGTTCTAGACATATTCTTAAATAGAACAGTAACAGGAATTGCTTGAATTAGGTCTTCATACTGAAAACAATATTTGAACATCTTATCTTCTATTTCTTTAAACTGTTCTGAAGTGATATAGCTTAACACACATACCTTATCAGTTTCTATAAGCTCTGGAGTTTCAAATTCTTCATATTGTATTTTACTAAATTCATATGTGTCTAGTATAGTACCATTTTCTATTAAGTCATTAAAGAATACATCTACTGAATAGTATGATAATACTCTCATAATTTCTTTATATATGAGAGTATCTAAGAGATTCTCTTTAGCTGCTTGAATAGCAAAATGTCTATAAGCTCTTATACTACCTGAAATTAGTATATTTAAAGTACCTTTTTCATTTTCTACACATTTTACGAATAGGTATTTGAAAGCATCAGATAATATAGCTAAATTCCAAGAAAGACTAGCTTGAGCATCTTCAATACATAAAGCAAAGTGTGCATGTTCTAGAATAGAGGTATGTTTAGCTTTTATTCTCTTTTCGATATACTTCTTTTTTTCAAAGTAATCAATAGATGGGTTATTAATATTATAACAACAAGTACAAGCTTGATAAACAATATCTACACCATTGTTATAATATACTGGAAAGGTTTCAGGTTTAAAAATACTCATTTTAAATTTCCTCCTCGAGTAATTGAGATAATAATAATTGAACATCAGGTCTAGTTTCTTCAAGTATTTTAGAACAACATAAATCTTGTAATATTCTATTTGAAGATTTTCTAGTACCATCTGGCATGTATATATCTATATTTTCAATATAGGATATACCAGGAATAGGATTGTCTTCTTGAAAATTCTTAACAGATAAAGATAAAAGAGCTTTCAAGAATTTATAACTTCTTCTTATTTGTTCTTTATCAGAATCAAAGAAAACTTTATATGTTATACTCTCTTCAGTTTCACCAGATAAAGATAAATCGATAAATTTATCATTAGGTGTTAAAAGAAGAGTTAGATTGTGGTAATGAACTTTAAAATCATTGTGATCTTTAGCAAAATCAGAATTGGATTTCATTATATTTATTACAAAAGCTCTAAATTTATAATAAATATCATCTATGTAGCGAATAACCCAATCTTCAGATTTCTTTTTTGCTATATCAATAGCAGAAGGGTCGAATGGTTCTTCTATAAAAAATTTATAGAACGGATCAACAATAGTTTCTATTATTGATGCATATATATTTTTAGCTAAAGCTTCATAATAATACTTTTCACAATAATTCAAATAGAAAGAACTTAATACTCCTCTATCGTTTATTATTACAGTACCATCAAGATTAGACTTTTTATTATAACCAATACTATTATATATCATATCGTATTGATCCTTAATATTGGCTTCTGCTAGTTTCTCATATTGATAACTAACACCCATTAAGAGTTCATATAAGATAGTAGCATAACTTTGTCTAGAAGACTTGTAATTACAATCTTTAAGTTTATCAAGATACTTATTTATATCTTTCTTAAATAAACTAATAGTTTCTATAGCTTGTGACATTATGTCACCACAGTCACTAGTAGGAAACTTATGACTAGCATCTATGTTGCTGATATCATTATCAGCAATTTTCTTCTTAATATGATTGAGTAATGTGGTCTTACCTACTTTCTCAATCCCTTCTACATTTATTACATACAAATCTTGGACTTGTTGCATTGTGTAATTCCTCCTTTATATTTAAAAATATTATATCTTAGTTCTAGTATATTTAGATATCAAATTTTAAAAATTGTAGTATTTTTTTACAAAGTGAAAATTTTTACCAACATCCTAATGAAAGCGGAGGAGCGCCGGGACTAAAACTCCAAAGTGGAGGGAGCGAGCGGGAGGACGCAGTTTTTCTTCGAAAAACTTTGATTTTTATAGATATATTAACTAATTCTTAAAATATCCTGAAAAGAAAGAGGTAATATATCTATGAATACTTATACTTATTATTCTAAATCTCAATCTTATAGAAGAAAGAGATATAATAAGAAACTTAATTATCCTATATATGATTTAAAAGGTAATACTCTATACTATGAAAGTATAGATAATTCTGGTAATGTAATAAAACATTATCAAACCTATGATAGATTAAATAGAAGAATATCCTATAAGGATAGTAATAATAACTATTCTGAATATTCTTATTATGAAAATACAAAACAAATTCATATTCTATATTCTGAATACATAGATTATGGTAATCATATGAAAGTTACTACAGAATATGATATTCGAGGTAATATCATAAAGAAACTATTCTATTATGATAATTATACTCTAATACAAGATTATATAAACAAACCTTATGATAAACCTTTCTATGAATACTATAGTATATTTGTAAATAAATACAAAACTCCTAACTATTAAGTAATTCAGATTCTAAGATTTCATCAATTATTCTTAGTATGAATTAAATTGCCTCTATATACATATATTTTACACTTTAAACTTCATTGGGAAATTAAAACCCGTAGGCATATGCCTACGGGACTCCTTTTGTTTTAACCTGATTTTTGGTGAAAAATGCACATTTACCATTATATATAATGGTGTTTGTGCAAAAATCACCAAAATTTATACGTTTAGGTTCGGGGGAATATCAAGGATTCTAGCTATTTTGATACCGTAAAAATTATTAAGGTTCTAGATCTTTATGATGTACTGTATATTCTTGTTTAATACCCATAATCTCTTTAACTTGTCTATCTAATTCTATTAATCCTTTATATGCTAGAAGATATTGTAATGGAGCTGTAATCATACGTTTATCAAAAGATATCATAGAAGCTACAGCATCTATTTGTTCTTCTGGTCTGTAAGATGAAGTTGGATTGTTTTCTTTAGGTATAACTTCCTTAGCTACACCTTTCTGTGCACCTAAGAATATTAATTTATCTCCAACACCAAAGTCATCTTTATAATTTATATATATCTCAATAAGAACACCATCTTCTACATTCTTAAGTTTACCTGTATTATTAAGCTTATAGTTATTAGTGTATCTCTTAGCTTTTTCTGGATCATATTTAGCTATAGACTTACGAACTTTTTCTTCTTGTTTCTCATAATCAGTAACTATCTTCTTCAAAGATTCTGACATCTCATTTAATTCACAAGTACGATATATTTTAATATCTTCTATCTTACCTGTATTATGAGATTTAATAGGAATACGTCCTAATGATGTAACAGTTTCTTCATCATCTACAAGATTCTTAAGAAGAACATTGACATCATCATCTTCAAAAGCATTTTGTATTACTAATAAAGGATCACCCTCTTGAATTGGTTGACCTACTTTAACCAAGTTATATACATTAGTATTCTTAGCTAGAGTAACTGGAACTTGAGTAACTACATTAGAAGATAACGCATTACTAATATATTCATTAACAACACATGAATCTTCAAATCCATCATCTGTTGTTATGATAGCAACCTTAGCAATAGTGCCTTGATTATAAGTAGGATTATCATCATATCCCACTTCAGTCGTATAACTTAATGGATCATATGCTATTAAATCTCCGGCTTTAACAGTAGAACCTATTTTAGCTGGTTTAAGTTTAATAGAAGTATAGAAACCACCATCACTATTCTTATATACTCTATTTCTCAAATCTACATAATCTACAGTTCCATCTTTATATTTAACAACAATATGCTCATCATCTCTTTCTACAACCTTACCATCTTGTTTAGCAACAACAGAGAAATAATCAGGAGTGAAGTTTACTAGAGCATCGTCCATACCATTAGTAATTAGTAATGGATCTCCTCCAGCAACTCTCATATCATGTTTAGTTCTTTGTGTAAACGACATTGCTTCACGGAATGGGTCATCATGTGTTGTAGATAATGGAGTTAATGCTTCAGCAATAGAAAGTGAGTTAACATCATTCATTATATCTGTATTACCAGCAGTATCTTTAATATAGCCTCTTTTACCTTGTACATTCATATTTATTGTACCTTGTCTAACTACACCAACTGTACCAGCGAAACCAGTAGACATTGAAATTATACCATTCATAGATTCATCATACGTACGTTTGTCTAATGAATAAGATCTATCAGCATTCATACCAGATAAACCTTTGAATGATAAAGTATTATTAGCTTCTGCATAACAAAGATCGTTAATAGTACTTGCATCTGATGTAGTACTATCTGCTAGAATAGCATCTATAACAGCAGATTGTTTAATTGTCATAGTACCTTTACCAGTTTTCTTTACCATAATCTTATAATTAGCATAAGATGATGAAAGAGCTTTGTATGTGTAACCAGCAACTAACTCATTAGTTCTAAGTCTATTACCAGTAATATCTACATGTCGATTAAACTTACTATCACCTAATAAATTATTTGCATATATTAATGCTTCACAAAAATCTGTAGGAAGATTATATGCTTCACAAGTACGAATAGTAATAGGATCTAATAATAAATCATAGAAGTTGTCAATACCGTCAGCTTTAAGTCTACCACCAAACAAATCTAACATTTCGACCCACATAGATTTAGTATTGATATCTTTAATAGAATAATCTTCAGTATTACATTCTTTCAATCCATTTAATAATAATGAAGAATTATAATTTAAGTCATACATTAAATAAGCATCTTTAAATTTAATTACATCATAGAAATTATCAATATTGTCTGAACTTCTAGGTCTCTTTTCTACAAACTGATAATTTACTTTGGCTTTGTTTAATGTAGTTATTAATCCCTCACAATAAGCACATATTACCACTACAGGAATTTTAGTGTTCATGATACTAGCTTGAGAATATGAATACTTAACACCTGGTTTAGCTTCATCATATAACTTTTTAAACTCTGGATCTTCACACAAAGTTTGTGCTATAATACGAGATAAGAAATCTATATTATTATAGTAAATTACTTGTTTCTTAGCTGTATCATATCCAATAGGAATTCCTTTAGTTAAATCTATTTCTTTTTCATATTTATCACGAATCATATCTTGAGAGAAATAGAATGTAGTTCCTTTATATGATATTGTAGAAAACTCGTTAGAGAAGTCTATATAATCTATTGGAAGTTCATATTTAAGAGAGTCTATTTTATTACTACCTAATTTAACAATAATACTCCTACCCTCATATTTCTTAAGAGATTTAATTATTTTATCTGTAATTACATTAGATTTACCTAACGCTGATCCAAATATTCTAAAGAATATCTTATTATAATTTGTAGTAATTTGGCATACATCTTTTTCTGTTTTAAGAAGAGGAAGATTCATAAGTTGACCATTGATGGTTTTATCATTACCTCTCAATCTCATAAATCTATTATTAATAAACTTAGGTATATCAAATTTCAATGTAAATCTTGTACCAGCTATATCTTCACATTTAACAGTCCAAGTATCTATATAATCTTCAGATGTAGAAGTATCTTCTACGTTTACATCTAATATACCAACTGGAGTTGTTCTAGTTGAGAAGAAATTAAGTATACTCATTATATCTTCATCTACATCATATACTTTATTAAAGTTAATATATTGAAGATTATCCCATTGATCTTGATTAATAGAATTTACTTTAACAGCTGTAGTTGGTAAAGGTTCTTTATCTCCTATATCATTAGATGCATTGATATAATCACTTACTTTTTTACCTTTAAATGATTTAGATTGAAAGTCTTTAGACATATTAGCCATTCTAGATTGTCTAGCAGCTGAAACTTTAATATCAGTATTTTCATCATTAGAAATATCTTCAATAAGATCAGAAATATAATTATCTTGATCAAGTTTCTCTAATGCTTCTTCAGTAGAGGAAGAAGACGCTGCTGCTTTCTCTATGCTATCAACTAAGTCTTTCTTCTTCTTTTCTACTATCTTATCAGCAGCTTCTTTATCATTTTTAGGTTTGCCAGCTTTATCTGAAGTTTCTTCTTTTTTCTTATCAGTAGATATGGAAGAAGATGGCAATTCTTCTTTCTTATTAGTCTTACCAGTTAGTCCATATAACTTGATATTTTGAGAAGTCTCTAGTTTATCTATAATATCTGTTACAATAGCATCTTTAGAGTCTTTTACTATATCATCGCTATCGATAACAGTATTGTTCACTATATTATTTATATTAGTAATAAATCTAGTAAGTGAAACTTTATCAAAATCACTAAAATTAACTTTGAAATAGTTTCTATTTCCAAAGAATATAATATCTATATTTTTGAAAACTTTACGAAGCTTTTCTAATTTGTTTTGCCTAACTAGACGTATTATGGTAGAGATAGGATTGATCGATTTGCTATAATCAATTATTTCATTATTTGTAGAGTACCAGTCATAAACAGGTATAAAAATCGTTTTACGAGTATATCCACTATCTGCAACGTTCTTATTATTAATTAATCTGTCTATAAGATCTATATATAGATTAACTGCCCTATCTTTAACAAAAGAATTATTTTCAAAGAAAGCTTTATTGTAATATGATGTATCAATAAAGAGATTCAACTCTTTATAAAGATTGTAACTTAATTTAGTATTGTTAATTACAGGACATTGATGTTTTATAGTGTCATATATATTAAGTATTTCTTTTTGATTTCTAATTCTTTCATTATATAAAACTTTTTTAAGTTGAGCATTAGAACTATGAGTTTCTTCAGTAAATATATCATCAAATACAATCATAGAATCTTTAGACCTTAATCCTAAATCAGTCATAGTTTCTTCAGCAACTTCACCATTTACTTTATAGCTAGATTCTGTAATACTGAAATCTATTGTCAAAGCACCATTACTGAAATCTAAAGGATCTTCATGTATTCTTTTTTGATCAATGAAACTTTTCATTTTAACAGCTAAAGAGTCTATAATAACAGTATCGTTATTTAAAAGAACAACTTCAGCATAGTCGGCATAGCCAAAACTATTTTTATTAATCATTACACCTCTAAAATTTAAAAGTAAAGCCATCATAGCATCGGCTCTATCTTGATCATCTATAAAAGATGTATAATTATTAGAGGTAATATATACATAAGCAACCATACGGTTAGCATCTTGACATCCTAATAAGAATCCAACAAGATCATGTTCATGAGTATATGCTTTTGCAAGAAACATAGCTTTTCTTGTATCTAAGTGAGCAATCTTTTTCTTAGCTCCATCATCATACATCATCTTTTCACAACCTCTAAGACCATTCTTAATCTTAGGCATATCTTCTGTACTGAATACTATGAAATCATTATATTCAGTTCTAGCATCTTCTTTTAAAGGACGATAATATTTAGAGAATCTATTATTCTCTCCTACTTCTATATCAGTCATATTAAAATGCTTAATTTTCTTGGCTATATTTTTAGCCAAGGTTTCTTCATCCTCTGGATCTACATGATTAAACATTCTGATAGCAGCACGTACATGTTCTTCATCATTTAAAGGAAACTTTCTTTTAGATGGAACACCGAAACTACTATCAGAAAGAGCTTTTCTTTCTTTTGTAGGAAGCTTATCCTCTAATAGACAATTGATTCTATCTACGAATTCATCTGTATCTCTTTTGAAAGTTTCTATATAGTTTTCATTATTGATAATAACGTTTATAGACTTTTCAAGATAATATGATTTAAACCAATCTCTATTAATAGTGATATCAGAGTTGATCATATTAATAGATGATTCAATATTAGGGGTTAGTAAAAACACAGCACTCCCTTTTTTCTTATTATTTTTCTCAAGAGGCATAAATAACTTATTTGATGTATTGTACATCTTCAAAGGTTTAAGTTCATGAATTTGAATACTCATTATTTGATCTCCTTTCCATATTTGAATTATTTTTATGTTCCTGTGGTTGAAAATTCATTATCTTATGATTATATATTATTAATGTGTAAGGAGGTGATTATATGAAAGAATATTTCATAAATCTTTTACAGGATATTAAAGAAGATTGCTTTCCTGGAAAAGATAATGTAGAGATCATTCTAGAAGTAATAGCTCATGCTATTAATCTAGCAATGATAATTTCTATAGTTTACATAGCTATTCAAGAATATTTTAAATTCTTGAATAGCTAAGAATAAGGAGGGCTAATATAGCCCTCCTTATTTTTTTAATTATTATAATAACTCCATATCACATTACCTGAACAGTTTGGTCCATCAGCATTGTTGTTTCTTAATAATATTATATCACAATCATCTTGATTGAGTTCAGAGTTATGACTGATTAATACACATTGACTAGCTTGAACAATTTGCATTAATTGATACAATATATTAAAGAATTCTCTTCTATTATCAGCATCGAATGGCGCATCTATTTCATCACCTATTATGATATTTAGTTTAGTAGATGTCTGACTTAATAACGATATTGACAATATCATAGATAATAGTGTAATTTCGGCAGAAGACATATTACTTATATCTTCATGATTAATACCGTTATCTACAGCTACAGGCATAGCAAAGTCAGATTCAGATATATTGAATTGCATTAAAGCAAACTTACCACCAAATAAGTTTTGAAGTATATTATTAGATATAACTCTAGTTTTCTCTAAATACATTTCAGAGAATAATAACTGAATACCAGTAGCAGTAGAAGAGTGATACTTCAATACTTCAATCTTATCATACATAGCTTTATATTGATTAAGCTCTAATTGATATTGCGATGTTAAATTAAGTTGATATTCAAGTGCTTCTTTTTGACGTCTCATAGGTTCTAATTCAGATTCTATTGAAGTAATAACCTGTATACATTTCATTATTTTTTCTCTATGAGCTGTAAGCTTATCAATCTTTGCTTTATGAATATCAAGCTTCTCATAGATTGTTCTTTTTTCATTTTCTTTAGAGTTTATATCTACAAGAATATTAATAGCTTTATCTAATGCTTCAATACGTTCACGAGAACTTAATTCGTTTTGAAGACATACTGATATACCCTCTTGCTTTGATTCTATTTCTTCTATATCTTTATCTAATTGAGATTGAAGTCTTTTAATATCAGACTCTAGAGATTCTATAAAGTCAGCTTGGGATTTAAGAGAGCTTAATTGTGCATTAGTATTATTAAGCTCTTTCTTTAAAGCTTCATATTCTTCGATATCGTTAGCTTCGTCTACATATTTATACAAAACTGCTATAGCATCTACAGCTTTACCATCAAGTATATTGGATATAAGAGCAGACTTATCTACTAAAAGTTCTTTAATTGGTAATTTAGACAGAATGCTTTTACTACTATCGATTTGTCTACATATATTATTCAAAAATATTGAAGCCTCATTACATTTTTCAAGATACGTAATACTATCTAAGTGTTCAAGTTTAGCATCATTGAGTTTATCAATGATGAATTGTTTATCACGTATAATATTCTCATCATATAATTTAGAAGCTTCTAATATCTTAGAAATATAAGGACAGCTATCTATAGAACATTCTTTAGGCCTATTGGATACTTGTAAAGCTAAATCTTTTGCACCTAATCTAGATTTGATATCTATTGTAAGCTCAGTGATTTGTTTATCTATACTTTCAATCTTGTTTTTTAATATTGTAATTTTAGATTGGTAATTTCTATCTGAATTTATATCTGTTACATCAGCTAGTACAGAATAATCACATGAACTCATATAATTTCTAATAGAATCTTGAATATTAAGTAGAGTTTCTAATCCTAATACAAATTCATCTCTAGTTATATTATCTAAGTCTAAGAAATTCATTCTATTTCTAATAATATTCATTCTAGTTTCACATCTAAATTTAATTTCTTTAAGTTGATTATATGATGTACCTTGAACTAGAGAGGCTAATTTAGCACTCTTTGCTTGAATTTCATTAGCTTCTATATCTCTAGAAGAAAATAGATGATTGATTTCTTGCTCATAAATTTTCTTTCTAGTAATGTAATCATTAAGTTCTTTAACATTATCATTTTTCATTTTCTCTAGAAAATGAATGTCCCATTCTTCTTCAATGCCATATTCATTTTTTAATGTACTTCTTAAAGAAGATATTTCATAATCAAGAGTTCTAAGTTGCTTATTATAAGAATTAAACTCTTCCATGAACTTTCCATCAGGGTCTATTTCTTTCATAGCTCCCTCAGCTTCAGATTTCAATTCTATTGCATTTTTATGCTGGATAGATAAAGCGTTTATTTTATTATTTAGCAATTCCAAATCTATTGATAGTTTACCAGGTTCTCCTATAGAGTCTAGTTTAGAAACAATAGAATTCATTAACCCTTTATAGGTTAATGATTTTTTGCTTAGTTTTTTATAGATATTATTATAAGCCTCTGTAGAAGATAATATAGCATTGACATATCTCTTTCTTTCAAAAGGTCTCATATCAGCTAGTCCTCTCTTTACACTTGATAATTGAGATAGAGCTATATAATTAGGGTCGAGTTTTAACTCTTCGAATATCAAGTCTTTACAACTAGTGATATTTCCGCTTGGATTAAGCTCAGTAGGAAATCCATTTACTATTTTAGTAAAGTATCCTTTTGCTGTTGTTCTTGTTCCATTCTGTTTACATTCATGTATGAATCTTAAACAGTATATAGTATCAGTGAATTCATCATAATACTCTATTTCTTTCATAGCATTACGTTCTGGTATGAATTCATTATTATCATCAGGTAATGGTTTTAAAGTCTTTTCTATTGTAGACTTACCAGAACCATTATCTCCTCTTATTAGTATTATACGACTCTTACATTTTGTAAAGTCTATTGAGATTTCATTTAATCCCATTCCGTTAAATATTCCTGCATAGTTTACTAAGTGAAGTTTTCTTAATAACATACTTCATCCTCCCTTTCTTACTTAAATGTTTTCTTATCGTTAAATTTACAAAATAAGGACTCCTCACCAATTTGGTGAGGAGTAGCACTCGTTTAATCTTAATAAAACCTAAAGGATAGCAAGTTATCATAACTATACCCAAAATGGCGCAAAGTATAAAGTCAATGCACTAAAAAATATATTCAATTTTAGTTTTAAAGTCGGAATTTTAGACTCAATGAATAGTTAGTAATGTATTTATAAATAATTTTTAAAGATACCATTATATCTCATCATTATATCATACGGTAATCTAGCAGGTATAGGATGATCAGGTTGAGTCCAATCTATGTTATAAAATTCTCCACATTTTTGACACTTATATCCTATATATATCGGTTTAGATTTATTTCCATTTGTTATTATTTTTAACCCGTTTGATTTGCATCTATCACAAAATTTATCTGTTATCTTAATGAACAATGGAACTGCTTCTTTAATCATTAAAATACTTCCTTTCGGAGTTAAATTTAATAATAAGTTCTAATTCATGTATTTACCAATTATTTCCTTTATGTCTATGCTAAGTCTATCTTTAGCGGCTATACATAAT
The DNA here is from genome assembly GCA_051892875.1 of Succinivibrionaceae bacterium. GTDB lineage: Bacteria > Pseudomonadota > Gammaproteobacteria > Enterobacterales > Succinivibrionaceae > JBJFGR01. The sequence goes on from JBJFGR010000058.1 coordinate 12,134, forward strand.
GCTTCATATAAACCAACCGAAGACAATCCTAAGAAGATAAGTAAGATAATCTTTGATATAATATCTTTATCATCAAATGTACCAGGGATTGAAAATCCTAATATTATAGATACTGCGATATTAATAAATGGAATATACTTATTCTTTATCTTTGTAGATCCTTTAATAAACAACCCAAGTATCATACATCCTATAATGATTATTATCCCATTACCTAAAAATAAATCTGAAATATATGTTAAAATATTTTCCATACTTATTCCTCCTTTTCTTATATGTTGAAAGAAGAGATCAGACCGAGAATCTCGGTCTGATGACTTATAATATATTAACAAGGAGAATTTTCGATCTTTTCATAATGAAAAGCTACTACAAACTCAATGAATAGTTGAATAATATATAAAAAATAAAAAGATGTATCTGCTAGCAAAAGCTAGCAGACTACATGTTTTATTAGACAGGATTTAAAATGAAATGAAATAGCTAGAGAAAATGCAATATAGCTATTGTATTTATGAGGTAACAAACACCCAATTTGCCCTCAATGAATAGTTATTATCATTATTTTTTAAAAAGATAATGAAGTCTAATATATCCAGTATCTAAAGGAAGTATCCTATAATTATCAGTAGGATCTACAAACAAAGGTTTCTTACAAGTATTGCAATATGCTCCACATCTATAAGACACATTTCCTCTAGATTCTAAATATCCATCATCATTTATAATAGATGTCATAATTTCTGATTCTACAATTCTCACATTTCCTTGACAATAAGGACATTTATGATTTTGTAGAGTAGTGATTAGTTTCATAAATACCATCTCCTTTATTAAGATGGTTCTGTATATCTAATTTTTCTTATATCACCTTTACAAATGATTTTAGCATCACCGTAACGAACGGTATAAGTTGATGGGTCTCTGACTATAGAAGTGAATATTTTACTATAGCCATTGACCATAACTTTTCCGAATTGATAATTACGATTACCAGCCTTAGTTTCAATCTCTTTTATTTTATCATAGTGTTCCTTTGAAAACATAAAATATCTCATGTTCATCGATGAACTATCAAGCATTAAATAACACCCCCTTTATCGTATTCTAAAAATGCGGTACCATTATCATCCAAAGAATATACTTCCAAGTTATTGCTTTGAATATTTGGTTGAGGTTCTCCTATAGAAGTAGCTATAACCGATGTCATTGAATTTATATTATCTTGTACATATTCGATATTCATACTTTCATTTCTACCTAATAAAGCTTCTTTAGCAACAAATAATTCTTTCACTCCAGTAGCTTTACGATAATTATCTTGTAAAGAATCAACTACCTTATTCCAAGTGCATGGCTCTTGGAAATTAGATAAATATCCTCCCTCGTATATATCAGCATATGGACAGATAGTACCACTCATACCAGGGTCAGAGTTAGACGAAGAATCTTTATCTACTCTTCCTATATGAGAAGCATTTACAAATCTATAGTTATTAGGAACCGCTGAAGATTTCTTTTCGCCTATTCCTGCTACACCTTTGAAAGTATACTTCAATACAATCAACGCATCATTATCATTAACATTATTCTTATATGGAACTAACTTGCAAGAAGTCAATTCATTAATTAAGAAATTGTATTTGATATTCACTGCATTGATTAATTTATCAAGTCCAACATTATTGTTGGGGTTTGTTATAAAGTATATATTGGTTGATAATTTTGTTGCATACAGAGCAGCAATATATTCAGCCAATCTAACTCTTTTTGTAGATATATCACAATTGTTCTTTGCTAACAATGCTTGGAACTCATAAACTATCCATCTTAGAATAGCATAGATATCACATTTATCTTCCCAAGGAAGATGAAGAATGTCTCTTGTGTTTATATCATATATATGCTCTAAAGAATCTAATATAGATTCTCCTTTTTGAATAGTCTTGGTCTTGTATTCTTCACCAAGACTCTCTTTCCAGTAATCAGCAGTAAAAATATTATATACGTTTGTCTCGTTAGTCATACATGTATAAAGAGTAGTTACTATTGATTGAACTATATTGCTATTATCAAAGAAGTATTTGAGAG
>JBJFGR010000059.1:0-13802 GCA_051892875.1 Succinivibrionaceae bacterium
GTTTATCTGTTATTTTTTTAACAACATAAACAGACTGACCATACAAATTAAACTGTATTGCAGTTTCTGGAACAATTATTGAGTTTTCAATAATAGGCAACAATACTTGAACTTTAGCATATGTACCACTAATTAAATTATTTCCACTATTAGGTATTATTGCTTCAACTTCAATAACACCAGACTTTTGATCAACCAAAGAATCTAAAGCTGAAATGCTACCAATAAAAGTATTACTAGGATGTGAACTTGCAGAAACTAAAATATCTTGACCTATATGTAACTTATCAATTAAGTTTTGAGCAATAGTAAAACGAACTTTCATATCAGAAGTATCTTCAAGATGAACTATAGGTGTTCCTGGTTGTATATATTGACCTAAATCAACCTCTTTTATACCTAAAACACCATTGAAAGGTGCTCTAATAGTCATCTTATCTATTTTAGCTTGAATATTTTCACTATTACCCAATAAAGCCTCATATGAAGCTTTTGCATCATCTAAATCTTTTTGAGATACACTACCTTTTTTTAACAATATTATTTTTCTTTCATATTCTCTATGAGCTGCTATAACTTGTGCTTTTGTAGCTTTTAAATTAGCTTCTTCTTCTGCTGAATTAAGCTTTACTAAAACATCACCTTTGTTAACAAGATCACCACTTCTAAAATTTATACTTATAATTCTACCAGAAACTTCTGTAGAAACATCAAGACCTTGTTTTGGTGAAATATAACCTATAGCTGTTATCGAAGACTGCCAATTAGAGGGTTTCACAACCTCTGTTATTACGGGACTTGCAACCTCACCCATATTTGCAAGATATTCTTGAATCATGTGATTTTTGTAAATATTAAATCCTATAACAGCACCAAAAAGCAAAATCACTCCAGAAGGTACTACGATTCTCCAACTTTTCATAAATAATCCTTATGTATCCATATGTAGTTTCTTATATTCTTGTGATATATTAAATTATAGATAACAGTAATACAATAAAATAATGAATATTACCCACTATATTTAGATAATATATCACTACAATCGCATAATCAAAAACTATTTTTATGTAGCTATCTCATTAAAAATAAAGGATTTATCATTAATTACAAGAACTCTTTGTACAAAATTTATTGTATAAACTTATTAAAAATTTTAACATACACAATGATATTCGATGTATTTTTCAAGTTAAACATTTTCATTGTTTATGTTTGATTAGGTGTCTAGTGTTACCACTAATTTAAACAAACCAAACAAGATTTCTGGAGATCTTTTGGCTTTTTTATTAAATATGTTTTTACTTTGGAGAATAAAGCGTAAAGTACTTTTGCAATGCTTTTTATTGTGACCATCATAAATACTTTAATCGGAAATCTACTAATACGATCCATCTTTTCTGCAAACAGTCTGTTCCTCTGTCAATACTCGAATATAGATACGAACCTTGCCCTTTGTAATCATTATCTTCCCTAGCTTTTCTTAGGTTCAGTAATTGAAAGCTGTTGGTGAGAGTCTTTTTTGGATGACAGATCAGATTTTAATGACTGTCTCAATTCATTTATAAAGTTATACTTAATCAAGGAGATTAACATGATTTTAAATTCTAATATCGTTACAAATTTAAATATTATTTGTAGAGGATAAACAATAAAAGTCATGATGTCTTAAAAGAACTTCTTTCTCCGCAAAGCACTCAAATATTTTATTATAAGGCAGTGCTTTGGCGTTACCTTAAAGATAATCATAATCTTACTACAAGTTATGGTAACTTCTATATTCATTTAAAAAAAATATAATGAATTTGAAAATTACTTTAAAAAAAGAAAAACATCAATGTTAATAATGTAACTGTACGTTTTGAGACAGAATAAGCAAAACAAGCTCAATTGGACTAAAAAGAATCTATTTATTATCAATTAAAATCTGGAGAAAAAATTAAAGTTAATATTTTTGTATTGCTTTTATCTTATTCTCGATTTAGAGTGTATTGCCTATCGTTAAATAAAACTCAGGATGTACTACTTCACTTTTTAGACTATGCTTTTGAAGTATTTGGAGGCGTTCCACAAGAAATTCTTACGGATAACATGCTAACAGTTATGAATGAAGCTAGAACACCTAACAAAGCTGGTAAAGTAAATAATAAATTCCAAGTATTTGCTAAAAGTAAGACCATGTATTGCTGGTAGACCTAAAACTAAAGCAAAGGTTGAAGCTCCTATGAAAATTTTAGATGAAATACGAGCATACAATGGTATTCTTGATTTTAATGAGTTAAATGAGCTAATTGTAAAAATCAATAATAGAGAAAACGCTAAGTGGTTCAAGGTACAGGTAGAATACCTATAATGTCCTTTTCTAAAAAGAAAATCCTTTTATCCCCATTACCACATGACAAAATAAGAGCACCATACCAAATATCCAACGGTCATGTGAAAGTTAATAATTCTAGCATGGTAAATTATGTTGGTAACCAATCTTCCGTACCAGCAAAGTACATAGGTCAAACATTAACAACACAAGCAATAGATGGACATTTATATATCTGTTCTAACACACAATTTATTGCTGTACACAAAATAACTAATAAACATCTTAATTATATTGAAAAACATTACATAGAAATTGCCCAAAAATCATATTCGATAGGTGAAAATAAGTTAAAAGAATTAGCTAAAGAGAATTTGAGATTATTAGGAAAAGGAAATACGAATGAATAGCACATATAAGCAATTAATCAATAACTTAGAAAATTTAAAATTATTTAAAATGAAAGAGAATCTTGATAAAGTATCTAAATTGGTATCAGGTAATCAATTATCCTTTTCTGAAGGTTTACTTAAACTATCTAATTATAAAATTGACTATAGCAAAGTCAATGGTAAAAGCAGCAGCTTTTTTATTAAATACTTTTACGTTTTCCAATAAGTTTCAATCCCTTAACTGGCAAATAAAGATTGCATCTTCTCTTATTCTGATAAGAAACAAATACAAAGCTTACTTAGTTTCAATCCCTTAACGGGCAAATAAAGATTGCATCAGGACATATGAAAATAAACAAAAGAGATTTAAATATAGGTTTCAATCCCTTAACGGGCAAATAAAGATTGCATCTTATAATTGGGTCATACACTATAATTATAATACTACTAGTTTCAATCCCTTAACGGGCAAATAAAGATTGCATCAAGGGATTACCCGATGGGGTACAGTTAACCCGTTTCACCTCGTTTCAATCCCTTAACGGGCAAATAAAGATTGCATCAGGATAAGAGATTTTGATGAAAGTTATTATTGTACTTTGTTTCAATCCCTTAACGGGCAAATAAAGATTGCATCAAAATGGAGGATACTAACCCTCTTCTAGATTAATGAATGTTTCAATCCCTTAACGGGCAAATAAAGATTGCATCCAATCTGTGGGATTAAAATATGATCATACTGTCAAAGTAGTTTCAATCCCTTAACGGGCAAATAAAGATTGCATCATTCTACTGTTAAGTTTGAAACTGTTGATTCATTACCTGAAGTTTCAATCCCTTAACGGGCAAATAAAGATTGCATCTGTTAATATCTCCATCTTTAGTGAAGTCCCTTCAACAATTGTTTCAATCCCTTAACGGGCAAATAAAGATTGCATCCCCGGCCTTGAAAGGCCATGACAATCAATGTCTCAAAATCCACTTTCCGAGCAGGTCCCTAAAAACCTCTTTTTATACGTATAACAATTATACATACTAGCAATCTTCTACATTTTAGTAAATTTTTAAAGAATCACTTTTCTCATAATACCCTTATTTGTCAATGGATGCAAGCATTTTTTTAATCTTTATTAAATTTCCCGAGCAGGTCTGTAGATCTAAATCACACTATTACATTAATTTAAATATATCTCACATTTTTCTTTTTTTTACTTTATATCAAATATAATTAATATGTTTTTAAATAGTTGTAATTCATATTGAATTTGAGTTTTAATTTTTACGTTTATGTTTTTGTTGATGTTAATGTAAAAAAATACGAAGCATATGCTTCGTATTCTAGTTACTCAAAAAGTATAGGCATTTTTCTCTTTAAGTATTTCATCAACTTTTCACTACTTAAAGAAATTTGCAAAGCAAGTTTATCACCATATATTCGCCAATCATGAATGCGAATTAAATCAGTATTCAGATAATTTTCATCCAAACCATCCTTCACGATTTTTGAAAAATCCAAAATATAATCATTATCATTACCAACTTTCTCTATCTTAAACATTGGCAATGCAGAGTTAAAATCTGAAATATCTACACCCTTGAATAACAAACCAATCTTAAACAATTGTTTAGTAAACCAAGATGCTTTCGGCAAATCCCAACTATCTAGATGAATTTTTAAAGCACTTTTATTCTGTCCCAAAATAACATCTGTTAATGATAAATAAAAAACTATGATGCCATATTTACTATGATTGAAAAAAACTTTAAAAGAATCGTTTTCCATACCTTCTATCGAAAATTTACTAATTTCCCTTGGTAATCTTAGATTTTTAATATATTCATTCAAAATTTCAAAAGGAATATAAAATTTACCAAAAACTAATTCTTCAAAAGATTGAGCATTCCAAAGAGCCTTTCCAAGTTTTTTTAAACCTTCATATTGAATTTTTACCTTGTATTGTTGTTCTCTCAAACGTAGTTCTTGACGCTTATGAATACCATCAATAACTTCTGTGTCAAACATAGCAGACTTTTCATCTGAACGATACATATTGTTCTCCGTTATAATACTAATTAACGTAAAATATTTAATTTACGCAATACATCCGTAGCCTCTTTTACGCCCTGTTCTGAAGCCTGTTGTAAATATTTTACACCTATATCGCTATTCTTTTCTACATGAGTTCCTGATAAATAAAGAATTCCTATAGTATTCTGTGCATATGGATGACCTATATCTGCCGCCTTTTTAATATAGGAAATAGCTTCTAATGGATCCCCTTTTTTATGCTTTAATAAATATGTACCCAAAGTATAACATGCTTCACTATCTTCTTTATCAGCAGCCAACTTCAAATATTTAATACCTAATTCTTCATCACCTTTTGTTAACTGATGTTCAATCAAATAATCCATACCTAATAATATTCTTGCAATATGGTGACCTGCATCAGCCGCTTTCACTAATTTTTCCAAACTTTTTTCTAAATCAACATCTACACCTATACCTTCTCGATAATAATCGCTCATATAATAAGTGGCATCTATAGAATTTCTCTCTTCAGCTATACTCATTAATCTAAAAGCTTCCTGATTATTACTTTCTGTTCCAATACCATATCGATAAAAGTTTGCTAATATTACATAAGCTTCGGTATAGTCTTTTTCGACAGCTTGTGATGCTAATTTAAAAAGCTCATCATTATTTTTTTGAATAACGTCATCAAGTAACATAACATTAATCATTATTATTTTAGCTTCTGTTATATCACCTAAATCATTAGCTTTTTTTGCTAACTCATAAGCTTTTCCCAAATCTATAGGATATCCATATAAACCATTATAGTAAAAGCTTGATAATTGATATAAAGCAGGAGCAATATCATGTTGTGCAGCTTCTTCAATATACGACTTTGCCTTATCTATATTTTGATCAAGTCCGCTATTGTTATTTAAATATCTCATTCCTAAAATATACGTAGCCAAATAACTACCTTTCTTTTTAAGATTCTCACAAGCCTCTATTGATATTTTTTTATATTTTAGAGTTTTTGCTTCTAATAAACATAATTTAAGTTTTCTATCATGTGCTACATTACTTTTAGTTCTTACCTTTGTTTTTAAAACTAAAGGTTCTTTAGGAGCAGATTTTTTGTTTTTAACAACTTTTACCTCTTGTTTCTTGATATTTTGCACTTTTTTATTCTGATTAACATTAGGTTGCTCAGCAAAAACATTAGCTGTAAAAAAACAAGAAAAAAACAGTAAATTTAAAAGATACTTTTTATATGTTTTCATACAAAACAAAACTCCATAAATTTAACACACTACTCAATAATAAAACTATCATCAGTGGTTGGTTCTGCTGAATCAGCAGGTTTTGTCAGATCTGTATTAGTAACAGGTGTAACTTCTACAGGTTTTGATTGAACAACATCATTTGTCTTTTCCAAACTTAAACTACTTTCCTCATAATATATTGGGGTATCAGAACTAGCACTATTAGAAACATCTTCAACAACAGCATCATGAACCTGTGGTTTACTTGAAATCTCAACTTCATTTGATGAATCACTAAATATAGGAGCTACTTTTGAGTCATCTGTAATATAATCAAAAACAATAACAATCTTCTTTACACCATCAATTGTTTTTACCATATTGATAGCTCTATTTGATTCACTCTTAGTAACCAAACCTAGTAAATAAACCGTTCCATTTTCAGTAATAACTTTAAAACGATTAGAATTAATCTTTTCACCGAATAATAAATGAGTTTTAACCTTAGTAGTTATCCATGTATCTTGGGTTCTTGTACCCATAGGTACAGGATCTCTGATTTCAATTTTATTTATTACTTCCTTCACTTGTGGTAATTTAGAAACTCTATCAAGAATATAAGAAATGTACTCTTGGTCTTTACATTGACCTGTTAACAAAACCTTACCATTTACAGAAGTTGCATCGAGTTTAGATTTTTCTGAAATTTCCCTATTATTTGTTAAAATATTAGCAGCTTTTATCTCTATGGTTTCATCATCAATCATTGTTCCTGCAGTTCTACTGTCTGTAGCGACAACACCTGTGCCGACCATAGCACCAACAGCACTACCTGCAACTAACGCTGTGCAACCAGTTCCCAAACCTAATGAAAGCGTACTAACAATCATTAACGTAGATAATTTATTCATACTATTTACCCAATCGTGAATTACTATTTATTATAAAAAATTCTCATCCATCTATATAAAAGTTTATTCTAAAATATTTTGACATATATCGCAATAGCAAAAAGGACATCTTTAGAACATAATAACAAGTTCAAAAAAAAACTCCCTATAAATTTTAGGGAGTTTAAAATTCTACCTTATAAACTAAATTATGCTTATTGCAATCTTATTTATTTTATAGCAATTTTACATTGATTAATAATGGAATCTAAATGACTATCTATTGAAGATACAGATTCTTTACTCTTTGCTATAACATATGCAAATTTTTGAATTCCCCCTTCAACAAGGCCATATTTTAACCATCCTAAACCATAAACACTGTTTCCAATTCTAACATTATAATCATATAAGTAATTTATAGCACCTTCATTTTTACGGCATGCAGATCTTGTTATCAGTTCAGTAGCATCAACTCTATCTTTATCAAGAATATCTTTGCCATTTATTAATAAAATCCCCTTCAAAAACATTGCATCTGTATTACTTTGATTTACAGCTTTATTATACCATTCAAGAGCCTTTATCTCACTTTTTCTAAAAGCCAAACCTTTTTCTAGCATTAACCCCATAAACGTTTGGGCTACTGAATTATTCTGAACCTTTTCAAAATACTCTCTAGCTTTTTCAAAATTTCCTAAAATATAATAAATTCTTGCCAAATTAACTGTCGCATTTTCATGGCCAAGATCACTAGCTTTTAAATAATACTCAGAACTTAATTTTAATTCATTTTTACTTGTATAAATTTCACCGATTCTTGCATAAGCTTCAGCCCTTTCTTCAGATGAATTTTTAGCCACCACATTGTACCAATAAATAGCATTATCAGTATCACCCAAATCATCATAAACCATAGCAATGCTAAAACCAGCTTCTTTTATACCTTTCTGATAAGCCTTTATCAAAAATTTTAAAGACTCTGGTAAATTGCGTTTAATACCCATACCCATGTACAAATATTGCCCATAATAAAAACATGCGCGAGGGTCATCTTTTAATGCTAATTCTTTAAAAATCTTTATAGCTTCATTGTTACTTGTTTGCGGTGCATATCCAGAACGCATCATTGTTGCCAATAACAATTTACTATCTTTATAATTATATTCAGCCAAAAACTTATACTTTTCAAATGCTTTTAAATAATTTTGTTCAACACCATTTCCATTCAAAAACATACTAGCTAATAAATAATTAGCCTCTAAATCCTTTTTGTTAAATTCATAAGCTTTTTTAGCTAAAGAATAAGCTTCTGAATAGTTGCGTTCTACAGCAACACCATGGTAGTAACAATTTGCTAAAGATGTATACGCTTTTTTATAACCTAATTTATTAGCAATTCTTACATAATAAATAGCTTTCTTATTGTCTTGAGGATACCCATATAGTCCTAGAGCATATACTTCGTATAAGAAATACGCAGCTTCGGGTACGATATCTTTTCTTTTTATTAAGGAAAACATTAAATCAAAACCAGAATTTACGGATTTTGGATCATTAGATTTTATTTTTTGAACAGCGTATAGATAAGAAGCATACGGCTCATCTTTTTGAACATAAGGTTCTAATAAACCCATTGCTAAAGATGTATTTCTATTAACACCAATTCCTTCCATATAACAGTAAGCTAATAATAAATCTGATTCAACATTATATTTAATTTTAGATAATTCTTTTATTAAATTAAAAGCAAGAACAAAATCTGCGCTTATTTTATCATTATTTATATATAATTTTGCTAATCTAAATTTAGCTTCATTATTATCATTGATTGCTTTTTGATATGTAAGAATAGCTTTTTCAAAATTATAACTTTTTTCGTAATAATCACCTAACTCTAAGCTAGCTTCACTATACCCACCTAATAAAGCCTTCTCTAAAAATTCAACACCTTTATTTTTGTCAGCACCGTTAATTAAATTCTTTAAATTTACAATACCTAAAATATAGTAATATAAATTTTTGTCTGCATCTGGTTTTTTTGAAATATACGAAATAGCTTTAACATAATCTTGTTTCTTAAAATAAAACTTTGCTAATTCAACACTTGCTTGAGCAGAACCTAAATTATTTGCCTCTTCAAGCTGTTCAATAGCTTTTTCAGTATAAAAACCTTTATTTTCAATAATTAATTGTTTAGCTGACATATAAAGTTCATCAGCATTTTTTTCACAAGCGCACAAAAAAGTTGCAAGAGTTAATGCAAAAACAACACCCTTCACCTTAAATTTATTATTCACGTATTCCACCAACAATCCCAAAAAATTTAATATGTCTTTTGTCCTAATAAAATATGGAGCAAAAATATATGCTCCACATTTTATTGTAAATTATACAAATTTACTTACTCAATACAAACTTTTTAACCAATTTATTCTGATTATCAACTAATGAATCTAAGTCTCTTGAACTTTCAGCAAACTTGTTAATCTGTTCAGTATTGATATTAGAAATATCATTAATGTTATGAATATTCTTTGTAATCATTTGAGTTGTATCATTTTGTTGTTGAGCAATAGATGCTATCATTGTAGCCATTGTAGTTATCTTATTAATAGACTCTTTGATATTATCAATTGCATCACTAGCCATTGTCGAATTATTCTTAGTATTCTGCATTTCCAATAAACAACTATTAGATGATTCTACAGCACATTTAACAGACGCCTGCAAATCCGAAATCATTTTTCTAATTTCGTTTGCACTTTCGGAACTTGTATTTGCTAAAGTTCTTACTTCATCTGCAACAACTGCGAAACCTCTGCCATGTTCACCAGCTCTAGCTGCTTCAATTGCAGCATTCAATGCTAATAAGTTAGTTTTTTCAGCAACACCTTTAATAACATTAATAATTTTTCCAATATTGTCACTTAAATGACTTACTTGCTGAATTACTTCAGTTGTGGCATTTATTTTTATCGCTAAATCATCAGTTTTATTTATGGTATCTCGCATAATTTCCTGTGAATGTGCTGCTTTAATTTCCACTCCTTTTACTTCTGATAAAGTATTTACTGTGGCTTCAGCAACTTGGTTCACAGTATCTAACATTTCAGTCATTGATGATGCTACATTTGTAGTTTCCTTTCTTTGTTCGTCAATTGATGATAAAGAAGCTTCAATCACACTCTTATTAGAAGCTGACGCAACCTTAACCATCTTTGAAATATCAGTAATATCTTTTAACACAGAACCAACTTTATTTGTCAATTCATTGAGGTAATTAGCTAAAATTCCAAATTCATTTTTTTCAGATACAACAACTTTATCAGCCATATTACCATTTGCTACCTTCTTTAAACCTTCAATAATTTTTAACATAGGTTTTTTTATGCTAGATGATAAAACATAGACCATTATAGCTGACAATAATAATGATAAGAACAATGCAACCACGCCAATTAATACAGCAGAACCAAATGTTGATTTAGAAAGTTGCTTAGAATTCTCCATCTGAGAATTTGCCACATTTTGCATATTTTCAATAAACTTTTGAATATCAAAAATCTTTAATGAAGCTTCAACTGCTTTTCCTTCTAATTTATCTTGAGACCTTATAGAAGATGCATAAGTGTGAAGAGCACCTTTTTCATCCAATAATTCATATTTAAATTGGGTAAAATAGCTTCCATAATTATTTTCAAAACTAGGATCTTCAGCTAACAAACTCTTATAAAATTCATCATATTGAGGATATTTTTCTTTTACAAATTCTAATCTCTTTTCTATTTCACCAACATCTGTATGATTTAATAAATCTAGTGCCTTTGATTCAATTGTAACCTGATAAGTAGTTAAATTTAAGAACACATTTAAAATAAAATCATCAAATTGGGTACTTTTGTAATTAGATTCTTCTTGATGAAACAAATTAATCCAAGTCAAAAACTCAGCCTTCTTTTTTGCAGAATTTTTTTGCAACTTTAATAATGCAATCTTAGATGGAGGAAGAGTTTCAATAATATCAAGATACTCTTTACTACTTAATGATAGGCTATTAATATTTAAATCTAGTTTTTGATCCTGAATACTTGATGTTAATTCAATAAAAAATTCTAAGCTCTTTTTAAAATTTGCTTTATCTTTTTCAAAATATTGAATAGCTTGTGTCAATTCATCTTCATTTTTCTGATTTAGAAGATTATTTAAACGATTTTGACACTTTAACATGTTTATTTCTATTAATTGAGCTTGGTTTAATAATGGAAGAGTGTCATCAGTAATATGAATAACAGTATTGTTCAAAGAATTCATATTTCCGAAACCAATACCTGACACTATCAATATCAAAATTATTAAAAAACCAAAACCACAGTATACACCATATATCACAGATTTATTCATCAATGTATACGGTAACTTTAATACCTTTGATATAGATGTCTTACTAAATGAATCTACAACTTTAATACAAATCGCTGAAATTTTGTTCTTTTTCATAGACTACAAACCCTTAAGCCTATATTAAACGATACAACCAAAGCAAATGAACTTTTGTATATACCTAAACTCTCTTATAATTAAATAGTTTTAAAAATATACTATTCTTACATATCATAAACACTATTTATAAAATAAAAAACAAGTAAAATCAAAAAAAACAAGATCTAACAATTTAATTTTTCAAAAATGTGATTTTAATTTAATTTTATTAAGCTATTAATACTAATTAATGGTTGTTATGCATAAGTATTAAATCAATTATCGATTTTAGAAGAAACATGTGATAGGATAACTAAGCTTTTATAGTTCCCCTATCACAGGAGTCTAGATGGAGTTTACACACAAACGTGTTCACTCTTAGTAATAAATTTTAAAATCTTTCATTTCTGAGTATTTCATTAATTTGCCATTTACATAGATATCTATATCTTTAGGTGTTGCTTTTCTCAATTCATTTATACCTTTTGCTTTTATAATATTTGTATCTATATTCAAATAATTTATAAAATTACTTATAAAATCGTAGCTGTAAATATAGTCAGAAATTACTTCATGTGTTTTTATTTCAGAACTTAACACTATTAGAGGTGCTCTAAAGTTTGATTTATGTGAATGACCATGATGAATAAATGTACGTAACTTGGATTCTAGATCAAACAAAAGACCATGATCTGATATATAAAATAAATAATATGGTTCTCCAAGTTCTATAAGTTTATTATTAATATGAGCAATAAAATAATCAAGTTTATGCGTTACTGATAGGTAACAATTAAGTTCATCAGGTGAATTGTTAGGAATAACATGCTTTATATCCTTAAAAATATTGGAATAACTATGTAGTCTATGACATACATTAGGATGATGTCCTTTCATATGCAAGAATATCATTCTATATTCTTCTTGATCGGAAATTGAAAAATTAAATAAAGAAAGCAATTTAAAATCATCATTTCTGTTCTGCAAAAGTTGCCATTTAATATTTCCATCTTGTGATTTATTAGTTAAATCCACTGATTTTGCTTTTGGTAATTTATATTTATTGTATTTAGATATGCTTGAAAAATAATCATTTAATAGTTCCTTTTCTCCATCACCTTCTAATGAAAAAAAGTATGTTGAAAAACCTGCTTTGTTTGCCAAATTAACAATATTATTATTGAGTTGGTATGTTAACTTATCTGGACTGTATGTTAATGTAGGCATTAGGGATACAATTGTATAAGATGAGACAGAAATATTATTTTTGTAAAAATGTCCATTCAATTTATCAAGATTAGGTGTTGTTGGATGAATATACCCCATTACTGATAAGTAATCTGTTTCAACGCTTTCCCCTATAATTACCACTACATTTTTAATTTTTTTATCATTCTTTAGTATTTCAATATCTGTTGGTTTATTTACTGCTCTATTAAAATCATCTAGATCGTTTAATGCATACTTTGATAAAGTTACAAAATCTAAAAATAATTTAGTTGGATAACATCTTATACTAATAAAGATAACCAAAGCTATAATAAATATCCCCCGAAAATTTTTCATCTTTTGAGGAGATTTTTTAAAGTCCTTTTGTTTACAACACATTTTGGTATATACAAATAACAGAGAAATTGTTGTTAAAATGATACAAATCGAATCAAATGAAAATATCAATCCAATAAATTCTAAGCTTTCTTCTATATTAGAATTAAACATATTAATGAAATGTGATTTTGTAGGTACTCCGAAATTCAATGTTATTGGAAATATAAAACTAATAATTGCAAATAAAAAAAATGCAACATAAGTTAAAATTCGGTTGAATCTAGAAAGATATAGAATAAAAAATGATGATACTAAAAATTTATAGGGAATATTTAAACAGAATGTGTAAATAAATGCAAGAGCAAAGCAAACTAAAATAATAACTATTTCTGATTTAATATTAATTTTATGATTTATTAATAAGAACATATTCCTACCATAACCAATAATGTTAAAAAATTATGCTTCATACTTTATTAAACAAATTATTAAAAGTCAATAATTCTCTTTTTATTCCTAGCCTTTTAAATATAATTTATTTTGGCTCTTCGTGCATAGTTGTGGGTTCAAATTGAGAGTATAAGGTAAGCGGTCTATTTATCAACGTAAATCATGCAAAATACTCTGATTTTTTTTAATTAGCTATTTTTGGCATGATTTTGAGATAATAATATTTTAAAAGAGTCATCGTGCATATGTGTGGGTAAGACGTGAAGACTCTTAGTGGTTTTACCCTAAAGATCTTTCACAGATCTTTGCGTTCTTTTAAGACTAAAAATTGAAAAAAACATTTCAATTCTGTATTTTTGTAGTTGAGAAAAAACAAAAAAGGATAGACAGACTTAGGTATTTTTAGATGAGGAACGCATCCAAGAAATTATCTGCATTCCTCCTAAG
>JBJFGR010000060.1:0-55136 GCA_051892875.1 Succinivibrionaceae bacterium
AAAACCTTTTTTTTTTTTTTTTTTTTTTTTTTTTTTTTTTTTTTTTTTTTTTTTTGAGTTCAATTTGGAATTGAAAAAATAAAGGGCTTACAGTTCTATTAATTTTACCATTGTAAGCCTTATTTGCATAAAATTTCTAATTTGTCCCTTTTTTGTGGCGTTTTAAAAGGACGTAATATTCTGTAAAATATTTATAGGGTAAATAACGGTAAATTATCTAAGAGTCTTTTCTTTTACTCACACATATGCGCGAAGTTCCTTGAAAATTAAGACTATTTAGAATAATTTAGATAATTCTTTTGCTCTGTTTTTGCAAGCATCAAGAGCTTCATCCACAATAGAAGATAATTCTCTATTTTCAAAAACTTTAAGAGCTTCATAGGTTGTACCCCCTTTTGAAGTAACAGCATTTCTCAGTTCACTTATAGTTTTATCGTTATTTTTTATGACCATTTGAGTTGAACCTAAAGCTACTTGAGTTATGATATTCTTAGCTTCATCTTCTGAAAAACCATATGATATTGCTTTATTTATTAAACATTCCATAAACATGAAGAAGTATGCTGGTGCACTTCCTGAAATAGCGGTGATTTCATCAATTTTATTTTCTTCATTAACAATAGTTATTTTTCCACAGTTTTCAAAAATAAATTTAGTAATTGAAATATCATCTACATCACATTCGTTACTAAAATAAATTCCAGACATGCCAAGTTCAATTAAAGCTGGAGTATTTGGCATAACTCTTACTATTTTTTCGGCACCTGGTAGAAGTTGTTTTATTCTTTCAATAGTAACACCTGCCATAATTGATATGATAAGTTTATTAGAGAAATCCACAGAATTTGAAATGTTTTCTAAAGCGTCTTTTACGACTTGTGGTTTTATAGCAAGTACAATGATATCTGAATTATTAGACGCGTCAGCATTTGAAGTTGTACCATTTATTTTAAAAGTATTCATTAGCTGATTTACTTTTTCAATATGTGGTGTTGAAACAGTAAGTAAATTCATATCGTATTTTTTGTTGAAAAGGCCCCCTATAAGGCATTGAGCCATATTTCCCCCACCAATAAATGTTATTTTTTTATTAAAATTCATAAAAACCTCGGTATTTAATTAAAAATATGGATTAACGATTATAATTTCGAGCACCAAATATGGCTGTTCCGATTCTTACCATGGTACTTCCGCATTCAATTGCTTCTGAAATGTCATTAGTCATTCCCATAGAAAGAGTTGTTATATTGCTATTTATCATTTTTTCATTATCAAAAATCTTTTTCAATGAATAAAATTCATTTTTAATTATAAGTTTATCATTCGTATTGGTTGCAATACCCATAAATCCTGTTAATTGTAAATTTTTAGCTTTTTTTATAAAATCAATCAGTTCAGGCAATTCATCAAAAGATGTTCCAGATTTTTGTGTTTCGTTGCTAATATTTACTTCTATCAAAACTTTTAAGGGCGCCATATCTGATGGCCTTTGTTCTTCTAGTCTTTTGGCAATTTTTAGGCGGTCAACACTTTGAACTACGTCGAAATTTTTTGCAATAAGATTGGTTTTATTTGATTGAATAGGTCCAATGAAATGCCACTCAATATCATTGATATTTTTTGATTTAAAATAATTGATTTTTTCTACAGCTTCCTGGATATAAGATTCTGCAAATTTTTTTTGGCCATAATCGTAAGCTTCTTTTATATATTCGATAGGTTTTGTTTTGCTTACAGCTAATAAATTTATAGAATTTTGATCTCTGTGAAATAAAATTGCTAATTTAGCAATTTGTTCTTGTATATTCTTAATATTTTCTTGTATCTTTGTCATATTTAACACGTGTATTAAAAAATTAAAAGGGAATTGTTGAATATGGATATTCTAGATTTACTTAACTACGGTGTAAAGAATAATGCATCAGATTTGCATCTTTCTGCAGGTGTTACACCGATGATTCGTGTAGATGGCGACATGAGAAAGTTGAAAGTTACTGATAAGTTGACAATGGATATTCATGATATGGAACCTTTAGACAAGAGTACTATTCATAATCTTGTTTATGATATCATGAATGACTATCAAAGAAAGGAATTTGAAGAAAATCTTGAGTGCGATTTCTCATTTGAAGTTCCTGGTTTAGCACGTTTTCGTGTGAATGTGTTCAATCAAGACAGAGGTATGGGTGTTGTATTCCGTACTATTCCATCAAAAGTTTTAACGTTGGAAGATTTAGCATGTCCTCCAGTGTTTAAAGATATTGCAAGTTATCCAAGAGGTTTGGTTCTTGTAACAGGACCTACAGGTTCAGGTAAATCTACTACATTAGCCGCAATGGTTGACTATGTAAATGAAACTCAGCATAGCCATATTTTGACAATCGAAGATCCTATAGAATTTGTGCATAAAAATAAAAACTGTTTAGTGAACCAACGTGAAGTTCATAGGGATACACTATCATTCAGTAATGCATTGCGTTCTGCATTGCGTGAAGACCCTGATATAATTCTAGTAGGTGAATTGAGAGACTTAGAAACAATAAGATTAGCCTTAACAGCAGCAGAAACTGGTCACTTGGTTTTTGGTACACTACATACAAACTCAGCAGCTAAAACAATTGACCGTGTTATCGACGTATTCCCAGGTGCTGAAAAAGACATGGTTCGTTCTATGTTGTCTGAATCTTTAAGAGCTGTAATATCACAAACATTGTTAAAGAGAAATGGTGGTGGTCGTGTAGCAGCTCATGAAATAATGATTGGTATTCCTGCTATTAGAAACTTAATTAGAGAAGATAAGATTGCACAGATGTATTCTATTATTCAGACTGGTGCAAGCCATGGTATGAAAACTTTGGATTCTGACTTAAAGTCTTTGGTAAGCAGAGGTATTATTAGTGTTGCAGAAGCTAAGTCAAAAGCAAAAGATCCGAATACAATTATAGGTTAAGTAGGCGTATTATATGATTAGTAAAGAATTAAATATTGATAAATATTTACAGTTTATGAATGATAATAAGGCTTCAGATTTATTTTTAACTGTAGATTTAGAGCCTGCTGTAAAGTTAGATGGTCACTTAACTCCTATTGAACCTGGAAAATTGACCTATGATCAAGTTTTTTGTTTTGTAAAAGAAACTATGGAAGATAGACCAGAGTTATGGAAACAATACAATGAGGAACTTGAAGCAAACTTCGCAATTTATAGACCTGGTATTGGAAGATATCGTGTTAGTTGTTTTTGGCAATTAAATAATCCTGGTGTTGTATTTCGTAGAATTGTAGAAAAAATTCCGACACCTGAAGAATTATCATTACCTCCTTCATTTACAAAATGGGTAATGGAAGATAGAGGTCTTTTACTTTTTGTGGGTGCGACTGGTGCAGGTAAATCTACAACTCAGGCAGCGATGATAGGTCACAGAAATATGTGTTCTGACGGACATATATTAACAATTGAGGACCCGATAGAATATGTTCATCATCATCAGCGTTCAATTGTAACTCAGCGTGAAGTTGGTACTGATACTGAGAGTTTTGATGCTGCATTGAAATCAGCTTTGCGTCAAGCTCCAGATGTTATATTGATCGGGGAAATTCGTTCAAGGGAAACAATGGAATTTGCATTGAGTTTTGCTGAAACTGGTCACTTAGTATTAGCAACACTTCATGCTAATAATGCTAACCAAGCAATTGACCGTATTATGCACTTAGTTCCTGAAAGCAGTCAACGCCAGATGCTTTTTGACTTGTCTGTAAATTTGAAAGCTATTATTGCTCAGCAGTTGATAGAAACCACCTCTGGTGGTAGACGTGCTGCATTCGATATATTGGTTAATACTCCAACCGTAGCTGATGCTTTACAGAAGAATGAATTGTACAAATTAAAAGAAATTATGTTGAAGTCAGAAGAAGCTGGTATGATTACATTTGATAAATCTTTATTTAAATTGTATCAGCAAGGAATTATTAGTTACCATGATGCATTACATTATGCAGACTCAGAAAATGAAGTAAGATTGATGATAAAACTTGCAGGTGGCGTAAAAGATTCAGATGAGTTCTCAAATATAGTTTTTGAATAATCTACTATATTTTTGTAAAAAACATTTTGTACTTGTTTTCGAGGATATCGAAAACAAGTTTTTGTTTTATATACAGGAGCTTTTTTATCAGATGTATTTCTTACCATTTATGAAATTGCTTGAGTTTGTCTTATTAAAGAACAATATTATTCAGGTGAAACAATTTTTAATTGGTGATCACATAATGTCATACCTACGGGATTTTGTGAATTTTTCAAAGTTTCCTAGTTTTGCATGATTTACATCGCTAAATAGAACTCTTACAATAAAAATAATTGTAGAACTTAGTTTTTATAATACTGTGTTGAAATTTTTATTAAATAGTATAATATTGTGTAATCAATTTTTTATTTAAAAGGTTATTTTATGTTTAAGATTAATCTTGAAAAGTGTACTGGTTGTGAAAATTGTTTAGATTGTTGCCCTTGTGGTGCAATTAGAAAGGATGATGAAGACAATAAGTGTATTATAGATGTAGATCTTTGTGCAGATTGTGGTTCATGTCAAGCTGAATGTCCTTTTGAAGCAATAGAAGAAACAGATGATTAGTAATTAATGTAGTATGATAAAAATAGAAACCAAGGAAGTTAATAAAACTATTTTTTTAGCGATATTGTTATTAATTTCTTTGGTTTTTTCATTGAATATAGGAGAGAGTGAATTAAATTTATTCAATATTATATTTTATGATAACAATGACAGTTATGATTATTACATAGATTTATTTTTTTCAGTACGATTTCTTAGAGTTATATTATGTTGTTTTGTAGGTGGAACACTTGCTATATCGGGTCTGATATATCAATCAGTTTTTCAAAATAGATTGGTATCACCAGATATTTTAGCTGGTTCAGTAGGGGCTGTATGTGGTATAGTTCTTGGGTTGATATTAGGTTTTAACTCATATTTTATACCTTTGGTTTCATTATCATTTTCAGTTATAGTAATAGCTATATCTGTTTTTATAGCGGGACTTTTTAGAAGTCAATATAATTACATTATCATGTTGATAGTAATAGGGATATTACTTACTTCTTTTTTATCGTCTATATTGTCTTTTTTGAGTTTTTTAATACCTGATAATTCACTATACCGAGGCATTTCATATTTCTTAAAAGGTGGATTTTCAAATATTGAAATTAATGATTTATATATTTTTTTAATATTTGGTTTTATACCCTCTGTTATTTTGTATATATTTAGATTTTTATTACAATATTTAGCAATATCATATGATTTATTAAAAATTCAAGGTTTTCCCATAAAGCTTGTTATTTGTTTTTTTTTAGTTTTATCAACTCTCATTAATTCTACAACAGTAGTAATATGTGGGGTAATTCCTTGGGTATCTATCATTATTCCGAATTTAATACATCTAATCTATAATTCTAGTGATAAATATTTAATTATACCCTGTTTTATTATGGGAGCTCTTTTTTTAAATATATGCGATACTTTTTCGAGAATTTTTATTGTTGAGTGTCCTGTAGGAGTTCTTGTAGGATTTTTAGGTATCCCATTTTTTATACTAATATTATTTACTCAGTATTCAAAAAGGAAGTATGTTGTTAAGTAAATTTTTATATAACAGTTATGATAGAGTTAATGAAATCAAGAAAATAGACGTTTCTATTCAAAACTATCAAGAAAAAATTTCATTAACAAGAGGTCAAATATCTTCCATTATAGGACCTAATGGAATTGGTAAAACTACTTTTTTAAGGTCGGTATTAGGATTAGACAATAAATCATTTAAAACAAATATAGTATGTAAAACAGAAACAAACCAAGTTTTAGAATATAAAAAAGGGTTAAATATTTTTGCATATGTTCCTCAGTTTTTTGAAATATCACAAGATTTATTTGTATCTGAAATCATAGAATTAGCACAATACCATAGAGATGAAGAATATTTAAAAAAAATAGTAGATTTATTGGAAATTTCTCATTTATTAGATAAAAAAATATCTTTTTTATCAGGAGGTGAAAAATCTTTGGTAAATTTTGCGAGAGCTCTGTATCAAAATTCTGCCTTTGTAGCAATAGACGAAGTAGAATCAAGTCTTGATTTATACAATTCTAAAAAAGTGTACGCCATAGTAAAAAAGATAGCGACAGAATTAAATAAAGGGGTAATTATCATAACTCATGACCCGAATTTTATATTAAATTTAAGTAATAATGATCAAGTAATATATTTTTTAAAGAACAGAAAACTTAATTTAGTAAAACCAAGTGATGTAACTACTGAATTGTTAACAAATATTTATAATGTGCCGTTGGAAATTATAGAAAATAACAATAAAAAAGTTTTAGTTGTTAATTAGTTTATGAAGAAAAGTTAACGTTGAGTTTTAATTCAAGTAAAAAAGAGTGTTATATATTATTGACACTCTTTTTTAAATAATTTAATTAGTATAGAGTTAATTTAATTTATAAAATCTTCAAAAGGAGAAAGTATTGTTGGTTTATTATCTTTCGGAGGATTTAAGTGGTCAATATTGTAATGTAGACCAATTGAATTTTTTCTTTTACTTGCACATAAAATTATGAGTTCTGCAACTTGTAAAAGATTTCTTAATTCTAATAAATTACTTGATACTCTGAAATTTGAATAGAATTCATTTACTTCATTTTTAAGTAATTTTAAGCGATGCATAGCTCTTTCTAGACGTTTATCAGTTCTTACAATTCCGACATAATCCCACATTGTAAGGCGTAATTCTCTCCAATTATGTTGTATTATAACTTCTTCATCTGCATCAGTTACTTTACTTTCGTCCCATTTAGGAAAATCTGGATTTTCAATTGCTATAGGTAATCTAGCTAAAATATCTTTTGCGGCGGCATGTCCATAAACAACACATTCAAGAAGAGAATTAGATGCTAATCTATTAGCACCATGAAGACCTGTATAAGATACTTCACCTATTGCATATAGTGATTCTATATCTGTCCTACCACGGCAGTCTATCATTATTCCACCACAAGTGAAATGAGCTGCAGGAACTACTGGGATAGCTTCCTTTGTTATATCAATACCTGCTTTTAAACATCTTTCATAGATAGTTGGAAAATGTTTTGTAATAAAATCTGGTGATTTATGGCTTATATCAAGGTACATGCAATCAACACCTAATTTTTTAATTTCATGGTCTATTGCACGAGCTACTATATCTCTTGGTGCAAGTTCTGCTCTTTCATCATATTCAGGCATGAATCTTGTTCCATCAGGTCTCTTTAATAGAGCTCCTTCGCCTCTTAAAGCTTCGGTTAATAAAAAGTTGCGGTCATTAGGATTGTATAATGTTGTTGGATGAAATTGATTAAATTCCATATTTGCAACTCTACAACCAGCTCTCCAAGCGATTGCGATACCATCACCTGAACTTACTTCGGGATTGCAAGTATATTGGTAGACTTTTGAAGCACCACCAGTACATAATGCAACAAATTTGGCTTTTATGGATTCAACAGTATGCTTATTTCTATTGTAAACATAGGCTCCAATTACTCTATTTCCTGCAAGACCTAGTTTTTTAGTAGTAACTAAATCTATGGCGTTATAGTTGTCAAGTATTGTTATATTAGGGTTATTAATTACACATTGGTCAAGAGTTTCTTGAATTGTATGACCTGTATGATCTGCTGAGTGAAATATTCTTCTATGAGAATGTCCCCCTTCTCTATGAAGATGATAAGGAGATTGTTGTTCATTGATTTCATCTTCTTTTTTATCAAAAGGAACACCTTGTTTAATTAACCATTCTATACTGTCATGGGCATTTTTTACGGTAAATTCAACGGCACTATGATCGCATATTCCTGCACCTGCAATTTCCGTATCCCTTATATGTTCTGCTATGGAGTCATTATCATCTGCCGTGTTGTATACACCTGCAATACCTCCCTGTGCATAATTTGTAGAACCAGCACTTATATGAGACTTTGATAGAACTATAACTTTAGCTTTACTTGCAATTCCTAAAGCTAAAGTAAGACCTGCAGCTCCGCTGCCAATAATAAGAACATCACAATTATGTTCTAAAGATTCTTTATTCATGTTTGTATCCTATTATTTTTTATGATATGAAAATAAATGTCCCATTCTGTATTCTTTAGTATCAAGATACTTGGTATTAAACTTATTTCTACCTTCCTCTAGTGGTACTCTTTCTGTAATTTTTATACCATATTGTTGTATGGAAGAAATTTTATCAGGATTGTTTGTCAATAGTTTAATTGATTGAATTCCTAGCATTTTAAACATTTGAGCACAAATTTGATATTTTCTGTCATCAGCTGGTAAACCTAGATGAATATTAGCATCAACAGTGTCTAGACCTTGATCTTGAAGATGATAAGCTTCAATTTTATTAAATAAACCTATACCTCTACCTTCTTGTCTAACATAAAGTAAAATACCTCTTTTTTCATCAGATATATGTTTTAAAGCAGATTCAAGTTGAAAACCGCAGTCGCATTTTAAACTGAATAACGTATCTCCTGTTAGACATTCTGAATGTATTCTCGCTAAAATTGGACTATTTAGTTTAAGATCACCCATATATATTGCCGCATGCTCTTTTTCGTCGGAATCTTTAAAAGCAACTATATTAAAAATTCCAAAAGGTGTCGGTAATATTGCTGAGTTGGACATTTTTGTAATAATAGGTGTGTGTGTGTTATTCATTTCTGTATTCATTTACACTTATTTCCTAGTATGTTACGTAAATCAAGTTGTTGTTTATTATATTCTTTTAAGAATAAAATAATTTTGTGAGCATTTAATTCATCTTTTTCATAATCGCGATCAACAACCTTTTTTACATTATTATTTGTTTTTAGTTTATTACTTATTTGTTCTATATATTCATACACTTGAGTATTGGTACTATATGTAGAAACATTATGTAAATTCAAAAGAGCTTCTAGTGAAATTAAATCAATACCTAAATTTAATGTTTTTTTACCTGCATTAATTGTAAGATGTTCATAAAAATCATTATACCTAGGCCATGTTTTATACAATGGTGATTGAATATCATTTGGATTATTATTTTTATCTATATCGTTTTCTATTTGTTTTAATGAAGTTAAACCATTTAAGGAAAAAATAAGTGTCATTGAAAAAATAATAGTGATACATGATTTTTCTAAAAATGTTGATTTTTTTCGGTTAATAATCGATTTTAAATTTTCACTAGTAAAAATAAATTGTACAGTAATAATTAAAAAAATCATTAAAAAAGTATTAAAAAATTCTTGTAAGATTATTGAAGAAATAAAAATAGGGATTATTGTTGAAATATTTTTCAATTTCATAGAAACTGAATAGTTGTTATTAAACACAGATTTTATAATAAATATCATGTATAGGAAAACCGATATTATTCCGATAAGTCCTTGTTCTAATAATATCTTTATAAATAGATTTCCATCATTTAATGATTTAGGGATAGCATCAGTTTCTAGTGAAAAATATTTAGCAATGTTTGCAGAAAAAGTGCCATAACCATAACCAAAAATAAAGTTGTATATATCGCAAAATATAAGATTAATAATAGCTGAAAAATGTTCTATATTTGCAAGTATTGTTTTATTCAAAAGGTTTTTTAAATCAATATTTATATAAAATATGTAATATAAAAAAAGTGACAATAATATAAGTAACAGTATAGAGTAAGTTGATGATAATTTCTTATTTTTAAGTATTGATTCTAAGTTTAAAGAAGCTAAATAGATAATAAATGAAATAAAAAATAAACAACTTAAATATGTATTATTTATATTATAAATAGCTGTGGATAAGGTTAAAAAAGTAAGGATTTTTAAGATAAAAAACAAATTTTTTTGTTGTTTTAACTCTGTTTTTAAGAAATTTAGTACAAATATAGAAGATAAAATGGCATATGTACCAATTCCTAATATATAACTAGTAAATATGGAATCGCTAGTTATGGATAAATATAATTGACAGTAATCTTTAAAAGATATGAATATAAATAAACCTATATTAGCTATTGTCATAGAAAGCAGTATAGTATTTTTATATAACCTAAATTGGAATAAAGTTAAGTACAATAAAAGACCTATAGTGCAAAGGTAGGGAAAAGTATAGCTAAAATTTTCAGTTGTATAAGAGTGGTAAATTGAGTTTATAAGCGGTAAAAAAGTGGCCGTTGCTAAGATATTTATATTTTGGGGAACAATAATATTTTTATTGTATATAACTTTGAGAAAACCAAAGGATATTAAGGTTGTTATCAATATAAGGCAGTATATGTTATGCGGATTAGCAAAACTTATATAATGCTCCATTTCAATATTAAAAAAATTAAAAAGATAACCATTAATAATACAGCAAATAATAAAAGAAATAACACAATTTATAGTGGTGTTCATAACAACCTCGGTTTAAAAAGACATAATTATTATATCACTAAGATTATCTTTCATAAAATCATCTATGATATATTAGTTTATGGTAAAATTAAATTCAAAAAATAATTGAACTTTTATGTAAGAAAAATGTCATATATAGAGCATGGCTCTTTTATTAGGAACCATATTTAATGAGTGATAATGAATCCGATTTAAAATTAATTAGGCTTGTTCAGCAAGGTGATAAGCAAGCATTTAATTTTTTAGTTAAAAAGTATCAGTATAAGGTAGTGTCAATTGCCTATAAGTATGTTTCAGAACCTGCTGATGCTCAAGATATAGCTCAAGAAGCATTTATAAAAGCATATAAAGCTCTTGCAGAATTTAGGGGGGAAAGTTCATTTTTTACTTGGTTGTACCGAATTACAATGAACACAGCTATGAACTATATTTCAAATAGTAGTAATAAAAAGTATAACACTATTGATATAGATACTCCAGATATTGATTCATATGCAGGTTCAGAAAAACTACACGATATAACAAGTCCTGAAGGTATTTTGATTAAGAATGATGTTCATAAACTAATCAAAAAAACTCTAAATGACTTGCCAAGTGAATTAAGACAAGCAATTATTTTGAGGGAAATAGAGAATTTATCATACGAAGATATTGCTAAAATAATGAATTGTCCTGTGGGAACAATTCGTTCAAGGATATTTAGAGCTCGAGAAATTATTGAAAGTAAATTGCTAAGTAATTAATTTGCTTAAAATTTGAGGATTTTAATATGACTAATGAACGCAAAAATCAAATTGTTTCATCTTTTCTTGATAATGAAAATTTATCAGATGATGAAATTAAAAAGATGGTTCAAGATGAAAGTTGCTTATTAAAGTTGAGTAACTATGCAAAAATAAGAGCAGTACTTCGAGAAGAGCAGTTTTTTGAGGGTATGGATAGTTTTTCAGACAAGGTAATGAAACAAATTTCCAATGAGGAAACACCTAATAAATCTGCAAATGATGATGTTGTTGTTACAGGTAAAGAATTTATTATAAACAAGAAAAAGCGTTTTTCGTATTTTCATAACATCTCTCAAATTGCCATAGCTGCAACTGTTGCTTGTGTAAGTGTTTTTGGTGTTCAGTATTACATTCAGGAATCATATTTACCAGAATTAAATAATCAAGATGTTGCTTTTTCATCTAATAATTTACAGGTAAAACCTGTAACCAATGTGATTAAAGAAAACTATGAAGGTAATGTGAATAATCACATGTCTTATATGATGAATAATATAAGAAAAGAAACTGTTGACATGCCAAATGAAGCAGAAACAGAAAAAAACGCAGAAATAGAAAAACAAAAGCATGATGTTTTAGTTTCTGATGCAATTAATGTTGAACCTGAATCTGATAAAAGAATAATATCTGAAAATAGGTAAGGTTATTTCGATAAAAAGAAACAATTTCAAAAATATAAAGTACTTTTTAATATATTGTTGCTTTCATTTATTCTCTGAGATGTAAGTAACAATATAGTGAGTGTTATATTCCGTGATTAGTTATTATACAAACTATGTATATAAAAAGTTCATTGAAAAATATTGGTTACATCATATCAATTATAAAATAAGAAGAAACAACCAATGGTGTTGAAGAAGGATTAGGTAGAAAGGTTATATAATAATGATAAAATAATACTTATGACTTTAATTAAAGATATGAGAATAAATGAAAATGAATATGTACGAAACACTAGCTGTAGTAACTAAAAACATGGATAATGGATACGTTGAGTGTTCTATTGGAACAAAGGGCTTATGTGGTTCTTGCCAATCCAAAACTGAAGAGTGTAGTTCAAATATTTTTGATAGTAAATTAGAAAGCAAAAGAAAAGATTTAGTACTAGAAAATTTATTAGGTGCTAAATTAGGTCAAATTGTTAGAATCGGTTTTCCAACAAAATCAATAATATTAAGTATTATTATATCCTATATGTTACCGTTACTATTTTTAATAATAGGCGCTATTTTAGGTTTTCTATTTTTAGATTTTATAGTAGTAAATAAGAATTTCGCGAGTATAATAGGTTGCTTTGTGGGTTTGTTTATAGGTGTTATTGTATCGGTGTTGACAGCAAGAATTTGTATAAAAACAATTTGGAAACCGAGAATTCTAGGAATATTACCTATTCAAAATTCATGTAATAAAGCAAAGTGATATTATATTTGTTATAATCTATAAAATTGTAGTAATTGCATTGTTTTAGAAGTATTTTATGAATAATATTAGAAATTTTTCCATTATTGCCCATATAGACCATGGTAAATCAACCTTATCAGATCGTTTAATACAGATGTGTGGTGGATTGTCGGATAGAGAAATGCAAGAACAAGTTCTTGATTCCATGGATATAGAAAGAGAAAGAGGTATAACTATTAAAGCCCAGTCTGTAACTTTAAATTATAAGGCAAAAAATGGTGAAAGTTACGAATTGAATTTTATTGATACTCCAGGTCATGTAGATTTTTCGTATGAGGTATCTAGATCTTTGGCAGCTTGCGAAGGAGCTTTGCTTGTTGTAGATGCAGGTCAAGGAGTTGAGGCTCAAACATTAGCTAATTGTTATCAAGCTATAGATTTAAATTTAGAAGTGCTTCCTGTTTTAAATAAAATTGACTTACCAGCTGCAGATCCTGAAAGAGTTGCACAAGAAATAGAAGATATTGTAGGTATTGATGCAACAGATGCCATCTGTTGTTCTGCAAAAACAGGATTAGGGGTTGATTTAGTATTAGAAGAAATAATTAAAAAAATACCCGCTCCAACAGGAGATCCTAATGGTCCTTTAGAAGCCTTAATTATTGACTCATGGTTTGATGATTATTTAGGTGTGGTATCACTTGTTCGTGTGAAACAAGGTGTTTTGCGCAAAGGTGATAAAATAAAGGTTATGAGCACAGGTGTTTCCTGGGGGGTTGATAGATTAGGTGTATCAACACCAAAGAGAGTTGATAGAGAGTGTCTATCATGTGGGGAAGTTGGTTGGGTTGTTTGTGGAATAAAAACGATTCATGGAGCACCTGTAGGAGATACCTTAACTAACGCTAAGGATGGTGTGACGAAGCCATTACCGGGTTTTAAAAAAGTAAAACCGCAAGTGTTTGCAGGTTTATTCCCTATATCTACTGATGATTATGATGCTTTTAGAGAAGCTCTAGATAAATTGTCATTAAATGATGCTTCTTTATTCTTTGAACCTGAAAATTCAAAAGCATTGGGGTTTGGATTTAGGTGTGGTTTCCTTGGTATGTTGCATATGGAGATTATACAAGAACGCTTGGAGCGAGAGTATAATCTTGATTTAATAACAACAGCTCCTACTGTTGTTTATGAAATAGAGTTAACAAATGGTGAAGTTATTCACATAGATTCTCCAGCAGCATTACCACCTACTTCTAATATATCACAAATAAGAGAGCCGATAGCTGAGTGTCATATTCTTACACCAAATGAGTATGTTGGTAATATTATGAAATTGTGTCAAGAAAAGCGTGGTATACAGACAAATATGGTATATCATAGCGGACAAGTTGCAATAACTTATGAAATACCAATGGCTGAAGTAGTTTTAGATTTTTTTGATAGATTGAAATCAACATCTAGAGGGTATGCTTCCTTAGACTATAGTTTTAAAAATTTCACGCCAGCTAATATGGTAAGAATGGATATACTTATTAGTAACGAACGTGTTGATGCTTTGGCAGTAATAACTCATAAAGATAACGCAATGAATAAAGGGCGTCTTTTAGTTGAAAAAATGAAAGAGTTGATTCCAAGACAAATGTTTGATATAGCTATACAAGCTGCTATTGGTAATCAAATAATAGCTAGAAGTACAGTAAAAGCTTTAAGAAAAGATGTTTTGGCAAAATGCTAT
Organism: Succinivibrionaceae bacterium; assembly: GCA_051892875.1. GTDB lineage: Bacteria > Pseudomonadota > Gammaproteobacteria > Enterobacterales > Succinivibrionaceae > JBJFGR01. The sequence goes on from JBJFGR010000060.1 coordinate 14,415, forward strand.
GGTGGGGATATAACCCGTAAAAGAAAATTGTTGGAAAAACAAAAAGAAGGTAAGAAGCGAATGAAATCTCTAGGTAAGGTTCAAGTACCACAAGAAGCATTTTTGGCTATTTTAAAGGTAGGAAGTGAGTAAATATAAATGAATACTGTTACGTTAATTCTTGTTGTTTTTACTTTGGTTTCTGGAGCCATCTGGTTTGTGGATTTGTTTATATTAAGACCAAAAAGAAAACAATTTTTAATACAGAAAGAAAAAGAATCTCTTGTTCCTTTAACTAGAAAAGAAAAAAATGAAATTTTAGAATTATCAGGAATATTAGGTTCTATTTCTAGTTGTTTTCCAGTGCTTTTGATAGTTTTTTTAGTAAGAGCTTTTGCATTTGAACCATTTAGAATTCCTTCAGCTTCTATGATGCCTACATTACTTAGGGGGGATTTTATTTTAGTTGAAAAGTTTAAGTATGGAATAAGAAACCCTTTTACTAATGAAGTTATTATTGAAAAAGATAAACCAGAAAGAGGAGATGTTGTAGTTTTTAAATATCCAAAAGAACCTACAATAGATTATGTAAAAAGAGTAATAGGTGTACCTGGTGATACTATATTGGTATCACGAGATAAACTATTTATAAAAAGAAAAAATGACAACGAAATACAATTAATAGCAAATGAAATTGATGGTAAGCAGTTGTATACTGAGTTTAATAAAGATTTTCCTAGTGAATATGGGATAATATCAGTTGAAAATTTATTTGGTGTTAAACATAAAATAATGCACGATAGTACAGTACGCTCAATGGAATCTTTCTTTATTCAAAATGGTTTTGATTACGGTGAATGGGTTGTTCCTGAAAGTAGTTATTTTGTAATGGGTGATAATAGGGATCATTCGAAAGATAGTAGATATTGGGGGTTCGTTCCTGATCGTTATTTAGTTGGAAAAGTTGTAAATATATGGTTTAGTTTTTCATGGGAATCAGGATTTAGATATAATAGAATTGGTGGTATAGAATAAAGTGGATAAAACAAAGGGTTTAAAAGAAAAGTATTTTAGATTAGAAAAAAATCTAGGTTATGAATATAATAATCTTCTACTGCTAAATCAAGCTTTGACACATAGAAGTGCTAATTCTAATCACAATGAAAGATTAGAGTTTTTAGGTGATTCTATTTTAGGTATGGTAATTGCTGAAAAACTTTATGAGATGTTTCCTAATGAACCTGAGGGGGATCTAACAAGAATGAGATCTACTTTAGTTAGAGAAGCAACACTTGCTGAAATAGCTAAAGAATTTGAGTTAAGTGATTATATGATAATGGGTCAGGGGGAAATGAAGAGTGGCGGATACAGAAGGGCATCGATTTTAGCAGATGCTGTGGAATCTATTTTGGCATCTATATATTTAGATAGTAATAGTAATATAATTACTGTAAAAAATATTATATTAAAGTGGTTTAAATCCAGACTAAATAAAATACATCCAGGAATTGAACAAAAAGACCCAAAAACTCAATTGCAAGAATATTTACAATCTAAGCATAGTGCTTTGCCTAATTATGAAATAGTGGCAATAAAAGGTGCAGACCACAATCAAATTTTTTATGTAAAATTAACGGTAAATGATTTAAATCTTGAGTATGATGGCAGTGGCACCTCTAGAAGACGAGCTGAACAACAAGCTGCACAAAAAGCAATTGATTATTTAAAACAAATAAAAAAATAGGATATTTGTATATGATAGATGAAAGTATGGATATTGATACTCATTGTGGTTTTGTTGCAATAGTAGGTAGACCGAACGTTGGAAAATCAACCCTATTAAATAAGATTTTAGGCCAAAAAATCAGCATAACTTCCCGAAAGCCTCAAACTACGAGACATAGAATAGTAGGTATTGATACTGTTGATTTATATCAAACAATATATGTTGATACTCCAGGCTTGCATATCGAAGAAAAGCGTGCAATTAATAGGTTAATGAACAGAGCCGCTGAAAGTTCTATAGGTGATGTTGAATTAATATTTTTTGTGGTTGATTGTTCAAGATGGACTGAAGACGATGAAATGGTACTTTCAAAGATTCAACAATCTAAAGTACCAACCATTCTAGTGTTGAATAAAATAGACACATTAGATAATAAGAATGAATTATTACCTATAATGCAAAATTTATCAGGTAGAATGGATTTTAAAGATGTTATACCTGTGTCTGCTAAGCAAGGTTCAAATATTGAAACATTAAGAGAATTGGCAAGACAATCTCTTCCTGTTTGTGAATTTTGTTTTCCTGAAGATTATGTTACTGACCGATCATCAAGATTCATAGCATCTGAGATTATACGTGAAAAGTTAATGAGATTTACAGGTGATGAATTACCATATAGTGTTACCGTTGAAATTGAAAAATATGAAGTTAAAGCAAATGGCGTGACGCATATAAATGCACTTATTCTAGTAGAAAGAGAAGGTCAAAAGAAGATGATTATTGGCGCCAAAGGTGATAAATTAAAAAACATAGGAACAGAAGCTAGAAAAGACTTAGAGAAGTTAATAGAGGGTAAAGTTTATCTTGAATTATGGGTTAAAGTTAAATCAGGATGGGCTGATGATGAAAGAGCACTAAGATCTTTAGGATATATGGATTTTATGAATAAATAAAAATGATAAAACGCATAAAAACAAGTTGTTTTGTATTAAAAGCAACACCATATAAAGAAACATCGCTAATCATAGATGCTATAAGTGATGATTTAGGAAGAATATCCTTTATTGCCAAAGGTGCACGAAGTGTAAGAAGTTCTTTAAAGAGCATGCTTCAGCTTTTTGTAAAGCTTGATATAACAGTTTCTTATCCGTCAAAGAATAATTCTTTAAGAACTTTATTAGATTGTTCAGCCAAATCAGTTTCATATAATTTTTTACCGCCTGTTTTATTTTCGGCTTTATATGTTAATGAGTTAATATCTTGTTTATATAAAGTAGAAGATGAAAGTAAGAAGTTATTTGAATTATATATTGATTTATTAGAAAATCTTTCAAATGGAGAAAATGAAGAATTTAGTTTAAGAATATTTGAATTTAACTTTTTAAAAATATTAGGTTATGGCATAAATATATATACAGACTATAGAACAAATAAAAGGATTAGACCATATACTTGGTATTTATATAAATTAAATTATGGTTTTACGGAAATAGATGAATCACTTATTAGAACAAATATTAGCATTAATAATGTTTATAATGGTAGTGATTTAATTGCATTAGAAACAGGAATTAATGTTACTAGTGCATCATTAAAAGTTGCAAAAATATTATGTAAAGAAGCACTTGCACAGTTGCTTAAAAATTATCAGTTAAAGAGTCGAGAATTGTATAAACAATACATATCTTATAATAGAAAAGGTTAAAAAAATGAAAGATATATTTTTAGGTGTAAATATTGATCATGTTGCAACAGTTAGAAATGCCAGAGGAGTTGCTTATCCTGATCCTGTATATGCAGCCTCAATAGCTGAACAAGCTGGAGCTGATGGAATAACAACACATTTGCGCGAAGATCGCAGACATATAAAAGATAGAGATGTTAGAATCCTTCGTGAAACTATAAAAACAAGGATGAATTTAGAAATGGCAGTAACTGAAGAAATGGTTAATATTGCTGTTTCGTTAGCACCTCAATTTGTGTGTATGGTTCCTGAAAATAGAAATGAAGTAACCACGGAGGGCGGGTTAGACGTTTTAAAAAACGAAAAATCCATAGCAGATGCAATATCAAAATTAAATAAAGTTGGTACAATTTCATCTTTATTTATTGATGCTGACAAAGCTCAAATTGATGCAGCAGTTTCAGTAGGAGCTCAGTATATAGAGTTACATACAGGTAAATATGCAGATGCTCAGAGTGTAAAAGAACAAGAAATTGAACGTCTTCGTTTAGCAGAAATGGCTGCATATGCTAATTCTAGAGGTTTACATGTAAATGGTGGTCATGGTTTAAGTTATAATAATGTAGCAGCCATTGCAGCTATACCAGAAATAGAAGAGTTAAATATTGGTCACTCTATCATTGCCCGAGCTATTTTTACAGGTTTAGAAGAAGCTGTTAGGGAAATGAAAAGAATTATTGTTGAATCAAGATTAAGTCATTGCAAATAACAAATTGTTAATAAGTAATAAGGATATCCATAAAGGACATCCTTTATTTATTTTTTATAAGTTTATTTAATTCTTTTATCCAATTTTTGTATTCTTTTAAAACTCGCTCAATTGTATCTTGAAGTTCTAAAATTTCTGGTTCAACTTCATCAAGAGGTAAGTTGTTTTTGCAGTTTTTTTCAATAGAATTGCATAGAGTTTTTATTACCTTTATACCACAATAAACAGAACCTCCTGCAAATTTGTGCACTTCTTTTGCAAATTCTTTTGGTTCCATATCAGCGAAGTTATTTAAAATAGCAGAGAAATTTGGAACAGATTTTATAAACATAGTTAACATTTCTTTTGCTAAATCAGCTTTATTTCCTGATACTTTAAGAGCTTCATTAATATTCCATAGAGAAGATGATTGAGTTATGGTTTGTACAGTTGTAGGAACTTGGTTTTCTGTAATAATTTTTTGTTGTTGAGTTATTTTATTACAATATTTACAAATAATGTTTCTTAGTTGATTTTCATCAAGAGGTTTTTCTAAGTATTCATCCATTCCTTCTTTTAAAAATTTTTCTTTTTCTTCTGGGATAACAAGTGCTGTAACTGCTATGATTGGAGTTTGTTTATTAACTCCGTTTTTTCTGATACTTTTTGTAGCTGTGACACCATCCATTATTGGCATTTGAATATCCATTAATATAATATCAAATTCTGTGTGTAAACACATTTCAATAGCTTCTTCACCATTGGTAGCAGTGTAGATATTTGTGACAATTTCAGAAAGTAGGGTTTTTATTAGCATTAAATTGGTGTTATTGTCATCTACGGCTAAAATTGAAGCTTCAATAAGTTTGTTTTTCTTATTTGAAATTTGAGTTATAGTATTTTTTTTCAAATCACTAGTTTTTTCAAAATCATTATTAGTATTAATAGATGTTGTCTCATGAACTACAAAAGTTATTTCTTTTGTGAGAGCATCATAAAGTATATTTGGGTTAATTGGTTTAGATATAACAATAACTTTAGGAGAAAGTTGTCTCAATTTATCATGAATTTTTTCATCAAAAGTATTAACTGCAATAATGATTCTTTCTACATTTTCTAGCTTTAATTCTGAAAATTCAGCATATAAAAAATTATAATCAAAATCTGATTTTATGCCATAAATTATATATTGTGGAATATCACTACTATGTAATGATTTAAAGAATGAAAGCATAGACATAGAAGTTATATAAAGATTCCAATATTCAAGAGTTGTTTTTAAAGCATCTCTTACCCATGTATTAGATTCAATAATAGCTATTTTCTTTGAGCTTAATATATTTGTTGTTGATAAGTTTGAAAGTTGAGTTTTTCCTTTGTTTAGGGTGATATTAAATGTAAAAGTTGTTCCTTGACCAGGTTCTGATACAAAATTTATGGAACCATTCATTTGTTCTATAAGTTTTTTAGTTATTACTAATCCTAAACCCGTTCCTCCATATCTTCTTGATATAGATGAATCTGCTTGAGTAAAAGGATTGAATAAAAATTTTGCTTGTTCTTTATTAATTCCAATACCAGTGTCTCTTATGGTAAATTGTAGACAATACAGATTTTTATTGTTGTTACTATTTTTATTATTATTTAAAGCAGTAATTTCTAATGATACATTACCTTTTTGGGTAAATTTAATGGCGTTTCCTAATATATTAGTTAGTATTTGACCAATTCTTAGTGGGTCGCCTAAAAAATAATCATGAACTTTTTTATCTATTTTTGTAGAGAGTTCCAGCCCTTTATCGTTTGCATTATTTGATAATAGATTAATGGTGTCATAACATATTTCTCGAAGTGAAAAAGGCATTTCTTCGAATGTTAGTTTTCCAGCGTCAAGTTTTGAGAAATCTAGTATGTTATTTACAATATTAAGAAGATTAGTAGCACTTTTTTCTATAGGTTGTAAAAAATTTAATTGGTTATTTGTTAGATTGCTTTTGTATAATTGTTTGGCAAAACCAATAATACCATTTAATGGTGTTCTAAGTTCATGAGACATATTTGCTAAAAACTCGGATTTGATTTTTGAGGCGTTTTCAGCTTTTTCTACTGCTAAATCTAGTTCTTTTGTTTGATTATGTAATTGTTCTTGGGTGTTTCTTAAATCGTTTGTTGCCAAGTCAACATTGTATTGCATAGAGTTATGGTATTCAGACATGGTATTTGCCATGGCATTAATGTAGGTTCTTAATTTTTCTAATTCACCATACATAATACCATTAACTTTGGTATTAACATTTCCTTCTCTGATTTCATATATTGCTAAACTAAGCTTATTTATAGGGTCAACAACAATTCTGTTAAGATTAATACCAAAAAGCAGACTGAATAAAACACCTAAAAATACAAGAATGGCAGTTATGGTAATATCTCCATAAATATCTAAAATAATTTGATTATTTTGAAGGTAAATACATACATAACCTACAATTTGTCTAGGATAATTAATTTTAGGATCTGCAAATAATATATCTTTGTTATTTATTCTAGCCTTATGGATATCTAAATTGTTTTCATTACCATATAAAGTTAATAAACTAGCTTCATCGTAGGCATATATAGGCATTCTTATTATTATGCCATCAGGTAAATATTGTTCACTGTCTCGAAGGTTTATATATTCGTTTTCATTGGTATTTAATTTAAAAAAAGATGTTTCTGGTGTTATACTAGATGTTACTAGCATATTGTTGTTACTATCAAAAATTGATATAGCAAGAATTAATCTTGAGTTATTTTGATGTGCTTCATTTATTAATCCTTGTAACAGTGGTAAATTCTTTTGCGTCATTGCAAAACTGATGTTGGTACTCAAGGGATAAATTATAGATCTTCCATTGTTAATTAATTTTTCATTTAATTTAGAGTAGTTTGAGTAAGAAAAGAATGCTGCAAGTCCCACACCTATAATTATTATTGGAAGAATAGAAAATATAAGTATTCTCGTTCTTAACCCATGACGATTCATTTTTACCTCGAGTGATAAAAGACACACAATAGTGTATAATAAATGTTATGTTATTTTATCAGTAAACTGATTTTTGTTCTATTTTGATAATTTGAAAATTTGATTTATGCTAGCTACTCTAGGCATAAAAGCAGTATTACTACACAGAGAAGATTATAATGGTACAATTTTTTAAACCTCAAGCTAAAGAAGTTTCAACTAAACATTTTTTGTTAAATATTACAGATATAGATTTAAAAGGTCGTGGTGTAGGAAAGTGTGGAAATATAACCTGGTTTGTTAATGGGGCACTTAGTGGTGAAGATGTTGTTGTTAGAGCAACAGACCTCAAAAAAAATATAGGTGAAGCTGAGCTAATTTGTGTAAAAAAAACTTCTCCGTATCGAATAAAAGCGCTGTGTCCTTATTTTGGAAAATGTGGAGGATGTTCACTTCAAAACATGTCTTCTAGTATGCAATTGGATATAAAAGTTCAAGGATTAAAGAGATTATTTAGAAAACAATTAGGATGTGACTTTTTAGATCCTGAACAGATTATAGATTCTCAAGCTTATGAATACAGAAGAGTTTGTCGCTTATCAGTGTTAGGAAATCGTAAGGAAATACATTTAGGTTTTCATCCTCTCTATGGCAATAAATTAGTAGAGATTGACAGTTGCCCTATATTAGAATCTAAATTGAATGATTTATTACCATCTGTAAGAGAGTTAGTAAAAAATTTTTCAAATTACAAAATAATAGGTCATATTGAATTATATTCAGTAGATTCTGGAGTAGTTGTTCTTTTGAGAGTTATTAATTCATTATCACAAGAAGATAAAGATTTATGTATAAAATACGCTCAAATGAATAATTTATCTCTTTATATAGCAGAGCGTTGTGAAAAGAAAGCTACAGACTTAGAAGAAAAAGAAATAGTTTATCCTTTATATTCCCCTATATCTGAAAAACCTTATTACTTTTTAGATGATAAAAAGATATCCTTTACTCCAGGTGCATTTATTCAAATTAATAAAAAGTTAAATGAGAAAATGGTTGAAAAATGTTTAGAGTACTTAAATATAGACAATAATGATGAAATTTTTGATTTATTTAGCGGTGTCGGAAACTTTTCAGTACCGATAGCTGAAAAAGCTAAGTACGTTATTGGGGTAGAATGTGTTTGGTCCATGGTAGAGGAAGCTAAACAAAATGCAAAAAATAATGGTGTTGATAACCTTGATTTCTTTATATATGATTTAGAAGATGATTTTGAAAAAACCAGATGGGCAAAGTATCCTATTAACAAGGTATGTTTAGATCCTGGACGCAAGGGTGCCTTAAAAGTAATTTCCTATTTAATAAAGAAAAAAGTCAAAACCATAGTTTATGTTTCATGCAATCCTTTATCATTTAGTAGAGATCTTTCATTGTTATTGAATAATGGATACAGAGTAGTTAAATGGTGTGTTTTTAATGTCTTTCCAAATACAGAACATGTTGAAAGTATGTTTTTAATAACAAAGGATAATTAAAAAATATGATTGAAAAAAGTGTAGAATATATTGGTCTTAATGAATTATGTGCACTTTTGAATATATCTTTAGCCACTGGTAAAAATTGGTATCGTTTAGGTAAATTAGATATTTTTTGTGTAAATAAAATAAAAGATGATAAAGACCCTTTGTTTTTAAAAAAAGAAGTATCCGAGTACATGGATATTTTAGAAAAAAGAAATAGAAGTATCTTAAAAAAAGGGAGAAATAAAAATTTTGTAAAAGGGAGTTCTATATACAGTGATTATATAGATAAAGATTGTTGTAATATTGATTTATTACAAGATTTAATATCTTTTGTGGATAAAATTGATATTAATGTTAATAATAAAAATTATTACCTTATTATCATTGCTGAATATGCACTTAGATTATTGATGCAAAGATTAAATTTGGCGATTTTTGTATCATTATCTGATTCTCTACTTATAGAATTTGTGAACAAGAAAATTTCTATAGGTGAGTATGACATTTTAATATCTAATCTTATAGAAAACTTTTCCAAAAAAGAGATAATTAATTTTATTCATGAACAACATGATTTATTTTCAATCGTGTATCAATTAGATAATAATTTAAATAATGATATATTAGGTTTTTTATATATTTCTTTAAAAAATAACAGTGACAGAAAGTCTAATGGTATTTACTATACGCCAAACGCTATTGTTAATAAACTAATAAGTCAAATAGGATTTTCTACAAAAACTTTAAAAGTTCTTGATCCATGTTGTGGCACGGGTAATTTCTTAATGAAATTACCACAAAGTATTTCTTTAAGTAGTATCTACGCTTACGATATTGATAAAATATCTATAGATATAACGAGAATTAATTTAGTTTTAAAATATGGAAAGGCCAATCTTGAAAAATTATGCGCTCAAATTGTGGTAAAAGATTTTTTACATTGTAATGACAATAGTTTTAAATACGATTTAATTATTGGTAATCCGCCTTGGGGTAGTTTGTATTCGGATACAGAAAAACGAGAATTAAAAAAAATTTATTCTACCATTGAAGGTCAAAATGTTGAGTCTGCATCTTTATTTATTGAACAATCTATAAATAATTTAAAAAGTAATGGATTATTATATTTTGTGCTACCTGAATCATTGTTAACAGTTAATATACATAGAAATATAAGGAAGTTAATTATTGATAAATGTTGCATTAATAAAATAATTTATTTAGGAGATAGAATTTTTACTAATGTCTATTGTCCAAGTGTTATATTAGGACTTAAAAATAAAGAAAAATTTTTAACCAAGGGAATAGATATCGAACTCTTTTATAAAAAAAATACTAAATTTATAACTTGTGATACGTTTAAAATTCTTGAAGAAAGAGAAATATCGGATAAATTTTACAGTTTTAATTTTCGGATTACTAATATAGATTATTATTTGTTATCAAAAATTGAAAAACAAGTTGTGTGTGAGAAATTAGAAAATCAATGTGACTTTTCATTAGGCATAGTAACTGGTGACAATGAAAAGTTTTTGAAAAAAGAAAAGTTGAGTGATAATTATAGACCTATTTTGTCAGGAATGGATATTTATAAGTATGGGGTTAAAAATACCTATGGATATATTGAATATATTCCTAAAAATTTTCAGCAAGTACCTAAAGTTGATTTATATAATGTTCCTGAGAAATTAATCTACAAATTTATATCTTCTAAATTGATTTTTGCGTATGATAATGAGCAGTTTTTAACACTTAATAGCTGTAATGTTATAGTTCCAAAGATTAAAAATCTTAGCTTAAAATATATACTAGCTATTCTAAATTCTTCAGTGGCACAATTTTATACACAAGTAAAATATAATTCCCTGAAAGTTTTACGTACACATATTGAGAGTATACCAATTGCTATTTGTTCTAATACTCTTATTGGACAAATAGAAAATTATGTTGATAAATTGATTAATTTTGATAAAAATTCAGATATTGGACAATATAACAAATTGTTATATGATTTAGATAATATTATTTTTGATTTATATAAGATAGACCAAGAAGATAGAGATTATATTTTAAATAAAATAAAGAAGTAACTTTTTTTAATGAGTACATCGGAGCTTTATAAGAATGGTTGCAGTACGCACAACTCATGTGAAAGACAATTTTGATTTGGAAAATTGGATTCAGCATTTACCTTTAAATTTAGATGAAATAGAAGAAATAAGAAAGGTATTTGTTTTTTGTCACAATCAAATGAAGGAATCTGAATTTGATAAGATGCGTCTTGCAAATAGAGCTGCAGAGATTATAGGTATATTATTAACTCTTCATATGGATTTAGCAAGTTTTAAGGTGGCTATTTTATATCCACATATTGAGGAGAATTATTTTACCATAGATGAAGCTTCAAAGTATTTTGGAAAGGATATTGCGTTTTTGTTGCATGGTGTTAAAGACATGGAAGCAATGCGATTTATCCAAAATTTATCAACAACAGGTAGCATTAATGATTCTCAAGTAGATACTGTAAGACGTATGTTACTTGCTATGGTAGAAGATGTAAGAGCTGTAATTATAAAGTTATCTGAAAGAATCGCAACCCTAAGAGAAGTAAAGAATTCAACGGAAGAGACAAGGGTTTTAATTGCTAAAGAAATATCAAATATTTATGCACCTTTAGCAAATAGATTAGGTATTGGTCAATTAAAATGGGAACTTGAAGATCTATCTTTTAGGTATTTGCATCCAGATATATATAAACAAATAGCAAAATTATTAGACGAAAAACGCATAGATAGAGAAATTTATATTAATGAATTTGTATCCGATTTGAGAAAACGTCTTCAAGATGAAAATATTAATGCTGATGTTTATGGACGTCCAAAACACATATATAGTATTTGGCGAAAGATGCAAAAGAAAAATTTAGATTTTTCAGACTTATACGATGTACGTGCTGTAAGGGTTATAGTAGAAAGGTTACAAGATTGTTATGCAGCCTTAGGTGTTATACACACTCAATACCATCATATTCCAAGAGAATTTGATGATTATATTGCCAACCCAAAACCTAATGGATACAAATCTATACACACGGTAGTTTTAGGACCTCAGGGAAAAACAGTAGAAATACAAATAAGAACACAACAAATGCATAAAGATGCAGAGTTAGGTGTTGCAGCACATTGGAAGTATAAGGAAGGTAAGAATCCTAATTTAGATGCTGCTTATGAGGAACGAATAGCTTGGCTTAGAAAACTATTAGCTTGGCAAGAAGATATGGTTGAATCAGGAGCTATTATTGAAGAATTTAAAACTCAGGTATTTGAGGAGCGAGTTTATGTTTTTACGCCTAAAGGAGATGTTGTTGATTTGCCTGTTGGGGCAACTCCCTTAGATTTTGCATATCATATTCACAGTATGGTTGGTCATAGATGTATAGGAGCTAAGGTTGATGGGAAAATTGTTCCATTTACATATATGTTACAAACAGGTGATCAGGTTGAATTAATTACTCAAAAAGAACCTAATCCAAGTAGGGATTGGTTGAATCCTAATAATGGTTTTTTAAAAACTAGTAAAGCAAGAGCTAAGGTAGCATCTTGGTTTAAAAAGATAGATAAAGAAAAGAATATTATAGCTGGTAAGGAAATGCTTGAAAAAGAAATAGAACGTCATGGTTTGATGATTTCTAAAGATAAGCTACCATCCTTAGTGAAAGATATTTTAAGAAGATTTAATTCAAAGGATCATTATGATTTATTTGCGGGTATTGGTTCTGGAGATGTTCATTTAAATCAAATAATTAACTATTTAGAAGAAAAAGTTAGTAATGTAAATAATAAGACTGATTCTTCAGAAGAATTAATAAAAACAATTGAATTAAGAACGGCTAATAGAATAGCAAATAATAGAACATCTGTTCAAAAAAATCAGATAGATATCAATGGTGTGGGTAATTTAATGACACATATATCTAAATGTTGTCATCCAATTCCAGGGGATGAAATTATAGGATTTATTACTCAGGGAAGAGGAATTTCAATACATAGAACAGATTGTATTACCGCCAAAAATTTAAGTAAATTATGTCCAGAACGATTAATTGAGGCTAAATGGTCTAGTAAATATAGTTCAGGATTTACTATTACAATTGGAATAGAGGCAAATGATCGTTCAGGATTATTACGTGATATAACAACAGTAATAGCCAATGAAAAGATAAATGTTTTAGCGGTGCGTTCAAGATCAAATGTGGCAAAACAATTAGCTAATATTGATATTGATATGGAAGTTTTTAATGTAAATGATTTATCAAAAATTTTAACAAAATTAAATCAATTAAATGATGTAATTTATGCAAAAAGACTCTAGGAACTTTTTGTATTAATTTGATAGATCTGCAAATATATATTATAATCTTGTTAAGGCTTAAATATCATTTTTCAGTTATCAATGAATTAATGAAATTTTAATGTAATATACCTTTTTGCAACAGCATATCAGAAAACACATTTTCATATGCTGTTTTTGTTTTATGAGTAATGGTTTTTTATATGTCAACTAAATTTATATTTGTTACTGGTGGTGTTGTTTCATCATTAGGTAAAGGCATTGCAGCAGCGTCTTTAGCTGCAGTGTTAGAAGCTCGTGGTATTAATGTAACTATGTTGAAGCTTGATCCATATATAAATGTGGATCCTGGTACGATGAGTCCTATTCAGCATGGTGAAGTTTTTGTAACTGAAGATGGCGCAGAAACAGATTTGGATTTAGGTCATTATGAACGTTTTATTAGAACAAAAATGACTCATAATAATAATTTTACCACTGGTAGAGTTTATTCAGAAGTTATTAGAAAAGAAAGACGAGGGGATTATTTAGGGGCAACAATTCAAGTAATACCTCATATAACTAATCAAATAAAAGAGAACATAAAAGCTGGTGCAGAAGGTCATGATGTTGCAATTGTAGAAATAGGTGGAACTGTCGGTGATATTGAATCTTTACCATTTTTAGAAGCTATTAGACAGTTGGCTGCAGACATTGGGCGTCAAAATGCATTGTTTATGCATTTAACGTTAGTTCCTTACTTAAAGACATCTGGGGAAGTAAAGACCAAACCTACCCAGCATTCTGTGAAGGAATTATTAAGCATAGGTATTCAACCTGATATTTTGGTTTGTCGTTCGGATATCAACATACCTATGAATGAAAGAACAAAAATTGCGTTATTCTGTAATGTAAGTGAAAAGGCTGTTATCTCATTAAGAGATGTTGATTCTATTTACAAAATACCATCATTATTGAAGAATCAAGGCTTAGATGATTTGATTTGTGAAAAATTTAATATTGAAGCAAAAGAAGCTGATTTATCAGAATGGGAACAAGTTATTTATCAGCAAGCTAATAGTGAAGGCGAAGTTGTGATCGGGATGGTAGGTAAATATGTTCAATTACCAGATGCTTACAAATCAGTAAATGAAGCATTAAAACATGGTGGTTTGAAAAACCATGTAAATGTCAAGATTGAATATATTGATTCCCAAGATTTAGAAAATAAAGGTATTGAACCTCTTGAAAAACTAGATGCTATTTTAGTTCCTGGTGGTTTTGGTAATAGAGGTATAGAAGGCAAGATTATAGCTGCAAAATATGCAAGAGAACATAATATACCATATTTGGGTATTTGTTTAGGTATGCAAGTTGCTCTAATAGAATATGCTAGAAATGTTGTTGGTATGGAAGGTGCTAATTCAACAGAATTTGATAAAAACACCCCATACCCTGTTGTTGGTTTAATAACAGAATGGGTAAATGAAAGCGGTGAAATCGAAGAAAGATCTGAAGAATCTGATTTAGGTGGTACAATGAGATTAGGATCTCAATTATGTCACTTACAAGAAGGTTCTAAAGTAAGACAGATGTATGGTAAATCAGAAATTTATGAAAGACATCGTCATCGTTATGAAGTAAATAATAATTTACTAGAACAGATTACAAGTAAAGGATTAAAAGTTACAGGATTAAGTTCTGATAAGAAGCTAGTAGAAATTATTGAAAATCCAAATCATCCGTGGTTTGTTGCTGTTCAATTCCATCCAGAGTTTACTTCAACGCCAAGAGATGGTCATCCGTTGTTTTCATCATTTGTGAAAGCAGGTATGAATTATCAAAAGAGTAAACAATAAGATTTAACCGAAAAGTAAAATGCTTTTCGGTTTTATAGTCTTTATTGTGTTTTTTTGTAAACAACAGTATAATATTTTTCAAGCGAAGTGCTAACGATATTAGTACAAAATTTTTTTAAAGCTGCCTTTGGGCAGGAATTTAGTTATCCAATGAGGATTTAGTAATGTCTAAGATTGTTAAGGTTATTGGTCGTGAAATTATCGATTCACGTGGAAATCCAACTGTAGAAGCTGATGTTTATTTAGATGACGGTTCTATGGGTCGTGCAGCTGTTCCATCTGGAGCATCTACAGGTGTTCGTGAAGCACTAGAATTACGTGATACAAGCGATAAGCGTTTTGGTGGTAAGGGTGTTTTAACTGCTGTTAAAAACGTAAATGAAAAGTTAGGACCTGCTATTATTGGTTTAGATCCAGTTGATCAACGTGCTGTTGATAAGGTTATGTTGGATTTGGATGGCGATCCATTCAAGAAGAATTTAGGTGCTAACGCTATTTTAGCAATTTCTCTTGCTGTTGCGAAAGCTGCTGCAGCTTCAAAGAAAGTTCCTTTATACGCACATATTGCTGATTTAAATGGTACTCCTGGTAAGTATTCTATGCCATTACCAATGATGAATATCATCAATGGTGGTGCTCATGCTGCTTGGTCTATGGATATGCAAGAATTTATGATTCAGCCAGTAGGTGCTAAGTCAGTTCGTCAAGCAATTCAAATGGGTTGTGAAGTATTCCATCAGTTAGCTAAAGTATTAAAGGCTAAGGGACAACCAACTACTGTTGGTGACGAAGGTGGTTATGCTCCTCGTTTAGCTGGTACTGCTGATGCTATGGCTGCAATCGAAGAAGCTGTAAAAGCAGCTGGTTATAAGTTTGGTGAAGATATCACTTTAGCTATGGACTGCGCTTCTTCAGAATTCTATGATGAAGGTGCTAAGTTATATAGAATGAAGGCAGAAGGTAAAGATTTAACATCTGCTCAATTAGCTGATTTCTTAGCAGACTTATGCAATAAGTATCCAATTATCTCTATCGAAGATGGTCAAGCTGAAGGTGACTGGGATGGTTGGAAGAACTTAACTGATAAGATTGGTTCTAAGTGTCAATTAGTTGGTGATGATTTATTCGTAACTAATCCTTCAATCTTAAAAGAAGGTATTGAAAAGGGCGTTGCTAACTCTATCCTAATCAAGGTTAACCAAATCGGTTCATTATCTGAAACTTTAGATGCTATTCAAATGGCTCATAAGGCTGGTTATACTGCAGTTATTTCTCACCGTTCAGGTGAAACTGAAGATTGTACAATCGCTGATATCGCTGTTGGTACTGCAGCTGGTCAAATCAAGACTGGTTCTTTAAGCCGTTCAGACCGTATGGCTAAGTACAACCAATTAATTCGTATTGAAGAAGAATTAGGTACTGAAAAGGCTCCATATGCAGGTCGTAAGGCTGTTAAGGGTCAGAATTAATTTATTTTAGTTCTAAATCAAAAGGGAGACTAAGGTCTCCCTTTTTTAAATATAAATTAGATTTTATATATAAACAGAATTTAAAATAAAGTAAAAGCTATGTTACACTTTATAAATGTTGTTTTATTGCTAATTTTGGTGTTTTTAGTAAATTCATTAGTTTTTGGAAATAATGGTTATAGAAAAAACATTTTTATAGTTAATGAATTAAATAATGCTAAAAAAGAAACAAAATCATTAGCCGATAGAAATAGAATATTAAAATTAAATATTGAAGATTTAAAAAATAATAAGTCTTATGAATCGATAGAAGATTTAGCTAGATCAAATCTTGAATTTATAAAACCAGATGAGACTTTTTATAGAGTAATTATTAAAAATGATTAATTTATGGTAGATTTTGACATAATAATACCAGCTGCTGGTGTAGGAAAGAGAATGCAATCGTCTATTCCAAAGCAGTATTTAGAGATTTTTGGAAAAACAATTTTGGAAATAACAACAAAAAAAATGCTTCAAGTTCTAGGAGTAAAAAATGTTATTGTTGTTATTAACAAAGAAGATACTTATTTTAAGAGTAAATGTTCTTCCTTGTTGCCTAATGTAAAAGTAGTTTATGGTGGTGCTGAAAGGTCTGATAGTGTCTTGAATGGATTGAATTTTTCAACATCTGAATATGTACTTGTACATGATGCGGCACGTCCCTGTGTATTACTTAAAGATATAAATTTGTTAATAAAAGAATGTTCTCAAGAAAATGGTGCTATATTAGTTGCTTCTATCCCTGATACAGTGAAAAAATCTACTAATGGTATTGATATTGAAGAGACAGTACCTAGAACACATTTATATAGAGCATTAACACCTCAGATGTTTAAACGTGAATTGCTAATCAATGCCTATAACCGAGCAACTAATAATAAATTATTAGTTACAGATGAAGCTTCAGCGATGGAAATGATGGGGTATAAACCTAAGATGGTAATAGGTAGTAAAACAAATATAAAAATAACTGAGCCTATAGATTTAAAAATAGCAGAGTATTTTTTAGGAATGGAGGACTCACTATGATGAGAGTTGGACATGGTTTTGATGTACATAAGTTTGGTGGTCAAGGTCCTATCACTTTAGGTGGAGTAAAAATTGATTATGATCAAGGTCTAATAGCGCATTCAGACGGAGATGTAGTATTGCATGCTTTGGCAGATTCTTTACTAGGAGCTGCTGCATTAGGAGATATTGGTCGTTTATATCCTGATAATGATGATTCATATAAGGGTATTGATAGTAGAATTTTATTACGTGATACAGTATTGCGTATACATACTTTAGGTTATGTTATTAACAATGTTGATATTACTGTATTAGCACAAGCTCCAAAAATAACACCTCATGCAGAACAAATGAGAAAAAATATTGCAGATGATTTAAAAATTGATATTTCTTGTGTAAATATCAAGGCCACTACAACTGAAAAATTAGGTTTTGTTGGAAGGAAAGAAGGAATTGCAGTAGAAGCTGTAGCATTAATAGAAAAGGTTTGAAATGAAAAAGGACACAAAAATACTTATTTCTAATGATGATGGGGTTTATGCAGAAGGTATAAATACGCTATTCGATTCTTTAAATAAAATTTATAGTGATGTGTATGTTGTAGCACCTGATAGGAATCAGAGTGCTGCAAGTCATTCACTCACTATTGAGTATCCTTTAAGAATTCAGTACATTAATAAAAAAAACTTTATAGCTGTAAAAGGAACACCAACAGATAGTGTGTACTTAGCGATTAATAAATTATTAGAAACTAAACCAAATATAGTTATTTCAGGAATAAATGAAGGAGCTAATTTGGGAGATGATGTTATTTATTCTGGTACTGTAGCTGCTGCTATGGAAGGTAGAAATTTAGGATTTCCTGCAATTGCTATATCTTTAGTTGGTTCTACCCATTATGAAACAGCCGCTTATTTTTTATTAAAAATACTAGAAAAAGTTGAATTTTGTCCGATACCTAATAATCAAATTTTAAATGTTAATGTTCCAGATTTACCAATAAATGAAATCAAGGGACTCAAAATTACTAGGTTAGGTAGCAGGTTTGCTCCAAACATAGTAGTAACGCAAAAAGATTTACGTGGAAAAAATATATATTGGGTGGGGCCTCAGGGTGAAGTAATGGATCGAGATCAAGATACAGACTTTTGGGCAATTGAACATAATTATGTATCAGTAACTCCTCTTCACATTGATCTAACTTCATATGCTGTAATTGATGATCTGCGTAATTGGTGCAACAATATTAAATAAATGAAACAAGTATGAAAATTTTTACTTCAATTTATGATAAATGTATAGCGTTGGCAAAACATAGATTTGCAACGATTTTTTTAATGATAAATAGTTTTATAGAATCAATATTTTGGCCTATTCCTGTTGACGCAATGTTGATTCCTATGTCTTTAGCAAGTCCTAATAAAGCATATAAATATGCATTTTATGCGACTGTATCCTCTGTTTGTGGGGCAATAATTGGGTATTACTTAGGTTATTTCTTGTATGATGCTTTTTTAGAAGAATTGATAATAAAGTTAGGTTGGATGGGGCAAGTTGATAAAGTTAATAAGTATTTGGTGGAAATAGGTATTATATTTATTATCATAGGTTCGTTTACACCAGTTCCGTATAAAGTTGTAGCTATATGTTGTGGTGTTGCAGCCAGTCAACAAATGTTAGCAGATTCATCTTGGCAATTGAATATTATTCCATTTATTATTGTAAGTTTTATAGGTCGTGGAGCAAGATTCTTTTTAATATCTGGACTTATTAGGTTCGGTGGAGAAAAAATGGCTAATAAGATTAGACAATATATTGATATAATCGGTTGGATTGTAATATTTATTTCAATAATTGGAATTTGTTGGTACATATATTATCGATAGTAAGATATGTTAGGATGTATTAGATTTATTTGCTTTGTGTATTTAATATTATGTATGGTTGTGGGGTGTGCTACCACATCCCGTAACTATTCGCCATATGTATTAACACAAGAAAAGGTAAATAAAACGACGTCAGTAAAAAAAACAACCCAAACCAAACAAACTAAAATAATACCAGTAAAAGTTGGGACAGCCCAACAAAAAAAAGTAAACAATGGTGATTTTTATATAGTAAAAAAGGGTGATACTTTATTTTCAATATCTTTTGAAAATAATATTGAGTTAAAAACGTTGGCACTAATAAATGATTTAGTAATGCCCTATACAATAAAAGTAGGACAAAGATTATTATTAAATCCCCTAAAATCAAAGCATAAATTATATAAGGTAAAAAGAAAAGATACCTTATATAGAATTGCTAAAAATAATGGTCTTACTGTTGCTGAGTTAAGAAGTGTAAATGGTTTATATAATAATACGATTGTTGAAGGACAAATTCTTCTTGTAGAAAATAATGTTAGTAATAATTTAGCTAATACTAAACCTATTACTGAACAAAAAAAGAATGAAGTTTCATCAGCAAAGAAAGTTAACCAACAAAACATTGCCAGTAATTTAAAAAAACAAGAGAAGCAGCAAGAGAAACAAGTTAAACAAGAGAAAACTCAAAATAATAAAGTTAAATGGTTGTGGCCTAATAAAGGAAGTATTGTTTCTTACTTTTCAGAACGAAACAAAGGAATTGATATAGGTGGGGTTAAAGGTAGTATTATCAAGTCTGCTGCCTATGGAAAAATAGTCTATGCAGGAAATGCATTACGAGGTTATGGTAATTTAATTATTATTAATCATAATGATGATTTTTTATCAGCTTATGCACATAATGATAAAATTTTAGTATCAGAAGGTGAATATGTTAAAGCAGGGCAGGAAATTGCGAGGATGGGAGATACAGATGCCAAAAGTGTTCGTCTTCATTTTGAAATACGTTACAAAGGGCAATCTGTAAATCCTCTTAATCATTTACCTAAGCGTTAGATATATTTCTATAAATCCACATCTTTAGCTTTATCTGTCAAACTGTAAATAAGATCTAAAGCTTCTCTAGCTGATATTCTATCAGGATTGATTTTGTGAAGTTTTTCGATTATTTCATATGCAATAGTTGAAATAACACTATTAGTTGCAGAATCATTATTAGTATCATAATTTTGATTCTCAACATAAGGTTGTTTTACTAAAGTTAAGATTTTTTTCTGAGCAATTTTTATGATACTGTTTGGAATACCTGCTAAAGCAGCAACTTCAATACCATATGAACTTTGTGCAACACCATCTTCGACATTATGTAAAAATACTATTGTTTTATTAGTATCTTTTATCGCACCAAAATGGATATTTTTTATATTTGGATGTAGTTTTGAGATATCTGTAAGTTCAAAATAATGAGTAGCAAATAATGTGTATGCTTTAATTTTAGTTGCTAAATATTCAGTAATAGCCCAAGCTAGTGACATACCGTCATAAGTACTTGTACCTCTACCAATTTCATCCATTAGTATTAAGCTATTTTGAGTTGCATTATGGACAATGCTCGAAGTTTCAGTCATTTCAACCATAAAGGTTGATCTTCCTGATGATAAATCATCGCTAGCTCCTATTCTTGTAAAAACTCTGTCAATATATGGAATTTTTACTGATTGTGCTGGCACAAAACATCCTGCATATGCCATTATGGTAATTAGTGCACACTGACGCATGTATGTTGATTTACCACCCATATTAGGTCCAGTAATCATTAAAATTTGTTTATCATTATTAATTAAGGTGTCGTTAGGTATAAATGGATCTTTAGTAAATTGTTCTATTACTGGGTGTCTACCTTCTTTTATTGATAATTCTCTGTCACTTGTAAATGTTGGTCTGGTGTAATTATATTCAATAGCAGTTATAGCATGACTGTGGAGAACATCAAGTAATGAAAGCAAAGATGATAAATTTGAAAGACCGTTAAGATATGGGATTATAAAATTTATAATTTCATCAAAAAGCTTCTTTTCTAAAGCTAATGACTTGCTTTGTGCATTAAGAGCTTTGTCTTCATATTCTTTAAGTTCTGGAGTTATATACCTTTCGCTATTTTTTAAAGTTTGTCTTCGGATATATTCATCTGGTATAGGATTATTTAAAGCCCCAATTTTTGAGATTTCAATATAGAAGCCATGAATTTTATTGTAATTAACTTTTAAATTGTTTATTCCTGTTCTTTGTTTTTCTCGAATTTCAATTTCATTTAAGAAAGACATTGTTCCATTTGTTAACTCTCTTAGTTCATCTAATTCTTTATTGAAACCGTCTTTTATAACACCTCCTTCTCTGATTACAACAGGAGGTACTTCCTTTATACCTTTTTCTAAGATATCTAAAATATCAGGAAATTCTTCTAATTTTGAAGCAAAAGTGTTCAGTAAAGGAGATGATTCTGAAAGGAGTTTTTTTATTTGAGGAAGTATTTGTAAAGTATTTCTGATTTTGCATAAATCACGTGGTCTAATATTTTGCAATGCAAGCCTTGCAATAACTCTTTCAATATCACCAACTTCACGTAATAGATCTGAGAGTTCATGGTTATCTATATTGTTGATAATTGATTCAATTAAATCATATTGTTTTTCAATAGCGTCAATATTTCTTGAGGGATGCACTAAATGTCTTTTCAATAATCTAGAACCCATTGGAGTTGAACACTTATCAAGAGTTTGTGCTAATGTATGATCATTTTTTCCCTGAATATTTGTTGTTATTTCTAGGTTGCGAATAGTGTTAGCATCAATTATAACAAATTGATTATCTTGTTCTTTAATAAGAGATTTTATATGAATAAGAGGGGTTTTTTGAGTTTCTTTTACATAGTATAGTAAGGCTCCTGCCGCACATATGCCAATAGTTATACTATCTAATTCAAAACCACCTAAATCTTTAGTATGAAAATGATTAGTTAAAATTTTAAAACACGAGTTGTAATCAAATTCCCAAACTGGTCGTCTTCTTAATCCTCGGTAATTAGTTAAATCATTAATTTTATAAAAATCTTCTGAATATAAACATTCGGAAGGATTTATTCTTTGAAGAATGTTTTGAATGGCATTAAAGTCACTATTTTCAAAACAATAAAATTCACCATTACTTAAGTTTAAGTAACTAACAGCAAAAGATAATTGATCGTTACAAACGCAAGCAATATAATTGTCTTGTTTTTCTTTCAATAAGTTTTCGTCGGTTACAGTACCAGGTGTAATAATTCGAGAAACTTTTCTTTCTAAAGGACCTTTTGTTGTAGCAGGATCTCCTACTTGTTCACATATAACCGCACTTTCTCCTGCATCGATTAGTTTTGAGAGGTAATTATCTACAGAATGATAAGGTACGCCAGCCATAGGTATTGGCTGACCATTATATTTACCTCTTTTTGTTAAAGTAATATCAAGAATTGCTGATGCTTTACGTGCGTCTTCAAAGAAAGTTTCATAAAAATCTCCCATCCTGTACAAAACTATAGTATTTGGGTACTTTTTCTTAATTTCTATGTATTGTTGCATCATAGGGGTTATTTTATTTTCATTATCCGACATTTTAATTCTCTTTTAACTTGATATACATACGAACTTTAATATGACAATTTTAACATAAGAAGTACTTGATTAAAGAAAATAAATATGTAATTATATGGAGACCATAATTTATTATCATAATTTATTATTAAGATTTAAAAGAAGAAAAAATAAAAAGACACAACATTAAAATAAAAAAAATTATAAATAGTCATAAAATAATACAAGGAGGCAAAGTTATGGATAGTCTACAGTTACAAGACAAAATTTTAGAAATTTCTCAAATGATGGGAAATAATCTTCTTTCTAAAAATTTAATATTATCAACAGCTGAGTCATGCACTGGTGGTTTAATTAGTGCTTTTATTACAGAAATAAGTGGCTCGTCTGCTTGGTTTGATAGATCTTTTATTACCTACACAAATAAAGCAAAATCAGAAATGCTAGGCATTGATTTAAAGGAAATAGAATTAAATGGTGCTGTTAGTGAAAAAACTGTTATATCGATGGCTTTAGGGGCTTTAAAATATTCAGATGCAGATTTGTCTGTTGCTGTTAGCGGGGTGGCAGGACCGACAGGAGGTACTGTTTATAACCCTATTGGAACAGTATGGATGGCTTGGGCGTACAAAAATAAAATTTTTAAAACATACAGAGCATCATTTGAAGGAAATCGTCAAGAAATTAGATTGCAGACTGTTTTGCTCGCTATGAATGTTGTTAACGATTTTATAAAAAAATTAAATAAATAATATTATTTTTATTTTGTATAAAAAATATCTTGATTTTTAAATTTAAGATATGTATTATAGATATTGTTGATTGTAGTTTTTTGAGGAGAAGTAATAATGGCAACGATAAAATCATCAGTTGCAGGTAATGATAAAGCTAAAGCTTTGGAAAGTGCTATTGATCAAATTAATAAACAAATGGGTAAAGGTTCGATAATGAAGCTAGGAGAAAATAATAAGCTTGATATTGAATCAATATCAACAGGTTCTCTTTCTCTTGATATAGCTTTAGGCATTGGTGGTCTTCCATGTGGTCGTATTATTGAAATTTATGGTCCTGAAAGTTCTGGTAAAACAACTTTAACTTTAGAACTAATTGCACAAGCTCAGAAAAAAGGTAAAACATGTGCATTTATTGATGCAGAACACGCATTAGATCCTATTTACGCTAGTAAGTTAGGTGTAAATATTAACGAATTGTATGTTTCTCAACCAGACAATGGTGAACAAGCTTTAGACATTTGTGATATCTTAGTTCGTTCAGGTGGTATAGATGTTATAGTTGTTGACTCTGTAGCAGCGTTAGTACCACGTGCCGAAATTGAAGGTGATATGGGTGATTCCCATATGGGTGTACAAGCTAGATTGATGTCTCAAGCCTTAAGAAAACTCACAGGTAGTATTAAGCAAGCAAATTGTATGTGTGTTTTTATCAACCAGCTTCGTATGAAAATTGGCGTAATGTTTGGAAATCCAGAAACTACAACAGGTGGTCAGGCGTTAAAATATTATGCATCTGTAAGATTGGATATTAGAAAAGGTGTTCCTATCAAGGATGGTGAAGATATTATCGGTAGTGAAACCAAAGTAAAAGTAGTAAAAAATAAGGTGGCACCTCCATTTAAAACTGCAGAATTTCAAATTTTATATAACAAGGGAATAAGTATAGAAAGTGAAATTGTCGATTTAGGACAAAAGTGTGGAATCCTTGATAAATCAGGTGCCTGGTTCTCATATAATGGAGAAAAAATTGGTCAGGGTAAAAATAATGTAATCAAATACTTAGTAGAACACCCTGAAGTAAAAGAAGAATTAATTGCAAAAATTAGAGATTATTATCAGAATAAGAATGATTATTCAGAAACTGCTGATGTTGGTGGAGTAACTGATGAAGATCTTGTTACTATAGGTATTGAAGAACTAGAAACAGCTGAAATACCAGATGATTTATAGTTGTAATTATTAAATTATTTTAGCCACATTGTTTTTGACATTGTGGCTTTTTAAATTGCAAAATGATAGATGAAAAAATATTAAAAAAAGCCTTAGCTTACTCTCTTAATATATTAGGTAAAAGAGAGTATTCTCAATATGATATACAACAAAAAATAAGCCAAAAGTATGGTGATGATTATGTTGATAAGGTAATTATGTATCTTCAGAAGCATGGCTACCAAAGTGATGCTAGATGTTGTGAAAGTATAATTAGATCTTATGCCTTTAGAAATTATGGATTAAAACGAATAAAGCAAGAGTTGCTGAATAGAAAAATTTCATTAAGTTTTTTAGACAATTTATTACCTACAATGAATATAGATTGGGTTGAACGAGCAACTGAATTTGTAATAAAAAAGTATGGAGATGTTTCATTATATTCTTTGGAAGATAAAAGAAAAATTTGTGCTCTATTATTACGAAGAGGTTACAGTATGAATGAAGCTATCTCTGCAATAAAAAAATCTTTATTAAAGTAAGAGTAGTGTAAAACAATACTTAGATATTATATTTTTATTGTGTTAGAATATGAAAAATTTAAGAAAAATTTCTTAAATAAAACAGTGTATTACTAGATGTATATGATCTAAGTAGGTGTTTTATGTACATGACAACTTCAGAGATTCGTAAAGCGTTTCTCGATTATTATCATTCAAAAGGTCATGAGGTTGTGAGATCAAGTTCATTGGTTCCACATAATGATCCAACTTTACTCTTTACCAATGCAGGAATGAATCAATTTAAGGATATCTTTTTAGGTAAGGAAGTTCGTAATTATACAAGAGCAACAACAGCCCAAAGATGTGTTAGAGCTGGAGGTAAACATAATGATTTAGATAATGTTGGTTATACTGCAAGACATCATACATTTTTTGAAATGTTGGGTAATTTTAGCTTTGGTGATTATTTTAAGCATGATGCTATTCATTTTGCCTGGGGATTTTTAACTGGTATTTTGCAATTACCTAAGGAAAAATTAACCGTAACTGTGTATCAAACAGATGATGAAGCTTATGATATATGGCATAACGAAATTGGATTACCATCTGATAGAATAATTCGTATAGGAGATAACAAAGGTGCTCCTTATGCGTCTGATAACTTTTGGCAAATGGGAGATACAGGACCTTGTGGACCTTGTACTGAAATATTTTATGATCACGGTGCTGATATTTGGGGTGGCCCTCCAGGATCTCCAGAAGAAGATGGTGATCGTTTTATAGAAATATGGAATATTGTGTTCATGCAGTTCAATAGAAAGTCTGATGGGACATTTGAGAAACTGCCTAAACCGTCTGTTGATACAGGAATGGGGTTAGAAAGAATTTCAGCTGTAATGCAAAATGTTCATTCTAACTATGATATTGATTTATTTAAAGATTTAATAGCTGGAGTTGCTAAGCTATTAAATGTTACCGATCTTACAAATAAATCATTAAGAGTAATAGCTGATCATATTCGTTCTTGTTCATTCTTAATTTCTGATGGTGTTTTACCTTCTAATGAAGGTAGGGGCTATGTATTAAGACGTATAATTAGACGAGCTGTTAGACATGGTAGATTACTAGGTTCTAGAGATGTATTCTTTTACAAGCTTGTAAAAGAATTGGCGAAATTAATGGGGGATGCTTATCCTGAATTAATAAGTAATCAGTCAATAATAGAAGATGCTTTAAAGAGAGAAGAAGAGCAGTTTATAAGAACTTTGGATAGAGGATTATCATTATTAAATGATGAATTATCAAAATTAGGCGAAAGCAAAGAAATCCCAGGTTCTGTAGTATTTAAGTTATATGATACATATGGATTTCCTGTTGATTTAACAGCTGATGTTGTGAGGGATGCTGGTTATTCTTTAGATTTAGCTGGATTCGATGCAGAAATGGCAAAACAAAAGAAGAGGGCTAAAGAATCTTCAAGTTTTGATGTAGACTACAATGCTCAGATTAAAGTTAACTCAAATACTGAATTTTTAGGATACAATCAATTGTGTGTTAACACAAAAATATTAGCTTTGTATTCTGATAATGAAGAAGTAGAAACTTTATCGACAGATGAGCAAGGTGTTATTGTCTTAGATAAAACTCCATTTTATGCTGAATTAGGCGGTCAAATGGGGGATAAAGGCGTAATTATTGTTAATGACAATTGTGTATTTAGAGTTTTAGATACTAAAAAAATTGGTAATACAGTAATTCACATTGGAAAAGTGGAACTAGGGTTATTTATTAAAAACCAGGAAGTGATGGCTAAAGTTGATGAAGATATACATAAATTAGTATGTGCTCATCATAGTTCTACTCATTTGTTGCAAGCTGCTTTACGACATGTTGTAGGTACCCATGTTGTTCAAAAAGGTTCGTCAGTAACTAATGAACATTTGCGTTTTGACTATAGTCATAACGAACCTCTTACCAATGAACAGATTTTTAAGATAGAGTCTTTGGTTAACGATATTATTTGTAAGAATATAGCCGTTGACACTAAAATAATGAATCTTGAAGAAGCTAAAAAAACAGGTGCTATGGCGCTTTTTGGTGAAAAATACGATAATGATGTTAGAGTTGTATCAATGGGTGATTTTTCATGCGAATTGTGCGGTGGTACTCATGTAAAGCATACTGGAGATATAGGTTGCTTTAAGATTGTATCTGACTCAAGTATTGCGTCTGGTGTAAGAAGAATTGAAGCTAAGGTAAGTTCTTCAGCATTAGCATATATTCAGAAATTAACACAAGTTCTTGATGATTCTGCTAGTATGCTAAAGATTGATGCTTTAGGTTTATCTGATAAATTAACTCAATCTTTAGAATATACAAAAAAAGTAGAAAAAGAAGTTGAATTATTAAAAGAGAAACTTGCATTAGCATCGGTTAAGCGATTAATGGAATCTTTAACTGTGATTAATGGTATGAATGTATTAATCGATACAGTTTACGATATTCAGGTTAAAGAGCTAAGAATAATGCTAGATGATTTAAAGAATAGGATTAAATCTGGTATTATTTTAATAGCTTCAGTTGTTGACGGAAAAGTATCTTTAATTTCAGGTGTAACAAAAGACTTAACTAATAAAATTAAAGCAGGGGAACTTGTAGGACACGTAGCAAGCCAAATTGGAGGCAAGGGTGGTGGAAGACCTGATATGGCTCAAGGTGGCGGTACTGATGTGTCTGCTTTACCAATAGTTATGAAAAATGTAACAGCTTGGATTCAAGAAAAAACTAATAATTAGTTACTAATAAAAACTCTTCTTATATTAAATATTGTATGAGAAGAGTTTTATATTCATCAAAAAAATTACACAAATTTAATTTGTTTATCGCTAAAGTTTAATAATTTTACTAAAATATAGATGTATTATTAAAATAACAATATTAGTAAATTAAAATACTTGTATATAGAATATTTGAATTTCTGTTTATATTTAATTCTAAATAATGTATTATATAGGAACATAAGTGCAAAAAAAATGAGGAATATTGTTCATGTTAATTTTGACAAGACGTATAGATGAATCACTAACCATTAATGGTAATGTAAAAATAACAGTTCTTAGTATAAAAGGTAATCAGATAAGAATAGGTATTGAAGCACCTAAGGATGTTTCTATTCAGAGGACTGAATTACTAGAGAATGATGATTTTATTGGTGAAAAATTAAAGGAATCTAATAAAAAATAAGTTTTTTTAGTTTTTTTTAAAAAAAAAGCTTGACAATATTCTATAACAAAGTAAAATGCACGCACAACGTATTTGTTGGTGAGATGACCGAGAGGCCGAAGGTACTCCCCTGCTAAGGGAGCATACTCCAAAAGAGTATCGAGGGTTCGAATCCCTCTCTCACCGCCATTTTAGCACCCTTAGCTCAGCTGGATAGAGTACTCGGCTACGAACCGAGCGGTCGAAGGTTCGAATCCTTCAGGGTGCGCCATTCAAATAATGTAGAATACATCAGGGCACCCTTAGCTCAGCTGGATAGAGTACTCGGCTACGAACCGAGCGGTCGAAGGTTCGAATCCTTCAGGGTGCGCCATTCAAATTCTTTTATAATATTTCTTTCAATCTTTCCTAGTTGTGGTAGAATGCTTTTCATTTATTGTGTTTATTAAAGAGTTAAACATGGCTATAGATGTATCTTCTACCAATTATCAAAAAATAAAAGAAAGAACAAATATTAATGCTGAGAGAGTTCAACCATATTCATTTGAGGCAGAACAAGCATTAATTGGGGGGTTATTATTATCGCCTCATAAAATAGATTCTATAGTTTCTATTGTTGCTCCTGATGATTTTTATGATGAAAACCTTAAGGTTATTTACTCTTGTATTTTATCTTTGGCATCTCAGAATCACGGTGTTGATATAATTTCATTGTGCTCTGAGTTGGAGAAACGCCAAAAATTACAGACAGTAGGTGGACAGTCTAGATTGTTAACTCTCCAAAGTAAAGTACCAGATACAGTGGATATTTTAAGTTACGCTCAAACAATTGTTGATAAATCAAAAGGGCGTAAATTGTTAAAATTATGTGATTTAATACAAGATAGTGTATATAGACCAAATGGCAAATCTATAGAAGATATTATTGATTTAGCTGAGTCTAGTGTATTCAAATTAGCTGAAGATTCTATTGATGATAATTCAGGCCCTCAGAACATTTCATATGTTATTTCTCAAATAACAAATGAAATAAGAGATAAGAATAAAAAAGTTGAATCTCATGGTATAACAGGTATTTCTACAGGTTATACAGATTTAAATAATTATACTTCAGGGTTTCATGGTGGTGAATTGATAATAGTTGCGGCAAGACCAGCAATGGGGAAAACAACTTTTGCAATGAATTTAATTCAAAATATAGCCATGGATCCAAAAACACCTTATCCAACACTAGTATTTTCTTTAGAAATGCCTTCAGAACAGATTGGAACGCGTTTATTAGCATCTATGGGTAGAATTGACCATGAAAGAATAAAGAAGATGCAATTAGAAGATGAAGATATTGCTAATATGTTAATGGTAGTTAACAAATTAATTAATACAAAACCTAATGCAATATTTATAGATGATACTCCTCAATTATCACCTATGGAAATAAGAACTAGAGCTCGTAGAATTGTTAAAGAATATGGTGGAATAAGTGCAATAATGGTTGATTATTTGCAACTTATGCGTGTCCCTGGATACGACCCAAATAGTAGACATTTAGAAGTTGGAGAGTGTTCAAAGAGTTTAAAAGCTTTAGCAAAAGAATTGAATGTTCCAGTTATTGCTTTGGCACAGTTAAACCGTGGCTTAGAAGGCAGAAAAGATAAAAGGCCAATGAATTCAGATTTACGAGAATCAGGTTCTATAGAACAGGATGCTGATATGATTTTGTTTGTTCATAGAGAAGAAGTGTTTGATCAAAATAATCCTGAATTAAAAGGTAAAGCAGAAATAATAATTGGTAAACAAAGAAATGGTCCAATAGGAACTGTTAATATGTTTTTTGAAGGGAATTACTCTAAATTTGTTGGTATTGATAGCATAAGAAGTCAATCCTAATATAATTTTGTATTTTATTACTATATATTTTTATAATTTTATTATTGTGGTTAAGTTGAAATGGAAACAGTTGTAGCATATATTGATTTAGACGCACTAAAACATAATATGCAATTAATAAAAGAAAAAGTTCATAATTCAAAGATTATAGGTGTTGTTAAAGCGAATGCATACGGTCATGGAGCTGTTGAATGTGCGAAAGCAATGGATCAATTTGTGTGTGGCTATGCTGTAGCAAGAATTGAAGAAGCTCTTGAGTTAAGAGCTAATGGTATTACAAAAACAATATTGATGTTAGGTGGTTTTTTTAGAGAAGATGATTTACCACTTATAGATAAGTATAAAATTTCATTTACTGTACATTCTTTTTATCAAATAGAAGCTTTAGAAAAATACAAAGCTATTAATACTTTAGATGCATGGTTGCAATTAAATATAGGTATGCAAAGATTAGGATTTAATTATGATCAGTTAATCAAAGCTAAACAGTCTTTAATGGCTATTGATAAAGTTAAAAAACCTCTTAATTTTATATCTCATTTAAGTTGTGCTGATGATTTAGCAACAGAAGAATATAATAAAAAACAAATTGCTTTATGGAAGAAAATGGCAAATGAATGTGATGGAGAGCTGTGTTTAGCAAATTCAGCAGGTTGTTTTTACTTTTCTGAAACACATTCAGATTATGTTAGACCTGGTATTATTCAATATGGAATTTCTCCAACTATGGGAAAGATTGGCAAAGATTTTTCATTAAATCCAGTAATGATTTTAAAATCCTCAATTATTGCTATTAGAGAAGTGATTCCAGAAGATGTTGTTGGTTATGGTGCATCATGGAAATGTTCTAAAAATACATATATAGGAATTGTGGCTATTGGTTATGCTGATGGTTATCCGCGGTCAATGCCTAATGGGACTCCAGTAATGATTAATAATAAAATTGTGTATACTGTAGGTAGGGTTTGTATGGATATGATGTTTGTCGATTTAGGTAGTAATAAAGATGAATTTCATGTCGGTGATGAAGTAGAGCTATGGGGTAGAAATGTGTCTATAGAAACAATAGCTGAAAGAGTGAATACAATTCCTTATGAGCTTGTTACTAGGTTGAGTAAAAGAGTTAAATATGTTTTTTTAGATTCTTTACATAAAGGATGATTGTAGTTAGTAACGAGTACTTAATTAAGCAAATATGCGAAAAAATAACCCATAAGAGAAATTATTTCTTATGGGTGACAGAATAATATCTAGTATAATCTTTGAATAATTTAGAATGAAAATTCTTCTTTTTCAAAATTTGGAGATAATCTAACATCTTCCCCTTTTTCAGCAATTATATCTTCAAGAAATTCTTTTTCTTCTTCAGCAATTATTTGAAGATCTTCTAAAGCAATTTCTTCATTTTCACAAGCTTCACTGTTCATACCTTGTTCTTTACAAACAATATCTTTTTTCTTTGTTTGTTCTTCAACTTTAAACAGTGCGTAGCGATACTTAATATCATCAGGTATTTTCAATTCTAAACCATTACTATCATATCGTGCATAGAACCAAGGTGTCCCCCAATTCCATATAGGAAATATGAATTCAATAATATTAGATTCTTTTTTATACAAAGATGTATTATAGTTTGTTTTTCCTAATACAGCTATGAGAACTAGTATACCTAAAATATAGAATAACACTTTAAAAAACATTACTTTTTACCGCTATTATTAACAAAAAACTTTACTTTTCAAATCTCATTGATAAATCCATGGCTTTTACGTTTTTGGTTAAAGCCCCTACGGAAATGTAATCAACACCTATTTTAGCATATAATCCGATAGTAGATAAATTAACGTTTCCGCTAATTTCTAATTTGGCTCTGTGATTTGTTAACTTTACAGCTTCTTTCATTGTAGGTATATCAAAGTTATCAAGCATTATGATGTCAGATTGAGCATCTAATGCTTGTTGTAACTCATCTAGATTTTCAACTTCTACTTCAACTTTTTTGCCTGGGTTTAGTTTTCTTGCTGTTTCAACAGCTTCTTTGATGCCACCACATGCCATTATATGATTTTCTTTTATTAAATATGCATCGAATAATCCAATTCTGTGGTTATGACCACCACCTGCTACTACGGCGTATTTTAAAGCTGTTCTTAAACCTGGTATAGTTTTTCTAGTATCTAATAGAACACAATCCGTACCTTCCATTTCTTTAATATAAGATGCTACTACTGTTGCAACTCCTGATAGAGTTTGAACGAAATTTAAGGTGGTTCTTTCTGCGGTTAATAATGTTCTTGCAGGTCCTTGCAAGTTGAATAATTCCTGTCCAGGGCTCACAAGATCACCATCTTTAACAAACCAATTAATTTCAACAGTGTTTCCTAATTGTTTATAAACTTCTTCAACCCATGCTTTACCACAAAACACACCTTCTTCACGTGTTATAACATGAGCTTTGTTAATGTGATCAGCTGGTATTAATTGAGCAGTGATATCAAGAGATGGATCTAAAACCCCTCCTAAATCTTCTTTTAAAGCCAAAGATACAGAGTTTGAAATATCTTCATTTAGCATATGAAAAACCTATATATTGAAGTGAAAACTTTTAATAAAGTAATATAAAACAATCAAAAAATTATTTTTAAAACAATAAATTAAAAATAAAATTTATTACATAGAAATTGTATTTGACTATTATAACAAAATATCATTTTATATAACAAAAAAACTATGTATATAAATGAAAAAAAACTATTTTTTATAAATGAAATAGACTGTTCTTTTTAGATGAATTACTAGTAAAATAATGTTTTTATTTAAAAAAAAATATTAAATGATATAATATCCACTCGTTATATTTTTACAAATGATATTTATAAGCGCATAAGCTAGTAGGCGAGTATGTAAAAATAAAAGCTTGTAATTATGTATATATGATACTGGATATTGGTTGTATAAACAATGTTAGAAATAACTTCGATAGAAAATAAGATTCAAAATTTTTCCCAAAGACTAGAAGTTCTTGGGAGGTATCTTTGACCTAAGTTCAAAGAAAGAACGTTTGGAAGAAGTTACTTGTTTGTTAGAACTTCCAAGTGTGTGGAATGACCAAGATAAATTTCAATTACTAAATAAAGAAAAATTACAGTTAGAAAATATAGTTAGTACATTTGATGAAATTAATCAGAGAATGGATGATTCTAATGTTCTTCTTGAGATGGTAAAGTTAGACCAAGATGAAGAAGCGTATAATGAATTGCAAAAAGAATTAGATTATATTGAAAGTAAACTATCTGATCTTGAATTTAAGAGAATGTTTAGTGGTGAATATGATATGGCAAATTGTTATATGGACATTCAATCAGGTTCTGGTGGTACAGAAGCTCAGGATTGGGCAAGTATGATAATGCGCATGTATTTAAAGTTCGCGGACAAAAATGGATTTACAAGTGAGATAATTGAGTGTTCTGAAGGTGATATTGCTGGAATAAAATCAGCTACAATTAAGTTTTCAGGTGCTTATGCATATGGTTGGTTTCGCACAGAAACTGGTGTTCACAGATTAGTTAGAAAATCTCCTTTTGATTCAGGTAACAGGAGGCATACTTCATTTTGTTCAGCGTTTGTTTATCCCGAGGTTGATGAAAAAATTAAAATTGATATAAATCCTGCAGATTTAAGAATAGATATATATAGAGCTTCTGGTGCAGGTGGTCAGCATATAAATAAAACTGACTCGGCAGTTAGAATTACCCATATACCAACTAATACTGTAGTTCAATGTCAGAATGAACGTTCGCAACACCAAAACAAAGAACAAGCAATGAAGCAGTTAATGGCTAAGTTATATGAACTGGAAATACGAAAAAAAGAAGCTGAGAAAAAAGTTTTAGAAGATTCAAAATCGGATATAGGTTGGGGAAGTCAAATACGTTCTTACGTATTAGATGATTCAAGAGTAAAAGATTTAAGAACAAATTATGAAGATCGTAATACCCAGTCGGTTCTAGATGGTGGTATTAAAGAATTTATCAAAGAAAGTCTAAAGGCTGGGCTTTAACGTTTTTACAGGAAATAATTATGGAAAATCAGCAACAAACTCAAGAAAATGAGTTAAATAATGAAATGGCACAACGTCGTGCAAAATTAGAAGCAATCAGGGCTAAAGGTATAGCATTTCCTAATGATTTTAGAAGGGATCATATATCATCAGATTTACATTCTTTGTACGATGGTAAATCTGAAGATGAATTATTGGCTGATAAACATTATGTAAAAGTTGCTGGAAGAATGGTAACTCGAAGAATAATGGGTAAGGCGTCTTTTGCGACAATACAAGATATGGGTGGAAGAATCCAAATATATGTAACAAGAGATGATTTACCAGAAGGTGTTTACCAAGAAGAATTCAAGAAATTTGATTTAGGGGATATTATTGGTTGTGAAGGCTTTGTATTTAAGACAAAAACAGGTGAACTGTCTATTCATGTCAATTCAATAAGACTATTAACTAAGGCATTAAGACCTTTACCAGAAAAGTACAAAGGATTGGTTGATCAAGAAGCTCGTTGTCGCCAGCGCTATTTAGATTTGATAGCAAATGAAAGTTCTAGAAGAACATTCATCATAAGATCTAAAATAATAGCTGGTATCAGAAAATATATGACAGATCACGGCTTTATGGAAGTTGAAACTCCTATGATGCAAACTATCCCAGGTGGTGCTTCAGCACGTCCATTTATTACGCATCATAATGCTTTGGATATGGATATGTATTTGCGTATAGCTCCTGAATTGTTTTTAAAACGTTTAGTTGTGGGTGGTTTTGAAAGAGTTTTTGAAATAAATAGAAACTTTAGAAACGAAGGTATTGATGTTAGACATAACCCTGAATTTACAATGATGGAATTCTATATGGCTTATGCTGACTATAATGATTTAATTGACTTTACTGAAGATATGTTTAAGACTTTAGCTCTTGAAGTATTAGGAGATACCAAGATTCATTATCATAAAGAAGGTGAAGAAGGTATAATGCTTGATTTCGCGCAGCCTTTTGATCGCTTAACAATGAAGCAAGCTATTTTAAAATATGCTGATTGGATAAAGCCTGAAGATCTTGAAGATTTTGACAGAGCTAAAGCAATTGCTGAAAAATTGCATATTGAAATATTAAGTGCTTGGAAATTAGGACATTTAATTTCTGCTATATTTGAAGAAACCGCAGAATCAAAATTAATTCAGCCTACATTTATTACTGAATATCCTTTTGAAATTTCACCATTAGCAAGAAGAAATGATAAAAATCCTAACTTTACAGATAGATTTGAATTCTTTATAGCTGGTAGAGAACTTGGTAATGCGTTTTCAGAATTAAATGATGCAGAAGATCAGGCAGAAAGATTTAGAGCACAAGTAGAGCAAAAAGAAGCAGGTGATGATGAAGCTATGTACTATGATGCAGACTTTATTACAGCTCTAGAACATGGTTTACCACCTACAGCTGGTGAAGGAATAGGTATTGATAGATTAGTAATGTTATTTGCAAATTGTCATACTATAAGAGATGTTATTTTATTCCCTACACTAAGACCACAGAAGTAAAAAAATTTACTCCTTTATTCTAAAGGAGTAATTTTTTAAAAAATAGTATAGTATATGTAATTAGGACTTAACATTATTTAAGTAGAATTAAGGAAAATTTTCATGATTGGTGGTTCAATAGTTGCTTTAATAACTCCTTTTAAAAATGGAAAGTTAGATGAAGTTGCTTTAAGAAAAATGGTTCAATGGCATGTTGAACAAGGTACTAATGGAATTGTCCCTGTTGGAACAACAGGAGAATGTCCTACTTTAACTCCAGAGGAACATTGTAGGGTTATTGAAATAACTGCAGAGATAGCTAAAGGCAAAATTGCTATTATAGCAGGTGCTGGTTCAAATAATCCTATAGAAGCTATTGAATATTCTAAAAAGGCAGAGTTTTTTGGTGCAGATGCTACACTTCATGTGGCAGGGTACTACAATAGACCTAGTCAAGATGGTTTATATGCTCATTTTAAAATGTTGCATGACTCTACTAATATTCCTATTATTTTATATAATATTCCTGGTAGGGCTGTTGTAAACATTCTGCCTGAAACAGTTGCTAAATTAGCAGAATTACCTAGAATTATTGGTATTAAGGATGCAACTGGTAATTTGGAAAGACCTTGGATTGAAAGACAATTAATAAGAAAACCAAACTTTGTATGGTTATCAGGAGAAGATTCTACAGCTGTTAGTTATAATGTTGCAGGCGGTACAGGTGTTATTTCTGTAACTGCGAATGTAGCACCTAAATTAGTAGCAGAAGTTCAAAAATTAACTTTAGAAGGTAAATTTGTTGAAGCTAAAGAAAAGCAAGATAAGTTAATGAATTTACACAAGTTAATGTTTAAGGAGCCAAGTCCAGCAGGTGCAAAATATGCTTGTTCTTTACTAGGTTTATGTACAGAAGAATGTAGATTACCAATTATGCCTTTGTCTGATAAAACAAAGGAAGAAATTAAGTTAGCTATGCAGAAATTAGAATTAATTTAATTTCGTTAATAATGGTATAGGCTTTACCCCACATTGATGAGGTAGGGCCTATTTTATTTTAAGTTAGATGGCAAATAAAGATGAGTGTGGAAGAAAAACTAATAACCCCTAATATGCGTAGAATTAAAAGTTATGTTTTACGAGAAGGAAGATTAACCGTAGGACAAGAGAGGGCTTTGAATGAATTATGGCCACTATGGGGGATAGAATACAAAGAGGAACAAATAGATTTTTGTAAAATTTTTGGTAGAGATGAATCACCTACAACTATAGAGATAGGTTTTGGGATGGGAAAATCTTTAGTCGAAATGGCAAAAAATGAAACTAACCGAAATTTTATTGGTATAGAAGTTCATACCCCTGGGATTGGTTCATGTTTATCAGATATTCGTAATGAAAATTTGAGTAATTTAAGAATTATTCATCATGATGCAATTGAAGTTTTTCAGAATATGATTCCTGATGATTCTATTAATACAATACAGTTATTTTTTCCAGACCCATGGCATAAGGCAAGGCACCATAAACGCCGTATAGTAAAAGAAAGTTTTTTAGATTTAATTATTCCAAAATTAAAAACTGGTGGAAAAATTCATATGGCTACTGATTGGGAAAATTATGCAGAACAAATGTTGGAAGTGTTATCAACGGATCAGAGATTAAAAAATACTTCTGAGAATAATACATATGTTCCAAGACCTGAAACAAGACCGTTGACTAAATTTGAATTAAGAGGTCAGAGATTAGGCCATGGTGTATGGGATCTAATATTTGAAAAGGTGTAAAGGTGAACGAACGCTTTATAAAACTAGAGTTATGGTATAGACAGCTATATAAAAATAATATTCCTATAAGCATGATAAGTGGAGATGCTTCTAATAGAAAATTTTATAGATGTGCTGATGGCGTGCTAATGGATGCTCCTCCTAAAACAGAGAAGAATGAAATATTTATTAAATTAAGTTCACTTCTAAATAATCATAATGTAAAAACACCTAAAGTTTTAAATTATGATCTAGAAAAAGGTTTTATTCTAGTTTCTGATTTGGGAAATTGTACATTTGAGGAAAAAATAAAAAAATCATCTCAAGAGATAATTGATTTATATTATACAAAAGCTGTTTTATTTTTAAAAAATTTAGTAAATGTACCTACCAATGAATTAGAAGTATATGATGCAAATTTTATTATAAGAGAAAATAATATTTGTAATGAATGGTATTTTGATAAGGTATTAAATAAAAAATTTTCAAAAAAACAAAAAACAGTTATTGAAAACTTTAATAATTTAGTTATAGCTAATAGTCTAAAGCAACCACAGATAGCTATGCATAGAGATTATCATTGTAGAAATATAATGGTTTTGCCAAATGAAGAGTTAGCAGTTGTTGATTTTCAAGATATGGTAAAAGGTCCATTAACTTATGATTTAGTTTCTTTGTTAAAAGACTGTTACTATGAAATGCCACAAAAACTAATTGAAAAATTACTTAATGAAGCATATTTAATGTATAAAGAGTTAAAAATTATCAATAATGTTTCATTTGATGAATTTGTAA
Organism: Succinivibrionaceae bacterium; assembly: GCA_051892875.1. Classification (GTDB taxonomy): domain Bacteria; phylum Pseudomonadota; class Gammaproteobacteria; order Enterobacterales; family Succinivibrionaceae; genus JBJFGR01. The sequence continues at coordinate 52,982 of JBJFGR010000060.1, forward strand.
AATTTTTTGATTTAACGGGATTACAAAGACATTACAAGTGTTTAGGTATTTTTAATAGATTAAAATTACGAGATGGTAAATCTAGATATCAAGAATATTTGCCTTTAGTTAAAAAATACATAATTCAGATATGTGAAAAATATTCTGAATTATATGATTTAGGTGAATTAATAAGGGAAGATTTATGATGAAAGCTATGATTCTTGCAGCAGGAAGAGGGGAAAGAATGCGTCCTTTGACTGATTTTACTCCTAAGCCCTTATTGAAAGTAGATGGAGTGCCGCTTATTGAATATCATATTTTGAAGTTGCGTCAAATAGGTGTTAAAGATATAGTAATAAATCTAGCTTGGTTAGGTGATGCTATTAGTGATTACTTATCAGACGGTTTAAAGTATGGATTAAGAATATCATATTCACGAGAAATTCCTGGAGGTTTGGAGACTGCAGGGGGTATAAAACAAGCATTGCCTTTATTAGGAGACTCTTCTTTTATTGTTGTAAATGGTGATGTTTATACGGAATATGATTATAGTAATTTCCTAGATGTTGATATAGGTGATAATGCTGGTTGTTTGTTTTTTACCGATAATCCTCTACATAATCAAAAAGGTGATTTTGGGTTAGAAAATGGTATTGTTATAAAAAATCCCGAATTTACATTCACTGGTATGGCAGTATACAATCCAAGATATTTCAAAGAAATTCCAACAAAAAAAATTAAAATGAAACCATATTTTGAAAGGTGGATAGAAAAGAGAGTGCTTTTAGGAAAAAAAATTGATTCACTATGGTGTGATGTTGGAACACCTGAACGATTACATAATTTAGAAAAATATATAAGAATGAAATAAAAGGATTTTTATATGCCCTATTTTTTAAGAAGAATATTAAGATATTCATGTACTATACTTTTAACATATATTTGGTGGAAAGTATCACCTAGTGGAATGTTCGGATTAGGATTTGTTATTTTTCTTTTTGGGATGATTTTTGTTTTGCCAATAGGTGCAATTATAGATGCAACTATTAATCCATATGCAAAAAGAGGTGGTTTATCAGATTATGAATTTGAACAGTATTATCGTTGTGCCTTTAGACTATATGGGTATATAGCAAGAGGTCAAGGAAGAATAGATGAAAAACAAATAGAAAAAGTTACTGATTTATTAAATAATTTAACAAATGATCCAGATAGAAGAAAGATTTTAATATCGGAATTTAACGAAGGTAAGCAAGATGGTTTTGACCCAATTTCTACATGTTTATCTATAACTAAAAATACACATGATAATAAAGAGTTGAAGCATCGTTTACTTGAAATGTTAGTTTCTATTTGTTACACCGATGGTGAATTATCAGAAAATGAATATCGTAGATTAGTTGTTGTATCTGAAAATTTATCCGTTGAGCAGTCAATCTTAGAAAGATTTATAAGAGAAGCTGAAGCTCAAGTGAATTTTAAGAGGTTTTATCAATATCAACAAAATAGTTATAGAAACAATAATCAAGAAAGTGAAGAGCAAACTTATGCTCAAAACTCTTTTGAAGATGAGTTAGAAAATGCATATAATACTCTAGGTGTTTCGAAAGATACTTCATTTAAAGAAATTAAAAAAGCTTATTTAAGGTTAATGAAAAAGTATCATCCTGATAGATTAGCTTCACAAGGTTTATCAGAGGAAATGATAAAGATTTATACTGAAAAAACTCAGACTATTCAGCAAGCTTATGAAGTTATAAAAAAACATTTAGGCCAATAGAAAGAGTGTGAATCAAGTATAAAGTATCAAGTATTAATACATAAAAAATTCAATTTATTAATACACAATTGAGGGTGTAATATAAAGTGTGCATTGTCAAATCATGCAAAAAAAAAGCAAATCAAATTTAGCAATTTTGCATGATTTACGTCGATAAATAGAACGCTTACTGAAAAAATTAAATATCAAGGAAAAATTGACAGAAGAGGTGAGCAAGGGTAGGAAATTATTGGAGCAAGAAACAGGAAAGTTTTTTAAGCAGAAAGTTGGTCAAACTAATATAGCACTGACACCAGCCTTTTGACTTCATTATTCAAGATTTTATTGATTAAAGGGGGCAGTCCTTTCTTATAATAATTCATTCCTGATCCTAAATCAGTAATCATTTCATAC
>JBJFGR010000061.1:0-13610 GCA_051892875.1 Succinivibrionaceae bacterium
GAAACAGGAAAGTTTTTTAAGCAGAAAGTTGGTCAAACTAATATAGCACTGACAAGAGATATTTACCAACTTAGCAGAAAAATTCGTATATAAAGCTTTACCTTCTGCTAAAACCATTTGGAAATACAGAAATTTATTTGAAAAAGCTAAATTGATGAGAACTCTGTTTGAGCTTAGTGTTGACATGAATTACGATTTTGACTATGAAGTTCTAAACACTGAAGATCTTATTATTGATTCAAGCTTTTGTATAGTGCCTAGACAAAGAAACACCAGGGAAGAGAATCAAATAATTAAAGATGGCAAAAGCAATGAATTATGGAATAATAACGTAAATAAGAAACGCCATAAGGACATTGACGCTACTTGGACAAAGAAAAAAATGAAACCTTTTATGGTTATAAAGCACATGCTAAGTGTGGAGTTCTCAGTAAGGTAATATACGAAGTATTTACGACTACAGCTTCAACAAATGATTCCAAGGTTATAATCCCTTTATTAGAATGGAGAGACTTCGATAAAAAGCTATACCTAGATGCAGGATATTATGGAGCAGAATCTCTAGAAAAAATAATATCTGATTATCGTATAGAGCCCATTATTTGTGAAAGAGCCTTCCGTGGTCACCCATTAACAGAAGAGCAAAAACAATCAAATAGAGTAAAATCAAAGAAAAGATGTCGTATTGAACATGTATTCGGCTTTATAGAACAAAGCATGAAAGGTTTTATAGCTAGAACAATAGGATTAAAAAGAGCTGAAAACAGTAATTACCTAACATGTGCTGTATATAATATTAGCCGATGCTTACAATTAATGCTCAATCCGCCAGAATGGCACATTCCTTTGGAAGACGAATAGTTCAACAGATTCAGAACCCAAAAAACATTCCTAAATAGACTATCCAATATAAAGTTGGAGTGAGAGCTTTATTCCAAATTTACTAAAACCTTTATTTTGTGTATAAAATTTAGACACATATTTTAAATAATGAACAGTTATAGAAATTACAACCTTATTTATGGATAAAAAGATGTTCAAAAAGTGACAAAAATTTAATTTATAGCCCCCAAAAAAATGGACGTGTTTATTTGTCTATTGTTAATTGGTATTATGACTCTCAAAAAAGTTATTCAATTCAAGTTACATATAAGTCTTTAGGAAATGGTGAACAATAAATCAAAGATGAAATTAAAGATCCTATTTCATATTGCGAAGAACTTGTTCATAAACTAAATTTTGAAAAACAAATGAAACAATGTAAAGAAATAACAGATAAAGCACCTATTAAGTATAGAGGTCAAATTTTTAAAAATCTCACTAGATTTTTCCTTAAAATTCGAAAGGCATGTTATATAAGTTACTGATTTTACATTTTTTTATTAATATACTACTTTGACAAAAATGAAAAGGGAGGTCATCCTAACCTCCCTACTTTAATTTGTTTCGGACATCCTTGTCCTGAATAGTTGATTCTCATCCTAAGTATCAATTTCGGAACATCCTTGTTCCTCGCTATTCATGTAATCATTTTAACTTTTTATGCATAAAATACAATAGTCTCACAAAAAGCAATATTAATCACACTTTTTATAAGAGCTTATACTACAATGGTTTAAAAGCATGTTTTTTGAATTTTTCTATTAATGACCTACAAACTTGTAGCAAATATCTCACAATACTTATTTCTCTTTTGTAATCTTGTTTAAAAAATATTATTCAACAAATCTAATCTTGCCTCAAAAAGGTTAAACAAAAAAAATTTGGAGAAATTATATTAACTAAATGCACTAATATAAAACACTAAAATTACATAAACAAAGTAGTAATAATATAAAAATCTGAATTTAATAAATTTTTTTTAATTGCTATCACAAAATAATGTATTAACTCTCTTTTTTTTATTAAAAATTTAAATAATAAATAATGGTACAAATAATGCTTTAAATTATTCAAAACTTTTTAGGTTTTTAATACACGGAAAAAACATATAAACGTAAAAATAAATACCATAGGGAAATAATATGATAGTATATTTAAAAGAAATAAATAGCAGAGTATTATTCCAAGAATACTTGTGTGCCTTTGGGATAGAAATGCCTAAAATTCAAGGTAATTGGGAATTTTCTCTTAGTGGAAGAATAATGGCCAAAATTGTTGTTAGTGATAATGGTACATGTAAATATTACATAGCTTCAAGCCAAACAAATAATAAAAATCCTTATGAACATTACATTCAAAAATTCTAAATTGTTAGAGTGCATATTTATGCACTCTAATCATTTTTTAATTATTTTATTTTTATCTATTTTATTTTTTTATATCCTTATCTTCTAGAGATAATAACCTAATACCATTGTCAAGAATTTCTATTTTTCGAAGTTTATATAAACCACCTATTATTTTTTTAAATTTACCTTTACTCATATTAAAAACTTCATCTATAACATTTGCATCAGTTTTGTCATTATATGATAAAAATCCATTAGCCTTTTTAAGAGCGTTTAATACGATATCAGTGCCTGATATCACCCCATTTTGACCTAATGAATATAAAGAAATATTTATTTTACCATCTAGTCTTATTGATTTTATATAGCCTTTAATTTTTACTCCCATACGTAATTCTGAATGCCTTACATCTTCAGCACTTAATAAACCATATACACAATTATTTATGACCATTTTAACGCCTAATGGTGTTTTTGAAACTGCAATTAAATCAACTTTATCACCAGCCTTCAGATCTATACCTTTTGGTAAAGCATCCGCTATATATTTATTAAACTTAGTGGTACCGTACAAACGCTGTTCTCTGTCCATAGCAACGTAAACTATGTAATCTTTACCGATTTGCATTTTTTCACGTTGTTCTTTAAATGGAACCATTAAATCTTTTCTAATACCCCATTCTAAATATGCAGCACCTTCAGTACAATCCTTAACAGTAAGCTTCGCAAGCTCACCTCTTAATGCTCTAGGACGCTTTGCAGTTACAGTCAATCTGTTATCATCTAAATAACAGAAAACATTAATATAATCTCCAATTTTTGTATCAGAACCTATCTGAGATAACGGTAAAAAAACCTCTCCATAGTCTTCTGCATCCAAAAAACCACCTTTATCATCAGTACGTACTAATTGTAAGCTATTCATTTTACCAATTATCACAGACATTTCTTATATTCCTACTAAATAAAAAGGCACTCTAAAAAACAAAGAGTGCCCATTAAATCTTTATAATAAAAATAAAACTTCTTATAAAATTAGAAGTTATTAAACACGCATAAAGTCAATATGAATCAAAGTACCATTTACAGGGTGACGTTGAATAGCTACAGGCTTAACAACTAAAGCTTTACCATCAATATTTAAAGTAATAGGTTCTTCGTAAAAGCTCATGTTTTGTTGAGCTGTAAAAGTCTTAGCGTGATCTAAAGATAATGTCAATGGAGCTTCTGAACCACCATAAACAATTACTGGTAAACGATTAGAACGACGTAGGCGGCGGCTCGCACCTTTCCCTAAATCATTACGAACTTCTGCATCAAATGAATATGCCATTTTACAAATCTCTTAAATTTAAAAACATTAGGTGATAATGCGACCTTACCACCACCAAAAAACGCTCAGAGTATATCACTAATTCAATTATTACTCAACATTTTTTCTGTTTAGAAAAAACAAAATTTTCAAAAAAAATTTATTAATTCTTTAAAACTAAACCAGCTGTAGTTATAAAATCCCTAACCTTAAACCACTTAACCAAGCAAGTAATTTGAACTACAACACTATATACTATTAAAACAAGTAAAATAATTCCACCAACTATTGATAATAAAATACCTATTGAAGAACTATCTTTTTCTGATATTGCTATACCAATTGCAATCATTATTACAGATAATATTCCTCCAAAAAAGCCACATACCATTGAAACAATATAATGAAAACGTAATTTTCTTACAATTTTTCCAATATTTGATGATTCATTATAATTATCATATTGTGCATACTCATCACAAAAACTAACAACCTTACACATACCAATTATTGTTACTACAACAGCAATAATACCTGTTATACAATTCAAATATGGCACAAAGTTTAGCATAGCAAATACAAGCCCCATAATTAAAAAAGTATTACATGAGTCCTGACTTGCTAAAAGACTTAATTTCTTTGAATCATATGCACTAGTTTCTACTTGAGAAACTAGTGGAGAATTTAATTCACCTCTTTCAGCTTCTTGCTTTACGGAAGAACCACATTCAGAACAAAAATTTACTCCATCGTCTATTTTAGCCCCACACTTAGAACAAAACATAAATTCACCATCCATTTATTAAATCATTTTTAATTAATTCTAACACATCGTAAATAGTACTTTTTTATTTTTATTTAACACTTTTAGAGGAAATTACAATTAAATGTTTATGAAGCATAAAAATTGATAAAACAACTAATAAAAACGCCATTACAATTAAAAATACAGAAGAACAAACAAGTATATTATTAATTCCCCAGAAAGATTTTATAATATCAACTAACCCCCAAACACTCATAACCATCATAAATAAGGTAGGTATTAATGTTATTAAGTAATTACTCTTCTTACCTGCTAAATAAATAGTTATTGCTAAAAGTGCTAGAGCTGCCAATAACTGATTTGATGCTCCAAATATCGGCCAAATAGCATTAGCATTACCTGTAGTTACCATAAAAGCAGATAAAGCAACAACAATAATAGTTGCTACAATACTATTTGTTAAAAAAGCAAATAAGGAATTTGGTTGAGCTTCATTATTTATCTGTTCTTTCTTTAATGATCTTGAAAACAATTCCTGCCATACAAAACGTGCTAAACGAGTTGCAGTATCAAGACTAGTCATCATAAATGTTGAAATAGCCAAACTTATAAATGTTATTCCAAAGGTTTTATCAATACCTATTGATTCTGTGAATGTTCCTATGCCACTTGCAAAAGCTTGAACTGGATTTTTAGCAATTTGATAAAAATCAGCACCAGATAAGTAAATAACGGTTATTAAACTCATAACCCCTAAAACACCTTCGACTATCATACCACCATAACCAACTAATTTAATATCTTTTTCGTTAGCTATTTGTTTTGAAGTGGTACCTGAAGCCACTAAAGAGTGAAATCCCGAACAAGCTCCACATGCTATTAAAATAAATAATGAAGGAATTAAACAACCTTCTTTTCCTGTTGATAAAGTAGCATTAAATCCCACAAATTCAGGTGCTTGAATACTTGGATTATATACCAAAATACCCACAACTCCCAAAATCATCATTGCATACAACAAATAGGAACTTAAATAATCACGAGGTTGTAATAACCATTGCACAGGAGTTATAGAGGCTAAACAAATATATATACCAATTACAGATAACCAAAAATACTTTGTTTCATCTACTGTTAACCCTAATATTTTTGTGACATCTAATGGATACAAGTTGGATATATAAACAGAAATAAACACTAAAGGAACAAAAATTAATGATGAAACTTTTAATCCCAAAGACTTTGATACTTTCCCAAAAATAGGAGCAATAAGAATAAACGTTATAGAAGCTGTCGCAACAGCTGGATTGGTCATAAAAGTTCCACAAACCATTAATCCAAATATTGCTACAACTAAAATTAAACAAGCAAAACAAAATATTAAAAATAATTGTCTTCCAGTTAACCCCATAAGTTTTTCAATAACATATCCTATTGATTTACCACCATTACGAACAGACAAAAACAACGAAGCAAAATCATGAACCGCCCCAACAAAAACACATCCTATTAAAATCCATAATAAAGCTGGTAACCATCCGTAATATGAAGCTAATATAGGACCAACTATTGGTCCCGCCCCTGCTATTGAAGCAAAATGATGTCCAAATAATACTGCAGGATGAGCAGGAACATAATCAACACCATCATATCTTGTAATTGCAGGTGCCTGTCTATCCTTATCAATACCAAATACTCTATTTAAAAAACCTCCGTATAACCAATAACAAACAACAAAATAAGCCAACGCTATACAAAGTAATAACATACCATTCATATTTTAATTTGTGGTAATCCACCCTCATTATATTAATTACTTAAATAATCAAACCAGCATTAATTATTGCTTGAACAGAACCATATTTTTTTAATGCTGCAGAAAAATCTAAAAGTCTATTTAAAGAAACAAGTGCTTTTATTCTAATATCTTCAGGCACAAATACTTCGTGATTTTTATAATTCTGTAAAGTTTCAAAAATTAATGATAAAGAATTTTGTCTCATCCACGGACAATGAGCACAACTTTGACAAGTAGCACCTACACCACCAGTAGGAGCTGGAATTAAAACCTTACCAGGACAAGCTTGAGAAATTTTGTAAAAAATTCCTGTATCAGTTGCGATAATAAACTCTTTATTATCCATTTCTTGAACTTTTTTAAGAATCTGAGAGGTTGACCCCACAAAATCAGCTTGTGAAGTAACCTTTGCAGGTGATTCAGGATGAACCATTACTGCAGCTTCAGGATGTTCTTTTCTCAACTGTTCCAATGCTTTAGATTTAAACTCATCATGAACAATACAATGAGCTTGCCAACGTAACATTTCAGCACCTGTATTATCTGCAATGTATGAACCTAAATGTCTATCAGGAGCCCAAATTATTTTTTTCCCACATAACTTTAAATATTCAACCAATTCTAAAGCTATAGAACTTGTAACAACATAATCTGCTTTAGCTTTTACTGCTGCTGATGTATTTGCATAAACAACAACACTGTAGTCTTTATGCATATCGCAAAATTCTGAAAATTCCTTAATTGGACATCCTAAATCTAAAGAACATTCTGCTTCTAATGTAGGCATTAAAATTGTTTTATTAGGAGACAATATTTTTGCTGTCTCCCCCATAAATCTCACACCTGCAACAATAACTGTTTTCTGTTCACAATCTCTACCAAATCTAGCCATTTCCAAAGAATCTCCAATAAATCCTCCGGTTTTTTCAGCTAATAACTGAATTTCTGGATTTGTGTAATAATGAGCTATTACCACTGCATTTTTTTCTTTCAATTGGACTGAAATTTTTTCTATATATCTTGCATTTTCTTCTTCTGATAATGCTTTCGGACATTTAGGAATAACTATACCACTTAAATTTGGTGTAAACATCTTTATATAATTCCTTACTATTAAAAAGAATATTGTAGATTTATACTATATTTTGAATGTTGTTCAGTATTTTCTACAGGGTAATCCAATTTACCAAGACCAAACTTTTCTTCAGTATAAACTTTAAATTGATCTGTAAAATTATAACTCAATTGAGTAACAAGATATGAACTTATTGTCTTATCAAACTCGTAACCACTATATCCCCAGCCTAACATAAATCCAAAATTATTTTCAAAAGTGTATGAACCAACTAATTCCCAACCTGTCGTATGATGACTTTCACCTTTGAACTTAGACTTATTGTATAAACCAGCTAAATATAGACCATCATTTAAATGACCATAACTAATTGCTGCATTAAACGCATTTCTTCGTTTTAACGGGTGTGATTCAAAACGATAATAATCATAGGAAAACGATATAGCAAAATCTTTCATTATCCCTTTAGACCAGTTATACCCAAAACCTAAAGCATAACCAAATCTTAAATCTATATTCGTATCACTTAGGCTATCATGATTAAAATATTTAAATTTATTATGTACTGGTGATTGAAAAGTCATTGCAAATGTATAATCGCCAACTGCATTTACATACATTGCTTCACCTTCTTGACGACCACCAAAAGTCCAATATGAATTAGCTTCTGAACCAAAATTTTCAAAAATATCCGTATATCCAACAGTTTGATATGATGCAGTATCACCCTGACCAAATACTAAAACTCCATATTGATTAAAATCAAAACCAACATATGCATATCTAGCATCAAATGTATGATCTTGAGAAGTTTCTGCCGATATATCCCATTCAGCAAATGCTATACCTTTAATGTTTGTTGAAATATTTGTTGAACCACTAATACCAACACGGGCATCACCTACAATTTGAGCCTCATCTTGAGAAGAAGTGGCATATTTATTAAAAACACCTACATCAACTCTTCCTAATAATACCAAATTCGTATTACTTTCTTTGTCTTCATAAACAGTTATAGCTTCTACATTTGACCAACAAAATAAAAATAACCCCAAACAAATTTTAAAAAAATTCATATAAAACGCACCATCAAATACACTGTATTATTTATGTAACTATGCGTATTCTATCACAAAAAAAAGCTTGTTTCACTCTAGAAACAAGCCTTATTATTACCAAATAATAACTATTAGAAATTGTATTGTAAACCAACTACATATTTATTGTCATTAGTTTCCTTTTTACCACTATCATTTTCAACATCTACTACACCAAATTGTGCAGAGGCATAAGTTTTAAAGTTATCATTAAATGCATATTGAACTTCAGCAGTGATATTACCTAATTGATTATCACCTGAAGAAACAAGATAAGAGTATCCTAAAATACCTGTAACATTATTGTAACCATAAGAAGCTAAAACTTCTATACCATCAGCAGCATATGACCTACCAGAGGCATAACTATGTTCTACATGTTGATATGTTGCAGCTGTATAGAATCCACTTCCAAATGTACCAAATGATAAACCTGTACCGATGGCCCAAGCATCATAATTAGTTTCAACACCTTCATCAAGTTCTGAAGCGTCATATAAATTATACGCAACACCTATATGGATAGGATAATCACCTTCTATTGTATAACCTAACCCTACATCAAAACCACTATTAATACCATCAAAATCTTCAGTAGCATTTTTATGAGTCTGAAAAGATGCACCGAAATCAAAACCAGATACATTAATACTGTATATAGCTTGACCTTCTTGACGACCACCATCAGCATACAATGTTACATAATTACCATCAAAACCAAATGTTTCATAAACATCAGTAACATAGTATGCATGTTCGTAGCTTGATGTTTCCTTTTGGCCAAATACTAATGAACCGAAATTATCTGTATCAAATCCTACATAAGCATAACGAGTATCAAATCTACCATTATTTCTACTTTCGGAAGAAACACTCCATTCAGCAAAACCAATTCCACTAAATCCATCAGTAATCTTAGCTTTACCACCAATATTTAATCGTGCTGAACCTTCTATCTGATTTTTGCCATCAGAAGAGGCATGAACACTTAAAAAATCAGCTTGTACACGACCACCAACATTTAATGAATTACCATCTTTATCATATACAGTAGCAGCATTCGCAGAACCAACTAATGCAAACGCTATAGCACTTACAACCAACTTTTTATTTAACATAATTTTGTTCCTTCATATATACTAGTAAGAAAATAAATATAATTATATTTAAGCCATATCTCTTTTTCTAAAGATGTTTTCATCTTACCTAATAAATTTCTAATATTCAATGATTTTTTTTATCATAAAAAAATGAAAATATTTTCATGCACCAATAAAGTGTAAATACTTTAAAAACAAGCATTTATTCACCATAATGATACACATAAAACGCCCTAAATCAGTAATAATTTCATACTAATAATAATGTTCAGCATAGTATAATTCAAGAACTTGAGCCTATCTTCTTTCTGATCACGACTACTTACTCTAGCGTATGAACTGTATATCTATTATCGCACTGAACTAGTATTTCCTTACCTAGTAGCCGATGAATGCGTTCAAGGTTATATCGTCTTGTTACTTGCCCAATTGGAATTATTTTATTCATACATCTAAAACTATAAAACTGCATACTTCGTATTTAAAAATTGCAAAATATAAATACTAACATACAAAAAACATAGTAAGAAGTATATAGTTTATTTTTGTAAAAACTCAAGAAGAAGTTCTTTATCAAAAAACATAGGTTCATCTTCTTCAATAAGTGAACAATCAAATTGCTCATATGCCCATGTATTAATAATTTCTAATGCACCTTCTGGCATAAGACCTACATCGTTACAGTATAGTTTAAAATCTTTACTTGAAAATTCACCTATTTGTAAAAGTCTTATTAAAAGCTTTCTACAATTTTCAGGAAGTTGCTGAAATTTTTCATCATTAGATTTTTTATTATCATCATTATTGGCTTTATTTTCGCCACTATTGCTAATATCTTTTGTATCTATAGTTGAAATATCTTCATTTGTTGAAAATTCATTACCATGTTTATAATCATTTTCATTATTATTAAAAATAGGATTTAATACATTTTGAACTTCTAAAGTTTCAGCTGTTTTTGATGCTATTAACTCTGTATCTAATTCTTTATTACTAGTTTGTTCTGAATATATATTTGAAAAACTTATATCAGAAGTTTTTTTGTATATTAAGTCATTTAAAAACGGCTCATTTAAGCGTTTATTAATGGTATATATACAATGTAATATATCACCACGTGCATTAGCTATAACAATATTTAAATATTCTTTAAAGTTACGTTTTGCTTCGTCAGTAAAACAAAAATCTCTTAGATTATATGTGTAACTTTGACTATCGCCTTTTTTTATTTTTATATCAATAACAATTTGGATATATTTTAATATAGATTCTACTTCATTTTTCGTTAACATAGATGCTAAAGAATTATTATTACTATTATTTAATATATGTGCTTTAAAACTATTATATAAAATTTTAAAAGTATTGATTCCTGTTGCTATATTTAAGGCTAATCTAAAAGGAACTAATATTTGAGAAACATCTTTTTCGACAATATAATTAACTTTATTAAATGTTATATAGCTAAATCCATCTTTGTAGTGTTCATAATTTTCCATGGTTACAGAAGGATACATATATAACCCCATGGATTTTGCACAATATTCCATGATTTTCAAGCAATCTGTTCTCGAATTTATTTGAATTTTAAACAAATTTTTAGCTTGCTCATATTTAAAAATATCCTGAGATAAAAGTGCTTTTTTGAAATTTTCTATATATAAGGGTACTTGTGTTTGATTATTATCATCTACATCATGAAGACTATATTTTATTAATTTGAATACTATTTCATCACTTAAAGACTTTGATTTATTATTAAGATATTTTAAAAAAATTACTTGGTTTGCTTTTACTTCTTTAACAATTTTATTAATAATATTTAATCCCGTCTCATTTAGAGAACACTTATAAGGTAAAAATTTAGATATGATGACTTTTTTGTAGGAATATAGAATATTAAATGCATCTTCAATATCAAATGGAGCATTTGAAATAATAATATTATTTAATATACTTTTATAAATATTTCTATTTTGCTCAAAATAATCGACTACATACTTATAGGCAATTCTACTTAATAGATGAGCATTTATGCTATTAGTTCTTATATTCAAGTTATAACTGTCAGATGAGTTTATAAAAGCTTGGAATATTAATGAAATCAAGTCACTTTTTTTAGCGTTTGTTTTACACATAATTTCTGATAATTTCATTTGAGCATAAAGACTGAAGTATGGAATTTCATCAATTAATTTCTGTTGATTATTATTTATTAATTTAGGAAAAAAGAATGCTGTAATAGAAATAATATCTCCAAAATATTTTAAATTTTTTCTAAAATCATACATTAATGAATTATTGATGATGTAAAAATTTTTAAATTTTTCAAATAACCAAATTATTGCCTTGTTTACTTCACTTGTAGTTATTATTCCTAAAAATCCTTCAACTAAAATTCTGTACTCTAAATTTGCACCTATTATATTACCTAATATATTTGTAGGAGATGTTATATTAGGTTGCGTTAATCCTAAAGCAAATAAACGTCTGCTATTAGGGGATAATTCTGGAAAAGTTTTTGTTTTACAAAGGTATTTAGTACTAAAAGTTTTATTATCAAGGGTTATTGCAAAATTTAATGGATGAGATTTTAATAATTCACTATTTAAACAAACATAGAAATTTGAATTTGAAATTGCAATGTCAGCTATGTATATAACTTGTTCATCTGTTGCAAACCTTATATTTAAAGGATCTATAAATTTAACGTATTCTAATTGAACACGAATTTTTGCTTTTATGTTTTGTTTAGTACTTTCTTTTTTATCTTTATAATAAGGTATATTATCAATTTGCGAAAAAATATCTGCTACAAATAAATTAGGATCACTTATACATAAGTGTGATAATTGTGAAAAATTAGGAGTAGGTATAAGGGTATTGTTATTTGAAACAAAAGAGTTTTCTATATCAAAAATATGAGTATATTCCTTATATTTTTTTAAGAGTTTGGCTCTTAAGGGAGAATTCATAAAGTCTAACTTATCGTACGATAAAGAGGCAATATGAGCAATTGCATCAATAAAAGTTTCTTCTAAATTAATATTTGTTATTGGTTTTAAATGAGTATGCCCTAAAGAAAGATCGGAAATGTAAGGTTTTTTTTCAATAAGCAGTGATAAACAGCATCTAATATATAACATGCAATTTTCAGGTATTATTCTTTGGGCAATATATTCATTTAAAAATTGTAATTGATTAGTGTTTAAGGGTTTGTTGTTTGTTGTTAAAAATAAAGATTCAAAAATATGTATAAATAAGTTGAAGTTATTTATTTTTTGTTCTGCTTTTTTAATTCTAGATTGAATCATGCTACCCATGGTTTTATTTCCGATATTTTGTTTTGCAGTAACGATATCAGGGTCCATTTCAAGATCGTAACAAGGGGTTAATCTAATTTTTTCAGTTAAGGTTATATCTATCAAATTTCCAGGTGGAGCTATTTCTATCTTCGAGTGTATTTTTAGTAATTTTCTTAATATTTTAAGACATTGTTGAGGTGTGTATTTTTGTAAATCACTAGTTTTTAAATTTAAAATAATAAAGAGTTCTTCAATTGAAATCTCAATAGCTGGATAACTTTTTATATCTCTAGACAATATTTCAAAACGTTCCTTGAGATTTCTTGGAAGATTTTGTAAATCAACAATATCTGAAACGTGATAACGAGATGCTTCGGTTAAAATTTGAGAGTAGTTTTTTATATTATAAAATATCGGTGTTGATTTACTCATTTATTACAAACCTTTACAATAAAATATTAAATCATTATAACATATTAGCAAATAATAATTTAGTAAAGCTTACAAATAACAGTAATTACGCTCGAAAATTGAAAAAATATTAATGAGGTAACTATAAATTAATAGTAGAAATAATAGATATAATTTTATTCAATATTTCTATCCAAAAAATTCTCATTCCTATTATTTTTTCCTTTATTTGTTGTTTTGCATTTTAATATTTTTTGACACTATTCTTCTAGATAAAGGTTTATTAACAAAAAAGATATTACCTGAAACAAATAAAATTATATTCGTAGAATTTAGTTTGAATAATTTTATTCTGAAATATTTAAAAAATAATATTATTATTCATTCCAGTTTTACTAGAATTTCAGAAGTTGCTATTTATCTTGCAATAATCCACTCGAAATATTAACTAAAAATAAAACCTAAACTTTTTGAAATTTATACCCTTGTGGTCTAAAATTGGCATTTTTAGGCTA
>JBJFGR010000062.1:0-13571 GCA_051892875.1 Succinivibrionaceae bacterium
AATCAAATTGAATACTAAAATCTTGTAGCCTAAAAATGTCAATTTTAGACTACAATGGTATAAATTTCAAAAAGTTAAGGTTTAATATGCTATTTAATTATGTTTGATTTTTAAAGGATCAATCTCTGATTTCTAACATACTTCTTCCTACTAACATCTATTATTTTTAGGAAGAAGTATTCGTCATTATGATAACTATATCCATGACGTCATAGCTTTTTTATTTTTTAGGTCTTTGCCATTTTTCTATGAACTTCATAGGAGTTCTTGTTATTACTAAAGAATCACTTGGAACATGCTTTGTTACAGTAGTACCAGCTCCTATTGTTGCACCATTATCAATTGTTACAGGTGCAACTATTTGAGTATCAGATCCGACAAAAACATCATCTCCTATTTCAGTTTTCCACTTATTAGCCCCATCATAATTACATGTTATTGTACCAGCTCCAATATTTACATTCTTGCCGATAACAGCATCTCCTAAATATGACAAATGACCAGATTTAGAACCTTTTCCTATTTTCGAATTCTTAACTTCAACAAAGTTTCCAATATGAACTTCATCTTCCAACACACAACCAGGTCTTAATCTAGCAAAAGGACCTATTGTAGCATTAGATTTTATTACAGAATTATCAATAACCGTATAAGGACTAATAATGGTCCCATCCGAAATTTTACAGTCTTTTAAGTAGCAACCTGTTCCAATGTACACATTATTACCTAATTCAACATTTCCCTCTATGATAACATTTGTATCTATAACACAATCCGTTCCAAATGTAAAACTTCCTCTAAAATCAACTCTACAAGGATCTAATAGCCATAAACCTTCGTTCATGTACTTTTCCGCTGTTACTTTTTGATAATATCTTTCTGCCTTAGCTAACTGAATTTTGTTATTAATACCTTCACATTCTATAGTATTGTGACTCGTATATGAATCAACTATCAAATTATTACTTCTTGCAATAGAAACAATATCAGTTAAATAATATTCTTTGCTCTTATTATCATTTTTTACTTGTCTTAATAAACTTTCCAAGATTTGTTTTTTAGCTATAAAAACACCTGTATTTATTTCTTGAATTAATCTATCATCTTCAGAACAATCTTTTTCTTCAATTATTGATTGAATAATTCCTTTTTCATCTCTCTTAATTCTTCCTAAACCAAAAGGATCTTGAACTTTACATGTTAAAACTGCTAGCTTACTATTTTGCAAAGAATAAATTAGAGAAGATAAAGTTTCCGACGTAATTAATGGAATATCAGATACTAAAACTAAAATATCTGAATTATTATCACAATACGGTAAAGCTTGCAAAACTGCATGCCCTGTTCCTAGTAAATCTTCTTGCTTTACCCAATTATAATCTCCAATTACCTTAGTTCTAACTAGTTCCCCCTCATGACCATAAACAATATGAATTTTCTTTGGATTTAATTTAGAAACACTATTTATAACATGATTTATTAGTTCTTTTCCACCTACTTTATGCAAAACTTTAGGTAAACTAGAACGCATTCTAGTCCCCTTTCCTGCTGCAAGTACTATTACTTCTAAAGACATAAAAAAATCCTAAAACAGGTTTTATAAAAACCTTATAAAATTATTTAACACGACCTTTTTTGGACAACTCATACGCATTTAATTCAGATAAAGCTCGAGATAATTCTGCTAGTGCTGCAGAATAATCCTCATCATGATGGTTTGTGGAATATAATTTTTTCTCAGCTCTACGTTTAGCTTCTAAAGCTTCTACTTCATCAATATCTTCACCCCTTATAGCTGTATCAACAAGAACTGTTACACTTTGTGGTTGAACCTCAAGAATTCCACCATATAAAAATACAGACTTAACCAAACCATCTAAATCAACATATAAAAGATTACTTGAAGCTATTGTTGTTAATAAAGGACTATGTCCAGGCTTTATACCCAGTCCACCTTCACACCCATTAACCATAACCTCTTTAACAAAACCTGAAAATAATTTACACTCAGCACTAACTATACGTAAGTGCATTTCATTTTCATGTTTAAGTGTAGAATCATTATCATTTACCATAAAAACACCTTAACACTATAAATTCTTGGCTTTTTCTAGAACTTCTTCAATTGAACCAACCATATAAAATGCTTGTTCAGGTATAGAGTCATATTCTCCATTAATAATACCTTTAAAGCCTTTTATTGTGTCTTTTAATGGAACATACTTACCAGGGGTTCCTGTAAATACTTCTGCTACACTAAAAGGTTGAGACAAGAACCTTTCAATCTTTCTAGCTCTTGCTACAACCATTTTATCTGCTTCTGATAATTCATCCATACCTAAAATAGCAATGATATCTTTTAATTCTCTATATCTTTGTAAAACAGATTGAACCCCTCTAGCTGTTTCATAATGTTCCTTTCCTACAACATAAGGATCTAATTGTCTTGATGTTGAATCTAAAGGATCCACAGCTGGATAAATACCTAAAGCTGCTATTTGTCTGGAAAGAACAACAGTTGCATCTAAGTGAGCAAAAGTTGTGGCAGGGCTTGGATCTGTCAAGTCATCTGCAGGTACATAAACAGCCTGTACAGATGTTATAGACCCCTTTTTAGTAGATGTTATACGTTCTTGCAAAGCACCCATTTCTTCTGCAAGAGTCGGTTGATACCCAACAGCAGAAGGAATTCTTCCTAATAATGCAGAAACTTCTGTACCAGCCAAGGTATATCTATATATATTATCTATAAATAGTAATACATCCTTTCCTTCATCTCTGAACTTTTCAGCAACAGTTAAACCAGTTAAAGCTACTCTTAATCTATTCCCTGGAGGTTCATTCATTTGACCATATATCATAGATACTTTATCTATAACTTTAGAGTCTTGCATTTCATGATAAAAGTCATTACCTTCCCTTGTTCTTTCCCCAACTCCTGTAAATACAGATAATCCTGAATGAGCTTTTGCTATATTGTTTATAAGCTCCATCATATTTACAGTCTTACCAACACCAGCCCCACCAAATAAACCAACTTTTCCCCCTTTGGCAAAAGGACATATTAAGTCTATAACTTTAATACCTGTTTCTAATAATTCAGTAGTATTTGACTGCTCTTCATAAGAAGGGGCTTCTCTATGAATTGCCCATTTTTCCTTTTCGTTTATAGGTCCACACTCATCAACTGGAGTGCCTAAAACATTCATTATTCTTCCTAGTGTTTCTTTTCCGACAGGAACCATTATAGGATTCTTCGAATCTTTTACTAAAGCACCTCTTTTTAATCCGTCAGAAGTCCCCATTGTAATACATCTAACAACCCCACCACCTATTTGTTGCTGAACCTCAAGAATTAATCCTTTACCCACACCTTCTGACACTACTTCCAAGGCATTGTATAAATTAGGTAACTCACCTTTTTTAAATTCAACATCAACAACAGCACCAATTACTTGAACAACAACACCTATAATCTCTTTATTTTCATTTGTACTCATGAAAAACCTCTTTTATTAAACTGCAGAAGCTCCTGAAACTATTTCAGTTAATTCTTGCGTTATACTTGCCTGTCTAGCTTTATTGTAAATAAGTTGAAGATCATCTACCAATGTCTCTGCGTTTTCAGTAGCATTCTTCATAGAAACCATTCTAGCAGCTTGTTCTGACGCTAAATTTTCTACGACACCTTGATAAACAATTGATTCTGTATATCTTGAAAACAATAAATCTAATATACTTTTTGCATCTGGTTCATAGATATAATCCCAATAATCATTACTAACAGAAGTATTCTCCGCTTTTGGTAATGGTAAAATTTGTTCAATCACTGGTTTCTGTAGCATTGTATTAACAAATTTGTTATAAACAATACATAGTCTATCTATTTCCTTATTATCAAAAGCTCTTAACATAAGTCTAACAGAACCTATAACATGTTTTAACTGTGGATTATCTCCAAGATCAGATATTTGCCCCAAAACTTTTAAATTTAATCTGCCAAAAAATGAGCATGCTTTACTTCCAAGAAGAACAACACTACTATTTATGTTATTTTTTTTATCAGAGTCTATTTTGGTAAGAACATGCTTAAAAAGATTAATATTCAAACCTCCACATAAACCTCTATCAGTAGATACAATTATATATCCAACATTATCAATAGGTCGTTCTTCTGTATAAGGATGTCTATATTCAAGATGGCCTAAAGCAATGTGACCAATCAATGTTCTCATAGCATCTGTATAAGGCCTACTTTGAACCATCCTATCTTGAGCTTTTTTCATTTTAGAAGCAGCAACCATTTGCATGGCACTCGTTATTTTTTGAGTATTCTTTACACTAGATATTTTAGATTTTATCTCTTTTGCCCCAGCCACAGAATCACCGCCTTATTAAAAATTAGATTTACTCTTGAAATCCGTAATTATTTTTTGAATTCTATTAACAATATCATCATTATAATTAGGATTTTTTTCAATAAATTTCATATCTTCACTATAATTACTATTTGCAAATTCAAGAAGACTTGATTCAAAGGAACTTATTTTATCTAATTCAATATCGTACAAAAATCCTCTTTCTGCTGAAAATAATAATAAAGCTTGTTGAGCAACATTTAGAGGTGAATATTGTTTTTGCTTCATTAATTCTGTTACTTTTTCACCATGAGACAACTGTTTTCTAGTAGTCTCATCTAAATCACTTGAGAATTGAGAAAAAGCAGCTAATTCTCTATATTGTGCAAGAGCAGTTCTAATACCACCAGACAACTTCTTAATTAATTTAGTTTGGGCAGCACCACCTACACGTGAAACAGAAATACCAGGATCTACCGCTGGTCTTATACCTGAATTAAAAGCTTGTGTAGTCAAAAATATCTGGCCATCTGTTATAGAAATAACATTTGTTGGTACAAATGCAGATACATCACCAGCTTGTGTTTCTATAATAGGTAAAGCTGTCAAAGAACCACTCTTTCCAATAATCTTCCCTTTGGAAACTTGTTTTACGTATTCAGCATTCACTCTTGCAGCTCTCTCTAACAACCTTGAATGCAAATAAAAAACATCACCAGGATAAGCCTCTCTCCCTGGAGGTCTTTTCAATAAAAGAGAAATTTGTCTATAAGCAACCGCATGCTTTGAAAGGTCATCATAAATAATTAATGCATCTTCCCCGTGATCTCTAAAATACTCACCCATTGCACAACCTGCATATGGAGCTAAATATTGTAAAGAAGCGGATTCAGAAGCTGATGCAACAACTACTATAGTATTATCTAAAGCTTTATTTTCTTCCAACTTTCTAACAACATTAGAAATTGTTGATGCCTTTTGACCTATTGCTACGTATATACATTTAACTCCATAATTTTTTTGATTAATTATAGTATCAATAGCTAAAGCAGTTTTACCAACTTGTCTATCACCTATAATTAATTCTCTTTGCCCTCTACCTATTGGAATCATAGAGTCTACAGATTTATAGCCTGTTTGTATTGGTTGAGATACTGACTCTCTAGCTATTACTCCTGGAGCTATAACATCAATAGACGAAAAACCATCATTTTCTATAGTTCCTTTACCGTCAATAGGATTACCTAAAGTATCAACAACTCTACCTAACAAACCATTTCCTACAGGAACTTGTAAGATTTTACCTGTACATTTAACCTTTTGCCCCTCTTTCAGATCCGTATAAGAACCTAAAACGATTGCACCAACAGAATCTCTTTCAAGATTTAATGCTAAACCATAACTATTATTAGGAAACTCTAGCATTTCACCTTGCATACATTGATCTAAACCTTGAATTTTAACAATACCATCAAATACAGATAGTATTGTACCAACATCTTTTGTTTCAGATGATATATCAAATTGCTTTATTCTATTTTTTATAAGTTCAGCAATTTCAGTAGAGTTAAGTTGCATATTAAAAATCCTTCTCTTCTACTTTAATATTCTAGACAATCTTTCAAGTCTACCTTTTACACTTTCATCTATTTGTAAATTATCAATATTTATACAAAATCCACCAATAAGAGAGGTATCTAATTTATTAGTTAATCTAACCTCATTACAATTAAAAATTGATTTAATTTTTTCTTTTATTGATTTTATTACGTCATCTTGTAATTCAAAAACAGAAAAAACTGTTATATCTTTTATTTTTAAGTGTTGATTTACGTAACTAATAAACAAATTTTTTATATCTTTTACAATAGACAACCTATTATTTTCTATAAGAAGATGTATAAAATTTAAACATTCATCACTTACACTATCTAATAAAATATTTTTGAAAAAATCCAAAATCTCATTCTTAGATAATACACTCGAATTTTTTAGTATTTTAGAATTATCGATAATATAATCAATTACATCAAGGTTATGAATCCAAACCTCAAAACCCTTATTATTATCCATACATATACCAAAAATTGCTTTAGCATAAGGACGTGCAAAAGTTATCCCATCAAGCATAATAAATAATCCTAAATTTTACTTAAAGAATCTTTAACTATTTTCTCATCTATTACAGACGATATATTATTAGTTAATATTTTTTCTGTGCTTAATATAACAAGCTCTGACAGTTCTTTCTTTAAAGATTCTCTTGCTTTACTTTTTTCTAGCTCAATATCAGACTTTGTTTGTTCTAAAATCTTCTTCTTTTCTTCATTTGCAATAATTGTAGCCTCATCTAATATATTTGCTTTCATTTGTTGAGCATTATCTATAATAACTTTAGCTTCGTTTTTAGCTTGAACTATTATATTCTTTGCATTTTCTTTTGCTAATTCAACATCTTTAGATGCTTTTGCTGCGTTGTTTAAACTATCTGCAATGAATTTTTGACGCTCTGTTATACCATTCATAATAGGAGGCCAAATCCACTTCATACAAACATAAACAAAAATAACGAAAGCTATTATTTGAACAATGAAAGTTGCATTAAATTCCACAACCAACCTCCTAATATTATTTATTGTGCTTTAGCAAACATAATAAACATACCAAGACCAACACCAATCATAGGTATAGCATCAACTAAGCCCATAACAATAAAAAAATTAGTACGTAACATACCTAATTGATTTGGTTGGCGAGCAACACCTTCTAAGAATTTTCCCCCAAGTATACCAATGCCTATAGCAGCACCTATAGCCGCTAAACCAATCATTATAGCTGCTGCAACAAATAATATATTACTTTCCATAAATAACTCCTATGAATTTATTCATTTTCAGAACTAGCCATTGATAAATAAACAATAGTTAGTACCATAAAAATAAAAGCTTGTAAAAAAATAATTAAAATATGAAACAAAGCCCAAACTAAATTTATTAAACCTCCAGTAACCCCTCCAACTGGTATTACTCCACACCAATAACCGAAAAACACAGCCAATAATATAAAAATCATTTCCCCTGCATACATATTTCCAAAGAGACGTAATCCCAAAGAAATAGGTTTTGATAACAAGGAAACAAATTCAAGTAAAAAATTAATAGGTACTAATAGAACAGAATTAAAAGGGTGCATTGTATAATCCTTAATAAAGCCCTTAACCCCCTTATATTTAATACCATAAATAAATATTAATAAGAATACACTAACAGACAAAGCCATAGTTATGTTCATATCAGCAGATGGTACAACTCTAAAATAAGGCACACCTATTTCCTTCATTAAATCAGGAATTAAATCAATTGGTAATAAATCCAATAAATTCATTGAAAAAACCCAAATAAATATAGTTAGAGATAAAGGAGCTATTAACTTGTTTTTTACATGAAAAATACTTTCAACTGTATCGTTAACGAATGTTAATATAAATTCAACGCAACATAAAAATTTATTAGGAATTCCCCCTTTTTTAGAAAATTTCACCGCAAAAATAAACACAGATATACAAATGAAAGCAAGAAAAATAGAAAGGAATGAAGAATCTAAATTAATAACACTCATATTAAATAATTCAGATCTTTCAGAAGTGTCAATAACAGAAACACACTGTGATTGACCTAGATCCTTAACTCGACATATACCATCATCAACCTTATACTCTTCTAGACAATAACTTTGTTTTTGATTTTTATTCAAACATTTATTGTATTCGTTTATATCCGTTACTTTTTTAGAATTTTTAACAACACCTGTTTTTAAATCAACTTGTAAAAAATGTAAATGATGTTGTATATAATCATTTGTATCGTTAATATCGTTCTTTTCTTCTGTTTTCATAATTGTCATTCTCAAACAAAATAATATTCAAAAATATTGTCTGTAAATTTTGAAAAAGTAACATCAAAGTAAAAGATACTATAAAAATAATATAATTTACAATAAAAAAATTACATACTATATAAAAAAATACAGAAACTAATAACAGTTTTAAAAAAAATATAAATGAAAAACTTATAATAGTTACATATTCATTATTTTTTCCATATGTAGATATTAAAACAGATAAAATAAATATAAAACTACACATGGAAGTTCCTAACAAACAAGAGGTCAAGTAGCAACACATAGTATTAGTACTTATTGTTTTATAAAAAAGAGAGTAAGTCAACAAATAAAAAATAAAATTTATTAATAGCAAAATAAAACATTCACAAAAAATAAAAATATTTGTAATATTTATTGAATGCCTCATACATCTCCTTTTTACTTTTGATTAATTATAAATCAAAAAATTTTTTTATCGATTCTAGTTCTTCAACATTATTAAAACTTAAAATAACCTTCCCCTTATTTTTACTATTACTAACAAAAGAAACATTACATCCATCTAATTTATTAGATATTATTTTTGAATATTTTTCTAATACAGGATTTATTTTTTTTATTTTGTTATTACTATTTTCTGCGTTTTGTATCTTGTATACTAATTTCTCTGTTTCTCTAACAGTTAAACCTTTTTGAACAATAGTTAAAGCTAAAGACTCTTGAAAATCATTAGGAAGAGATAATAAAGAGCGCGCATGCCCCATTTCAAGTTCACCACGGATAACTAATTCTTTAACTTTAGGAGATAAAGAATTAAGACGTATTATATTAGTGATAGTTGTTCTTGATTTTCCTACCTTCTTTGCTAATTCTTCATGTGTTAATGATAACTTTTGAGATAATTGTAATAATGCTTCTGCTTGTTCTATTACATTTAAATCTTCTCTTTGAATATTTTCAATCAATGCAATAGCCATTGCATCATTGTCTGCGATTTGTTTTATAATACATGGAACTTTTATAAGACCTGCTAATTTTGCAGCTTGCCATCTACGCTCACCTGCAATAATCTCATATCTATTATTTTCAACAGGTCTAACAACTATAGGTTGTATAATCCCTTGCGATTTTATTGAATCAGCTAATTCTAATAATCGTTCTTGTTCAATATCTTTTCTTGGCTGATAAATACCTCTTTGTAGTAAACCTATTTCTAAATCAATAAAATTGTTATTTGTTTGCTCTACACTACTATTGTTCTTTTCAAGAAAACTAGAAGATTTGTTATTTCGTAACAAAGCACCAAGAGCAGTTCCTTTATTAAGCCCACTCATAAACTACCTATATATTCTCTTTTTTTATAATTTCTCCAGCAAGTGCTAAATAAGCCTTTGCTCCTAATGATGATTTATCATAATATAATGTTGGTTTACCATAACTAGGGGATTCTGCTAACCTAATATTTCTAGGTATAATTGTTTTGTATACTGCATTTTTAAAATGATCTTTCAATTGATCTGAAACATCTTTTGATAAATTAGTATTACAATTATACATTGTTCGTAAAATGCCTTCCAACTGTAACTTTGGATTTAAACTTTCTTTTATTTGAGACATAGTATCCATTAAATCTGCTAAACCTTCTAAAGGAAAATATTCGCATTGCATAGGAACTATAATAGAATCAGCCGCACATAAAGCGTTCACAGTCAGTAAATTCAATGAAGGAGGACAATCAATTAAAATATAATCGTAGTTATCTTTAATTTTATCTAAATAATTTTTTAACTTAACTTCTCTAGCAAAAAAATCCATTAATCTTACTTCAGCTATTGTTAAATCAGAATTTCCAGGAATTAAGTCATATTTGCCAACAGTATCTTTTATAATAACATCTTCTGAATTAATTTTTAAACCATCTATCAAAACATGATATACACTGTACTGTAAATCAAATTTACTAACACCACTAGCCATAGTTGCATTTCCTTGTGGATCAAGATCAACTACTAAAACTTTTTTTTGCAAAGCCAATGATGCAGCTAAATTTATACATGTAGTTGTTTTACCAACTCCACCTTTTTGATTTGCTAAAGCTATTATTTTTCCCAATTTATTCAACCTTTTTTATAATAACAAGATGTCTATTACCTAAACATGAAGGAACGCTTAATTTTATAACATTTTCTATTTTAAAATTGCTGGGTATATCACTTATTTCATTCTTATCAATAATTCCTTTTAGTGCGTAAAAAGCTCCATTTGTATTAACATAAGAAGAACATAAACTCAGCATATCTTTTAATGAAGCAAAAGCTCTACTTAATACAACATCAAATTTAATTTCAGGAACAAAATCTTCACACCTAGATAGGATTGGAGTAACGTTATTTATTTTTAATTCGATTTTAGCATTTCTAATAAAATTAATTCTTTTTATTTTGCTATCTAATAAATAAAATTGAGCCCCTATATTTAAAATAGATAAAGGGATACCTGGTAATCCAGGTCCTGTTCCAACATCTATAAATTTTTCTCCGTGCAAATATTTGCTAACAACAATAGAGTCTATTATATGTTTGTAAAGCATTTCTTTTTCATTAGAAATAGAAGTTAAATTATAAACTTTATTCCATTTTTTTAAAAGAATAACAAAATCAATTAATTTATTAATATCCTCTTCATGAATATAGTAATCTAGTTTATGTAATTCATCATTTAAAATATTAAATAAATCACTTCTCATTTATATTATCCATAATACCTAATAAACCAATTTTCTTTAAATGTACTAACAAGATTGTAATAGCAGCAGGAGTAATACCAGAAATTCTAGAGGCTTTACCTATAGTTTCAGGTTTAAACTCATTTAGTTTAAAAACGACCTCTTTAGATAAGCCAGGAATATTACTGTAATCAAAATTTATTGGCAAATAAGTATTTTCATTTTTTAGATGCTTTTCTATTTCTTCTTTTTGGTGTTCAATATATCCTTGATATTTTATTTGAATTTCTACTTGCTCTAATGCTTGATCTGTTGTTGCTATTTTTTTTAAACCAATAGTATTTAGTAATAGATTGATGTTAACTTCAGGTCTTCTAAGAATTTCCTCTAAATTTTGTTCCTTACTAATAGGTGTTCTTAAAATAGAATTTAATTTGTTTGCAATAGTATTTCCAATACCAATCCAAGTGTTTTTTAATCGCTGCTTTTCTTTTTCGATTTCTTCCATTTTATTTTGAAAAAAATTCCATCTGTAATCATCAACTAGCCCCAAATCTCTACCAATAGGTGTTAATCTAATATCAGCATTATCTTCTCTAAGTAATAATCTGTATTCAGCTCTACTGGTAAACATTCTATAAGGTTCTTTTGTTCCTAATGTACACAAATCATCCATTAATACACCTATATAAGCTTGGTCTCTTCTAGGTGACCACCCTTCCTTATCCTTAACACGTAAACCAGCATTTATACCAGCTAAAATTCCTTGTGCAGCAGCTTCTTCATAACCTGTAGTACCATTTATTTGACCTGCTAAAAATAAATTATTTATATATTTATTTTCCATTGTGGATTTTAAATCTCTAGGATCTAGGTAATCATATTCTATGGCATAAGCAGGTCTCATTAATTCAGCATTCTCAAAACCTTCCATAGAGCGAACTAATTTTACTTGAACGTCGAATGGGAGACTTGTTGAAATGCCATTTGGATATAATTCATTTGTATATAAACTTTCAGGTTCTATAAAGATTTGGTGAGATTCTTTATCAGGGTATCTCATTATTTTATCTTCTATAGAAGGACAATATCTAGGACCAATACTATGAATGACACCAGAATATAAAGGGCTCCTATCTAAATTATCTTTTATAATATTATGGGTATTTTTGTTGGTATGTGCTATATAACAACAAATTTGTTGGGGATGTTCATTAACATTGCCTAAATATGAAAAAACAGGCAAATTTGTATCTGGAAGTTGTTTCTCTAATTTGTCAAAATTAACAGTTCTTTTATCTATTCTGCAAGGTGTTCCAGTTTTTAAACGCCCCATTCTAATAGGTAATTCATGTAGCTTTTTAGCTAAGCCAATTGATGGAGGATCTCCAGCTCTACCTCCATCATAATGATTTAAACCAATGTGTATTAATCCATTAAGAAAAGTTCCTGTACATAATATAACGGTTTTTGACTTTATTTTAATACCAGCTTGTGTAACAACACCATAAACAGTATTGTTTTCTATTAATAAATCTGTTACAGATTGCTGAAAAATTTCTAAATTATTGTAATTTTCTAAAATTTTTCTTATTGTATTCTTATATATGATTCTATCTGTTTGTGCTCTAGTTGCTCTAACTGCAGGGCCTTTAGAAGAATTTAATGTTCTGAATTGTATACCAGATAGATCTATTGCATGAGCAGTTACACCACCTAAAGCGTCTATTTCCTTTATTAAATGTCCTTTACCTATACCTCCAAAAGCTGGGTTACATGACATTTGTCCAAGAGTTTCTATATTATGTGTTATTAATAAAGTTTTTAATCCTATTCTAGCGCATGCTGTGCAAGCTTCTACGCCTGCGTGACCACCACCTACAATGATGGCATCGTATATATTATGATGAAACATTTGTAACTACCTCTTCAAAAATATTTGTATTATATCCTTTTTAATTAATTTTATTATTAATTAATAATTTTTTTCTTTTTTTTTATGTTTTTTGTTTATGTTGATAAGTCTTTTAAAGTCTTTTATTTTAAGGTTTTTGCATGTTTAGATTTGTTTTGAAAACTATGGAATTATAATGTTAATTTTATGTGATTTAATTTAGTTTTATTAACATTACTAATTTATTATTCACTTTTTTTTTAATTTATCAACTATTTATAAAGTATTTAAATACATACTGTTAACAGTTTTATTAACGCTCTTTTAGTTTTATGATTATTTAACTTTAATTATAAATATTAATAAAAACATATTTATCAATAGTATCAAGCAATATTTGTGGATATTTTGTTAAACGTGGTGTTGTCAAGAAAGTGAGCTCTACTTTTAAATTTTACCCAAAAATTAATTAAAAGATTCACAAATTTTGGGACTATACTCGCAAGCCCATATCATAAGGGATAATCCCTAATTTATTTAAACAATCATCATTATTGTTAAGTTTCAAGCTACGAATCCTTCTTTTTAGGGGGGATTTTTTGTTTAATAACCCGTAAAATCGTTCCAAATAACTAACAAAATTCTTTAATTATAGTTCCTGTCTTTCGACTGAAACACCTATTTAATGGTGAGAGCATTTATTTTTTCTTCA
>JBJFGR010000063.1:0-13351 GCA_051892875.1 Succinivibrionaceae bacterium
TGTGATCTTAAGTACTTTTTAAAAACTTTTTTGATTTTAAAAAAGAAAGTTTTAAAAATAAAATTTTAAGAATGAGTACATTTGATGAAAAAGCTTAAAAATAAAGCTTTAATTGTGTTTTATGGTATAAAATTAAATGTAAAAAATAAAAATAAAACTCACGATGTGTTATACACCAAAAATCAAAGAATTTAGGATTATTGAGATAATTGATGAACTAATCTTTGCAGATTAAATATTTGTATCAAAGAACGTATATATACTAGCTTTACTAATTACAATGACTCTAAGTCTTGCTATTTTTAGTTGTTTAGAGTGGAAATTATAAAAAACATGAAAAATACAGGAAGTAAACTTAAAAACTAGTTATGAAACCTTCAAGATAACCATGAGATTTGTGTTTCAGTAGTTTGGTGGAATATTAACGTTGATAGTAATTAAGATGTTTTAAATAGAAATTCATGATAAATCCTCTAAAGCTAGATTCTAATATAGAGATATTGAAGTGTATATCTATTTTTAAGCTTATTTGTATGTAATTTAACTATTTTTTAAGAAAAGGTTTTTTGTTTAGAATCCTTGCTTGATTTTATTTTATTTGCAATTATAATAGCCTTGTCATATGTATATTGGTTTTGACTTATATACGCTTATTCACTTTTCATATTGTAAACAAGGATACAAAGTATGTGTGGTATTGTTGGCATTGTTGCGACTTCACCTGTGAATCAATCACTTTATGATGCATTAACTGTTTTGCAACACAGAGGACAAGATGCTGCTGGTATAGTTACGATTTACGAAGGTAATTTTAAGCAACGTAAAGCAAATGGCTTAGTTAGAGATGTGTTTGAAACTAAGCATATGATGAGATTGAAAGGGAATATGGGTATAGGTCATGTTCGTTATCCAACAGCTGGTTCTTCATCAGCAGCTGAAGCTCAACCTTTTTATGTAAATAGTCCTTATGGTATAGCTTTGGCTCATAATGGTAATCTAACTAATGTTCAAGAATTATCAAAGCGTTGTGAAGAAATCCATAGGCATGTTAATACAACATCAGATTCAGAAGTTTTATTAAATATATTTGCTCATGAAATTGATTCATGTAAATCATCACACATTACATCAGATGATATATTTGATGCTGTAAAAAGAGTGAATAAGCAAGTACGTGGGGCGTACGCTGTAGTCTCACTAATAATCGGTGTTGGTTTGGTGGCATTTAGAGATCCTAATGGTATTAGACCTCTTGTTCTTGGAGAAAGACTAGGTGAAAAGGGCAAGATGGAATACATGGTTGCTTCAGAAAGTGTTGCACTTGATATATTAGGTTTTAAATTGGTTCGTGATGTTGCTCCTGGTGAAGCAATTTTTATAAGTGAACAAGGTGTTTTAACATCGGCAATTTGTGCAGAAAACCCTCAACTTAATCCATGTATTTTTGAATATGTTTATTTTGCTCGTCCAGATTCTATATTGAATGGAGTTTCTGTATATGCAGCGCGTGTACATATGGGAACAATGTTAGGTGAAAAGATAAAGCGAGATTATAAAGATTTAGATATTGATGTAGTTATTCCTATTCCTGAAACAAGTTGTGATATTGCTGTAGAAATTGCTAAATCTCTAGGAGTTCCTTATAGACAGGGTTTTGTAAAGAATAGATATATAGGCAGAACGTTTATTATGCCTGGTCAAAAACAACGTAAGAAGAGTGTTCGCAATAAATTAAATCCTATTCCTGCAGAGTTTAAGGGAAAGAAAGTTCTTCTAGTTGATGATTCAATTGTTCGAGGTACTACATCAGGTCAAATAGTTGATATGGCACATGAAGCTGGTGCGGAAAAGGTTTATTTTGCGTCTGCAGCACCTGAAATTAGATATCCAAATGTTTATGGTATTGATATGCCTTCAAGTGAAGAATTAATTGCTTACGGTAAAACTGTTGAACAAGTTTGTACATTGATTCATGCAGATGGTTTGATATACCAATCATTAGATGATTTGATAAAAGCTGTTCAATTAGAAAATCCTAATTTAAAGAGTTTCGAAACATCAGTATTTTCTGGTGAATATATTACACATGATATAGATAATAATTATCTTGAATTTTTAGATAAAGTAAGAAATGATGATGCAAAAGCAGATAAAGCTTGGAATGATTCAACTGAAAATCTAGAAATTTATAACGAAGCTTAATAAATTAGGCTCAGTCATTAATTTTATGTGATCTCTGATTTCTAATATACTTCTTCCTACTAACATCTATTACTTTTAGGAAGAAGTATTCATCATCAGGATAACCATATCCATGACGTCGTAGCGTCTTTATTTTTTGGTTAATTCCTTCTATTTTACCTGAGGATATCTTATAAGTAGCATGGGCTATTATTCCCTCAAAATGTTTATCTAATAGATTAGCAAACCATTGAAAAAACAAGAGTGCAAGGTGATTTTTCTGTTACCGGCTCTGAGTTTGTTAATTTTATATCCACGCTAATAACGAGTCGTATAATCAACTATGCAAGAAAATGTGGCGTATTGGATAAAATGAGCTATGGCGATATGATGTAAGATTTGAATTCAGTATGGAGATATACAGATGCACCACAAACACCGGCATGTGACGATGGGGTTTATAGCATACCTTCAGATATCGAACTCATGGAGAAATTAAAATTATTATCAGTATCCTATACTGAACAAAAGAATAAGGAAGCTAAAGAAAAAGAAGAGTTAAAAAAAGAGGCTGAAAAACAGGTTAAAAAGCCACGAGGCAGACCGAGAAAACAGAAGTAAAAATTAGCGGGCTATATTAGGGTATTGTCCGCCAATTTGGGAATCTTCTAATTAATGCTTTAAGAAGATTTGGGTCTTCATAATTAAAGTTTATATTATTTAAAGTTTGGGTTTACTTGTAATGAAAAAACAACCTGTAATAATTTAGAGTAATCTTCATGTTTTTGTTTTGCAATATTATTATTTAGATTATTAGTATTAGGATTTTCTAAAATAAGATATTTTTCATTAAAAGCAAAAGTATAAGGACATTTCTCATTTGATAATATATCACATCCAAGTTTTAGATATTTTTGATTACTTAATGAATGTTCAATTAGTGTCGGAAAAATATCTTTATGAGATGCTATGATATCTTTGTTATATGTAATATTGTCGTGGTCAATATAATTTTGCGGAATATGAATTCCAAATATTACTCCTTTTGCCGATACTGCGGTTACTTCGTTTAAATTGTAATTTCCGATTCTTGCATTATGATCTCCTGTATATGTAATAATAGTGTTGTTTTTAGTTGTTTCATTATTAGAAATATTATTAATAAAATCTCCAAGTTTTTCTGTAGCATATCGAAAAGTGCGATAGTGACTTATGATTTCATCATCTTCAGCTTGCTTAAAAAAGTTAAAGATATTTTCTGGGTATTTTATATTGTTTGTTTCTTTATATGTAACAGGTAGTTCATATGGTGGATGATTTGTGGTATTCATAATGAATATAGCTGTGGGTTTTGTATTATTTTGCAGAAGTTCTTCAGCGTAATAATATAGATATTCGTCTGCAATTCCCCAAAATAGATTATCTGCTTTGGGAAATTTTTTTATAATATCTCTAGAACAAATCATATTGCTTATACCATTATTGTTTAAAATTTGTTGCATGTTTCCCCAATCACATTGGCTACCTGTAATGAAGTAAACTTCATACCCCTGTTCTATATAAGGTGTTAATGCAAATGATTGGTATTTTGTTTCTACGTATTTATTATGATATGGTAACATGTAAAAAGGACTTCTAAAAAGTAATCTTAACAAAGATTTTGCCGTTGCTTCTCCTTCTGCAATAAAATTTGGAAAATAATAATCAGAGTCCATACTATTTTTTAAACTTGATAAAACATTAAAATCTTTAGAGTGAAAACTTCCCATTTGAGAACTTAAGCTCTCTGAAAATACTATAACGACATTTGGTTTATGTTCACTTAAGTATGGGTTATTTTTAGTTTTTGAATAAAAAGCATCTAATAAATTATCGTTATTTTGTTTTAAATTAAAATTATTTATAGTGTCTTTATAAGTTTGAATATTTATATTATTTATATTTATCGCAGACGCTTCTTTATACTCTTTATAGTTTCTGTGAATTAAAGATATAGGATTAGCTCTGGCTTTATTAATAACTTGATTAGCTGATATTGCTGTAAATTGTACAGATTTTGCACGAATTTTTGTGGTTGTAAAACCTCCATAATACGATGTATATAAAAAAATAAGACATATTATTATTAGAATAAACTTAGTGTAATAATTACTATTAATAATAAATTTATTAATACTATTTGATTTTAGAAAAAATTTTATAGAATAGTAAGATAGAATATAAGTTAATGTTGTTACTAGGAATATCTTAAATATAGGATATTCCAAAACAATAGTCATAAAAAGAGCTTTAAGATCTTCGTGAAAAAAGTTAAAAAAGAAGGTATCTATTACATTATTATATGTCCTATAGTAAAAAAAGTTAATAAAGGAAAGTAAACAAGATAATGAAATGATAATAGAATAAAAAACACAAAGAAAACTAGTAACTAAAGATAAATTTTTTTTCTCTATTAGGCTTATTATTACTCCAATTAATAATATACCAAAAGTGATTTGTATAAGAATATGTAAATCTAGTTTTGTTCCTATATCAAATAGTTTTAATAAATCGTTTGATAATCCATTTAAATTTTCTGAAAAACAATATACTAGTGTAAATCTTTCTAAATTAAATATCGCTGTTGAAATAATACAAACAAAAATTACTAATAACAAATATTTTAAAACATTAATCATAATATACAATTCCTATTAATTGGAGTAATCATAAAAAAATAGGTAGAAAATTCTACCTACCTTTTTTGTATTTTACTTACTTCAATAGAGATTCAACGTCGCTTTTGCCTCTAGGAGCACCACGTAAAACTTCTCCATCAACGATAAAAGCAGGAGTGCCTGAAACTTTTAATTGAGAACCAAATACTCTGATTTCATTTAATGTTTTAGAGATTTCTGAACTTTCTGATAATTTATCAATTTCAGCCCAATTAAAACCAAGTTGTTCAACAAAAGCTTGAATTGATATTTCATTATCTAAACGTCCGTTTCTTGTCATAAATTCATTAGAATATTGAACGTATTTTGCTGGGTCTTTTTGGAAGATTGCTAAACCAACTTTTGCAGCTTTTACAGAAATATCAGAAAGAATTGGGAATTCCATATAGTAGTATCTTGTATCTGGATGTGATTTTAAAATTTCCAAGAGGATTGGTTTAGCTCTTTTACAATAACCACAATTATAATCAAAGAACTCAATTATATGATGTTTAGGATTTTCAGCTCCACTACTTGGAATATTTTTATTTGAGTAAATTGATTCAATTATCTTTTGTTCAGCTAATTTCTCAAGTTGAGCTTTGCGTGAAGCAGCAGCATTGTTTGCTTCCAAAATTACATCAGGATTGTTAATCAAATATTCTTTAACGATTTTTTCAATATCGCTTTTTGTAAAGTTATCAGCGTAAGTGGTTGCTGATAATGTAGCACTCATACATAAAGCTAAACATAAAGCCTTTAATTTCATAATAAAATTCCAAAAGTTAAAAACCAAATAAATTCAAATAATGATTTTAATAATTTTTTCATAATTAAGCAAATTTTGTTTATTGTTTTTAATAAGGAATTATATTTAAACGAATAATCAGTTACTTATATAAAAATATCCAATAATTAAAAAAAAGGTTTGACTAAAAAAAATAATACTGTAAAATAGCCCGTGTTGCCCAGATAGCTCAGTCGGTAGAGCAGGGGATTGAAAATCCCCGTGTCGGTGGTTCGATCCCGCCTCTGGGCACCAGTTAGAAATAATTTTTGCCGGCTTAGCTCAGTAGGTAGAGCAACTGACTTGTAATCAGTAGGTCAACAGTTCGATTCCGTTAGCCGGCACCACTTCTTATATTAAATTTCTTTTTTATCTAATTTTTTAATCTCCGATATCTAGTATTCTTAATGTATATATTTAAAATATTCTTAGCTATTTTTTATTATATAGAGTAAAATACTCGTATCTCAGGGCGGGGTGAAAGTCCCCACCGGTGGTGATAGTCCACGAGCGTATGCAGAATAGGTTTGATTCCTATACCGACGGTTAAAGTCCGGATAGAAGAGATATGTATCATAGCCCTGACTTGCGTGTAGAAAAGAATAGGAGATATATCGTGAGTCAAATAAATTTATTGAGTATTTTTGCTGAATCACCAATAGAACGTGTTGAATTAGCATTAAAGGCTCTTAAAGAAGGTAATGGTATTTTAGTTGTAGATGATGAAAATCGCGAAAACGAAGGTGATATTATTTTTGCAGCTGAAAATATGACTGAACAACAGATGGCAATGATGATTAGATATTGTTCAGGAATTGTTTGTTTATGCATGCCTGAAAGCAAAATGGAAGCACTGAAATTGCCCCAAATGGTTGCTGATAATACCAGTTCATATGGTACTGCTTTTACAATTACTATTGAAGCTAAACGTGGTGTTACAACAGGTGTTAGTGCCCACGATCGTTTGGTAACTATAAAAACAGCTATTGCAGATAATGCTTCTCCCGCAGATTTAAGTCACCCAGGTCATGTTTTTCCACTTTGTGCAAAAAATGGTGGGGTGTTAGAACGTGATGGTCATACAGAAGCTTCTGTGGATTTAGCTAGATTGGCAGGATTAAATCCAAGTGGCGTATTATGTGAATTAACAAATGATGATGGAACCATGGCTAGATTACCACAAGTTGTGGCATTTGGTTTGCAACATAATATGACTGTTGTAAGTATTTTAGATATCATCGAATATCGTAAAGCAAAGAATGTTTAATAGCTTTTATTGATATTTTTAATAATAAGGTTTGATATTAAATCAAACCTTTTATTTATATGTTTTTATGTATTTTTATGTATATTTGGATTTGTTATTTAATTAATTCTACAATACCAGTACCTATTGCATTTAACGCTTCTTTTTCTGCTTCATTGTAGTCCATATTCTTTTGAACAGCTGTAGCAGTTACCTCTGTTGTATATGAACTCCATTCGTCTTCTGAGTTATCTTGATCTGCTGTAATATTTGCGGAAATTACATAAGTATCAAGTGGTTCTTTATTAGTGATTGCATAACCTATAATACCTCCTAATACTCCGAATAGTAATGATTCCATAGCATTATATGAATAATAATTTTCATGTGAAGTTATTATAGAACCTGCAGATAAACCAACTATAGCACCTGTTGCAGCACCTGTAAAAGAATCTGATTTATTTTTATTAGTTTCTTCATTTTTTTTGTTTATACCTGTTAAAGTAACATGTATTTTTGTATTTGCTTTTTTTATATCATTTGTTATAGTAAGTTTTGTTGTATTCTGAATTCGTTTTTCAACAATTTTTCTTAATTGTTCATCTCTGCCTAATCCTGAAAGATCTTTAAATTTTATATAAATAGAGTCATTTTCAGTAAGATGTTCAAGATTAAATATCTGAGAGTAATTAATATTTACATTTAATTTGTTTTCTTCTTTAATATTTTCAGATATTGAAGAACAACCTGAAAGTATTATTAATGCAAATGAGATTACTAGAGATTTTATATTAAACATAAGCTAATACCTAATTATATAATTAATATAAAATTTAAAAAAATTTCTTTGTTTATGATATATATTATATTATATTATATTATATATTAGCATATAAAAAATAATATTGCTAATATTATTTTAAAAAATTAAGATGTTAATTATAAAAATTATACACCACGAGTGGTAGGATCCCATATATACTTGTGTAATTGTAATTGAACTCTAATTTTTGTGGTGTTTATTTCTTTGGACCATTCTAACGTTTTTTCAACAATTTCTTTAGGTGAAATTTGGTTAAAAACAGCAGATAAATAAATGAATGATATTGGATTGAATTTCTTTAAAATATTAAATGTTTTTACAAAATCTTCGGAGTTGCCGATAACAAATTTTAATGCGTCTTGGGGTCTTAGAATTTCAATATTTTTAAGAATCATTTTTGATTCTTCCCCACTATATGGAAGTTTGTAATCACAACAAAATATTAATTTATGAGCATAAGGTTTTGAAATAAAAGAGGATAAATCAATAGAACCATTGGTTTCTATATTAATTATATAACCTCTTTCTGTTAATGAAGAAAGTAAATGATTTATATTTTTTCTAAAAAGAGGTTCACCACCTGTAAGAGTAATATTTTTAATTCCAGAAAATTCTTTTAGTTTATTTAGAATATCTGGAATATTCATAAGTATTCCGCTATCATTTTTCTGAGCATATAGTGTATCACAGTAAGTGCAACGAAGATTACAACCACTTAATCTGATAAATATTGCTAATTCACCAGATAATGGACCTTCGCCATTAATTGATGCAAATATCTCATTAATCATAAAAGAAATATTGGAAGTCATTTTTTAATCTAGGATATTAATCTTCATCTTTCTCATAGGATGCTTTGTTATCAGGACTTTCTTCAACGACAACTTTATAGCAAGTAGGTTGTAATTGATTACATATCCAATAAGCTATATTTTCGGCTGTGGGGTTGAGATTGATAACGTCATTTATTACTTTATGATCAAGTTGGTCTTTGATTTTTCTTTTGATTTCACTAAAATCCATAATCATACCATTACTATTTAAAGTCTTGCTTTTTAAATAGATATCGATTATCCAATTATGACCATGCATATTAGTACATTTACTTTCATAATCTAATTTTAAATAGTGAGCTGCACTTATAACAATTCTTTTCTGAATTTTATACATTATGATTTTACTCTGTAAAAATTTATTTATACAATTTTTCTAAAGGATCTATTTCACTATTTGCTTCAAAAGCATTGTGTCTATCGATACAAGTACCACACTTAAAGCATGGTTCATCATTACCTTCGTAACAACTCCATGTTAATTCGTAAGGAACTTTTAATGCAAGTCCTGTTTTTACTATCTCAGCTTTATTGTAATCAATAAAAGGGGCACATAGAGTGATTTCCTTGCCAGTTCCTTCATAAATAGCTTTAGACATAGAGTCAACAAATTCCTTAGTACAATCAGGGTAAGCACGACCAGCAGCATCGTCTTTATGAGCTCCATACCAAATTTCGGAAGCTTTTAAACTCTGAGCAATAGCTGATGCTGTTGATAACATTAGCCCATTTCTAAAAGGAACATATGTTGAGACAGTCCCTTCTCCACCTAAGTCTTTCAATTGTTCAGCGTAGCTTTTATGTTCAATCTCTTTTGAAGAATGTTGTAATAAAGAACAATCGCTAAAGGCAAAGATTGAAGAAAGATCCATAAGTTTATAATTTACTCGATAATAGTTGGCAATTTTTTGAGCACATGCAATTTCCTTTACATGTTTCTGACCATAAGTAATATTTAAAGCAAAAACATTATCAGCTCCATATTTATTTACAGCAAGTGCTAAGCAAGTGGTGCTATCAACACCCCCACTTAAAAGAACAACAACTTTTGTCATAACAATGTCCAACCAATCATTATCGTCAACTTTAAACTAGTTGTATTATATAGTTTTTTTTCTTGTAATGCTAGATTTCAATAATTATTACACCTATTAATCGCATTAATCCTGAGGTTGTATCATGCTCTGCTCCTTATTAACAGTTGCAGGTTCACTTTCTTCAGTATTTACCATTGAAATTTGTTTGATAGCTTTTGGATCAATAATATTTTGTATGTTAGGATCAAGATCGATAGCGATCGCTAAATTCCTGATAATATTATCTCTAACCTTTTCAATATAATCCGTTAAATAGTTATCTAGTTGTGGTGCATTATAGATAGTAGGTTGTTCATCAAATGTTTCTATTTGCTCTTCATGTTCGTTCACTTTTGAACTAATATCTTCACCTAGTAAATATGCTTCTTGTTCACTAATTGGTTCTTTTGAGGTCTCGTCAGTTTTTTTATTAGAATATTTTTCACTATAGATATAATTATACCAAGGTGAATTAGGGTTGTTTATATCATTAGTTAATTCTTTTTCTATGTTTAATAGTGGTACTTTTAATCTGAATATTTCACTAATGTCAATTAATTTTTTAGGGCTTAATTGTAATAAAAATAACATGTCATAATTTTCACAAGCATCTGAAATATAGTTAGAAGCGTTATCTCCATTTAATTCATTTTTATGTAATAATTCCAATATATCATTATTTAAAGAGCTAATGATTTTTGCAACATCTGAACCTAAATCTTTTCTGATATTAGATATATTTATTGTTAAGGATTTAACTTTCAATGCAGATATGTATGATTGATATAATTGTTTATCTCCAAAATTAAATGGATATTTTTGAGTGCGTTGATCAAACCATATTACAAAATGTTTACCACTTTCAATTGTATCGGAGAAAGAGTTATTTACCTCATTTACAGCACTAGTAAACAGATTATTGATATCACTTATTGCTTTATCTTTTAATTTATTGATTTTATTTAATGTGCCTAATGAGTAATATTTGTCGCCAATTAGTTCTGAATTTGCTTTTTGAACAGTTGTTTGTTGCATTATTAATTTTTCTTGATATTTTTCATAATAAGGATATCCGAAATGATAAATAGTTGTGAAAAATCCAAACATAAATAATGGTAAACAAATGTTTTTCCAATGTTTTAAGAAAATATTTTTATTAGTTTTTATCCAATTTTGTTTCTTTAATATATTTTTCAGAGTTGCTTTGGGTAGAGTTAATAAACTAAAAGCCAAGCAAAGATGAATTGAAAATATTGTATATGGTAAAGAAATTAACAAAGCTTTACCTACATAGTAATAAGGAGTATTAGATAATAATGATAAACAATAATTATGTATAGACATTAAGATATTTATTGATTCTATAAAAAGATAGAAATTACCATAATGTGCATTTAAATTTGAAGAAATATTGTTTCCTAATACGTTTATGGCCTCGTATTGGTTTAAAGTAGGTTCTATAAATAAAAATGTAAAAATAAAACTTATGATACCTGTTATCAGTATAGATATCCAATTCCTATAAAATGTATAAATTGAAGGAATTTTTTCTGCATTAAAGAAATTATTAAAAAATGAAGTTCTTAAACTGGTGTTTATTATTATGTAACTAATTAAAGATACAACAATAACTGTCAAACCAGATACAGATTGAGTTACTAATGTGTCAAATAAAATAAAACTTGAAAGAATAAATATAGAATATGGTACTAATGTTGTCCTTAATGGGTAAATTGTTCTTTGGAAGAAACCTTGAGGTGTGTAGTTAATACGAATTTCTTCATTTATAACAACTTTTTTATAACGTGAATATAATATTCTGGGTATGTAGTAAATTATTATAATCGCTAAGATTGATAAAATAGATTTAAGTTCAATAGAATTCAAAGTTAAAATAATCAGATATATAATAATTGCTAAAACAATTACTATCGTATATCTAAGAAGTAAAGATCCTATCTGCTCCATATGGTTGTCAGAAAAGTGATGGTTTAGTTCTTCGTCATCTTTACTTTCTGAATTATCTGAAGAGTTTAGATCATTAAGTCTTTTAAAATATTTGTCTTCATACTCATCTAATGAATTTGAAGTTTTTATATTTTTACCGAGATCATCGACTATTGTATTATTGTTATCTGTATCTGATTTGTTTAAATCGATGTATGACATATAACTAATCCTAT
This sequence comes from Succinivibrionaceae bacterium, assembly GCA_051892875.1. Taxonomy (GTDB): domain Bacteria; phylum Pseudomonadota; class Gammaproteobacteria; order Enterobacterales; family Succinivibrionaceae; genus JBJFGR01. Next base: position 11,826 of record JBJFGR010000063.1, read on the forward strand.
TTATTTAATTTCCTGTTTCTTATTTTATTTTAATTTAATAAATATAAATGTCTGTTGAAAAAAATTCAAGTAAACATTATTTTCATGTACAAAAATAATGAGCTAGGATAAAATAAAGCACAGTTTATTTTAAGATTTTTATTTATATATTATGTATGATTTTAAAAATTTTATAGAGCAAAAGTATATTTATTTTAATAATCTTATTTTTGAAAATAAGCTACCTTTGTTACCTATAAAAATTACAAGAGGCAGAAGAATATTAGGTTCTTTTAGGTATACAATACGTTCTAATGTAATGAGTAACTTTAGGATAACAATAAGTGATTATTATGATTTACCCCTAAATGTTATAGAAGATGTATTAATTCATGAAATGATACATTTTTTTATTACATTTAATAAAATTGAAGATAGTTCTTCTCATGGTTATTATTTTAAAGAAAAAATGAAAGATATTAATTTAAAACATAAAAGAAATATTTCAGTAAGTCATAAAATCCCAAACTTTATAAAAGTAAATCCAAAGTACAAAGTTAAATAATTATTAATTAGTGGTGTGTTTAATGAGTGAAGGAAGTATTCAAGATTCAAATATAATAGACGAAATATTTGCTCATGACGGAGTTTTTAGTAATATTATAAACAACTATTGTCGTCGTGAAGGTCAAGTTCTTATGGCTAAAGATGTTGAAGAAATTTTATACCATAAGTTTAATTTGATTATTGAAGCAGGTACTGGTACTGGTAAAACTTTTGGGTATCTAGTACCTATAATTGCTCATAATAAAAAAGCAATTATAAGTACTGATTCTAAAGCTTTGCAAGATCAAATTATGAGAAAAGATGTTGTAATGCTTGAAAAAATTTTTAATAGAACTTTAAATATTTCTCTTCTTAAAGGTGTCAACAACTATGCTTGTTATAAAATTATAGAGAAATTGATAAAAAAATACGAAAAATCTAATGATGATAATGAAGAAGAAAAAAAAGTTTACAAAAATAATAGGGTATTAACTTCTGATGAGTATAATTCTATAAAAAACTTCGTTAATGATACCGTAAGCGGTGAAATTCAGGAACTAAAGTTTTTAAATGCAAAGAATACGAATATTGATTATTTTCGTAACAAGATAGCAGCAAACTCAAGTACTTGTGTAGGCAGACAAAAATGTTCTTGTGCTGATAAGTGTTATTTGTATAAAGCTAGAGAAATAGCAAAGAAATCAGATATAGTAATTGTTAACCATGCTTTACTATGTACAGGCGTTTTAGCATCTTCTGATTTGTTTCCTATTTCTGATATCGTTGTAATAGATGAAGCTCATAAATTTCCTGAAAGAGTTCGTAGCACATTTACAATTATAATAAATAGTAATTCAATTAAAGAGTTATTGAAAGAAATATCAGAAACATTATTTTTTGATAAAGATAGTGATGGTAAATCATTTGGAAGATACAAAGATAGCATAATGAAATTTGAAGAAATAAAAAATAAGATTTTTGATATTATAGATCTTATTAAT
>JBJFGR010000064.1:0-13081 GCA_051892875.1 Succinivibrionaceae bacterium
ATAAAGTGCGATAGTCAGAATTGATACTAAATACACACTTTATATTACACTCTCAACCAGATTAGTGAACAAATTTCAACTTCATTACATTTTTTTATACTTTTTATTAAACACTTTTAAAATTTTAAAAAACAATGATTTTTTTAATAATTCTAAATTAGAACTTAATAAATCAATATTTTTTTGTTTATTACTATTTTCTATCTGTAACTTTTTTTGACTTTCTTGCAATTGTTCCAATTGGAACTTTTGATTTGAGTTTTCACCTTTTAACTTTCTTTCACTTCCCAACAGTTGTTCCAATTGGATCTTTTGGTTATTATTTTCGCCTTTTAGCTTTCTTTCACTTTCCAACAGTTGTTCCAATTGGATCTTTTGGTTATTGTTTTCACCTTTTAGCTTTCTTTCACTTTCCAACAGTTGTTCCAATTGGATCTTTTGGTTATTGTTTTCACCTTTTAGCTTTCTTTCACTTTCCAGCAGTTGGTTCAATTGAATCTTCTGGTTATTATTTTCACCTTTTAGCTTTCTTTCACTTTCCAACAGTTGTTCCAATTGGAACTTTTGATTTGAGTTTTCACCTTTTAACTTTCTTTCACTTCCCAACAGTTGTTCCAATTGGATCTTTTGGTTATTATTTTCGCCTTTTAGCTTTCTTTCACTTTCCAACAGTTGTTCCAATTGGATCTTTTGGTTATTGTTTTCACCTTTTAGCTTTCTTTCACTTTCCAGCAGTTGGTTCAATTGAATCTTCTGGTTATTATTTTCACCTTTTAAAGTTCGTTCACTTTCAAGTAATATCTCTTTATCCTTCAGTAATTTAGATATATAAACATTGTTATGCTCTATTTGACAATGATTATTATGCGCCCAGGCTCTAAGTTTATCTAAATCATCATCTTCCTTGATACAAATTTCTGATGATATTATGGGTAAAGCTTGATTACTACATATAGCAATTAAATATTCAGAAGTTTCTGGAACAAGATTACTTTTAATAAACGCTGTTTTAATATCTTTATTAGTAATAACATCCGCAATTTCCCACTTTTGAACAAAGTAAACAACATTTTTAAAAAATTGCTTTAAAAATATCTCAAACTCATTATATGAAAATTCATGTAGATGATATTTATTTTTACCACGCTTTTTATAAACATCATGATTAGGCGTCGACATGACCAAAATGCCATCAGATTTTAAGACTCTTTTAATTTCAAATAAAAATGAGTTTTGCAATTCAATATTTACATGTTCAATGGTTTCAAAAGAAACTACAACATCCATACTATTATCTTGAAAAGGCAATTTTTCAACAGACGCTACTTTATAATCAATCTTACTGTTAGGTAAAAATTTTCCTTTTGCATACTCTATTGCTTCATCAGAAATATCTATTCCACTAACATGTTGAGCTTCAGAAGAAAGAAACGAAGTACCATAACCTGCACCACAAGCGACATCTAACACAATTTTATTTTTTACAAACTGTAATGCAAATTTATATCTATCGACATGTTCTATTTCTAGATCTTTTCCAGATATTCCAGGAACTAATCTTTCTCCAGTGAAATTCATAGTCATATTTCTCTTTAAAATTAATATTCTTCTGGAACAAAATACATAATTTGAGAACCTCCGTTTTCAAAAGTAAACGGAATATGAAGCAAATTAGATAATTCTTTTTTCACGGCTTCTTGCTTATCTTTTTCAACATAAAACACAAGGAAACCACCACCACCTGCACCTAGTAATTTTCCACCAAGAGCACCAGCTTTCATACCTTTATCGTATAAAACATCTATGTCAGAAGTTGTTACAGATTTTCCTGTATTTCGTTTCAACTTCCATGTTGTATCTAGCAATCTACCAAAATCATTTAAATCTCGATGGCTATCTGTAATTATATTTTTAGCATCATTAACCAATGACAACATTTCTAGCAAATTCTTTATTTTACTTTCTTTATCAGCTTTCGTTACAGCAGCATTATCTTTCTGAACCTCAGATGAAAAACGAGTAAAACCAGTAAAAAACATTAACAAATTATCATCAAGTAATTGTTTGCGCTCTCTTGATAAAATTAGAGGTTCAACGTTAAATCCGTTATCACCAAAAGAAATTAAATTAAAACCACCATATGCAGCTGCAATTTGATCTTGCCACCCACCAGCTTCTTGACATAAGTCTCTTTCTAATTTTATAGCTTTTTCAGCAAGCATTCTTTTATCTGCATACTTACCTTTTAAAGCCATAAAAGCATTAATCATACCAACAGCAAAAGAACTACTAGTACCTAGACCTGATCTTGCAGGTAAATCACCTTCATATGTCAATCTCAACTCATGCATATCCAACATTTTCATGGCATTTCTTATAGCAGGATGTTGAATATCATCAATATCTGTTACTCTTTCTAATCTTGAATATGATAATTCAGTAGTATAATCAAAAAATTTTGGTAAATGTCTAACATTCACATAGCAATATTTATCGAAAGTCGTGGAAATAACAGCCCCACCATGTTCATTAAAAAACTCAGGCATGTCAGTTCCACCTCCAAAGAAAGACATTCTAAAAGGTGTTTTGGAGATTATCATTCATTATTCCTTTATTATTTTATAGATCAAATAGTTCTTTAAACCAATTCTTTACAATATCATATGAATAGTGCTCATAAACATATTTATAACAAGCTGACACATTTCTTTCTCTATACTTATCATCTGTGTACATTTTTACCACTTCATTAGCAAATGAATCAGCATCATCGTACGCGCCTATACATTTTTCAATATTTTCTAGACCTTCAATACCAATGCTTGTAGAAACGATTGGAATCTTGTTATACATTGCTTCAATTGTTTTTCCCTTTACACCTGCACCATATCGCAAAGGGATCACAGAAATTCTTGTAGTCTTATATAGATGTTCTAATTCTTCATCAGTAACAAACCCCTTAATAATGATATTGTCACTTGCTAAATCCTTTATTTTTTCAGGTACATTAGAACCTACTACATTCATCTTTATATTTGGTATCTTTGAGGAAATTTTAGGAAACACTTCTTCCAAAAACCATAACATTGCATCTAAATTAGGAGTATGGGTAAAACCACCTACAAACATTAAATCTTTTGTATCTTTTCTATCTTGTTTTGATTCAAAATCAAATTTATTAAACACAAATATTGGTGCAACATACGCCTTTTTAGATGAAGTCACTTCGTTTATAATATCTTTTTCATCTTTTGAAACAGAAACAACTTTAGTTGATTTATTGAACAACCCTAATTCTATTTCTCTAAATTTCTTTGAATTATCTAAATGTTCTTTCTTTCCTGTTAATTTATAGCAACGTTCTTCACGAACAAAATGTAAATCACAAACATCATATACTACAGGAATATTATTCTTATTTAATTCATCAATGTAATTTACAGAAATATGAGGTCTGTTGATAAATGCATACTTAATATATTTTGCATTATCTTGCAACCACTTTTTCCAATTATCACGATAATAAACACCATAAAGAATTTCTACACCAAGGTCTTCAACCATCTGACCATAAGGTTCCATTCTATTAAAATTATCACCAATAAATTTAACGTTATAACCTTCTTTTGCTAAAAGTTGCAAATACTGGTAAATAGTTCGAGATCCCGCATCTTTATCAAAAGTCGGAACATAATGGTCTATGAATAAAATACAAGGTTTATTTCGACTTCTATCTCTAGCTAAAAATACATTTTCTGCATTATTAAAATGTTCTTTTTCTAAGACATCTTTCCATTTCTTATAAAACTTTTCAGAATTTACAACCTGATAATGTTTCATACCTGTACTTGTGTCAGTACCATTACTAATACCTTCAAAATGAACAACTACTGATTTAGGTTGATAAACTACCTTATAACCAGCTTTTCTTACAGAAAATGCTAAATCAGAGTCCTCACAATATGCAGGTGCGAATTCTTCATCAAAACCATCCAATTGATTCCATAAATCTGTTCTTATTAAAATAGAAGCACCTGAAATGTAATCCACTTCTTTAAGATAATTAAACTCAGGAAGTGTTGGATCTGACTTATAACCAAAATTCCAAGCCGATCCATCCTTCCATAATATACCACCTGCTTCTTGTAATCTGCCATCAGGATAAACTAACTTAGAACCAACCATACCAATAGTATTATCAGATTCTATTGTTTTTATTAAAGAACTTAACCAATTAGGTTGCACTTGAGTATCATTATTTAAAAAATGAATATATTTTCCTCGGGCTAACTTAGCAGCTCTATTACAATTTAATAAAAATCCTTGATTGCAAGAGTTTCTAACTACAGTAATATTTTTAACAAATGTTGATATTATTTTTGTATTATCAGAAGAAACATCATCTGCAATAATAATTTCATAAGCAATATCTTTTGTATGGTCTAAAATTGATTTCAAACACTTATAAGTATAATCTATTTGATTATATACGGGGATGATTATTGATACTAAAGGTTTATTTACGATATCAAAAACCAATTCTTCATAAGTTACATTTAGTTGTTGATTATTGCAATTATCAATTACCTCTGTTTCTATTTCTTGAGAGTTATCTTCTGTTTTCTCATTTACAACATTAGTATCTACTATCAATTCAATAGCATTGTTACTACGAAACCACGCATCAAAATTATCAAGTTTATTGTTAAGCACAGCACCATCATCTGCTTTTAGCATATTTATCAAACGCTTAATATTCGAAATATTCAAATATCTTAAATATAGTCTAGGATTTTTTATTGCTTTTTTAAATAATTTAGCTAAAAATCTTCTACGTGAATCATGAGGAAATATAAAATCTCTCAATTTATAATATAATTTCATAAATTTATCGCTATGTTAACTTGTTAAATTCAAATATTACCAATTTTATACCCAAAAAATTGGGCAAAATTATAACATAATGCATATGGGATAAAAAGATAAAAATTATTTTTTCTTAAATATTTTAGCTCTTCTTTTATAAAACTAATACCTTCACCTTGAATTTTTCCAAAAGTTTCTAAGCACCAATTTTCATTCTTGTGAAATTTTCCTATTTGGATATATCTATTAAACACATTATGTAGTGTAAGATTATGCGAATGATAAACCTTAGCTTCAGCACAGTATCCTGTTTGATATCCTTTTAGTAACAATTTTGCAGCAACATAAAAATCTTCAGCAAATTCAATATCTTTTGGAAATCCACCTACTTCTAATACTTTTGTTTTTTTATATGCTGCAAAACTATTTGATAAAAAAGCGGTTTTTATACCTTTTTGCTTTCGATCTTCAAATTTGTTTTTAAAAGACTTTTCAGGGTAATTATAGTACCTTGAAAACATAGCTAATGGATTAGCATCTTTATGTGGCAATTGTCTACCATATACAGCTGCTAAATTTTCATCGCTTTCTAAATATTTTACTAAGGTATCTATTGAATTTTCATCAGCCAATAAAGCGTCTTGGGTTAAAAAAACAACTATTTCAGTCTTTGCTTTTTCAAGAGCATATTGTCTTGTTTTTCCATGACCAAAATCTTTTTTATCGATAATTTCTACAGTAAAATTGTAATCTTTTGCTATTTTAATGGTATCATCTTTTGATGATGAATCTATTATTATAACTTCTGAAATATTAGCTCTTTGTTTTTTAAGAACTTCTGCATTTGTTAAAAATTTTGTTCCTGCATTGTATGTTGGTATTACTACCGTTATCGGTCTTGTCATACTTTTAGATCTACTATTCAGAACCTAACATATATTTGTTGTATTGTTCATGGACTTCTTTCGGAACTCCTATCATTTCAATATGGCCATCCTTTATCCAAATTGAACGTTCGCAAATTTTTTCTATTTGGTTTAATGAATGACTTACAATAACAATTGTTGTACCCTTTGCTTTTATTTCTTTAAGTTTTTCAAAACATTTCTTTTGGAATGCAAGATCACCTACTGCTAAAATTTCATCTATCATAAGAACATCAGCTTCAACATTTATTGCTACAGCAAAAGCTAAACGCATATACATACCGCTTGAATATGTTCTTATAGGATTATCAATAAAATCCTGAAGTTCTGAAAATTCAATTATTGAATCGATTTTTGATTTAATTTCTTTTTTTGATAAACCAAATATAGAAGCATTTATAAAGATATTTTCTCTTCCTGACATATCTGGATGAAAACCTGCACCTAATTCAATTAAACTGGCAACACGACCTTGCACAGTTATTTTTCCAGTATCAGGGTACATAATCTTCGTTAGCATTTTTAAAAGGGTACTCTTACCACATCCATTCTTTCCAATAATGCCGATAGCTTCACCTTTACCAACTGAAAAACTTATTCCATTTAATACTGTTCTGTTTTCATATGAATTTCTTGACCAAAAAAGAACTTTTTCCTTTAAACTATAACCTTTATCATGATAAATCTTAAAATTCTTAACAACATTATCTACTGTAATTGCTTCTGTCATTTGTTATAGTTCCTCAGCAAACTTTTTCTTTAATTTATTAAATACAATTAAACCAATTACTAATGACACCACTCCGAATATAACAGAAGATAATAAAGTCTCAATATTTGGAATTTGCCCATAATATAAAATATCTCTGAATGCTACAATCACAGGAGTCATTGGATTCATATTTAAAATAAATAAATACTCTTCAGGAACCATACTTAACGGATAAATAATAGGAACTAAAAAATGCCATGCCATTATTATTACTGATAAAATATGTTCTAAATCCCTAAAAAATACTGTAAGTGCTGAAAATATAAAAACAAGACCTAAAACAAGTATATATTCAACAGCTGCTATTATAGGTAAATAAAGCCAAGCAATAAAATTCACATTATCACTAAATAATAATACTACTGCAAAAACCACAATGAAACAGTAACACATATTCACAAAATTAGCCGTTACCGTAGCTATGGGCAATACTTCTCTAGGAAAATAAATTTTTGTTACAAGATTCTTATTAGATAAAATGCAACTACAACCATTTCCAATACTATTAGCTAGAAACAACCAAGGAATTAAAGCGACAAATAAAAACAAATAGTACTTTTCAATACCCATCTTCATAATATGAGAGAATACAAATGTATATACACATAACTGTAATAAAGGATTAATAAAAGTCCACAAAAAACCTAATATTGTTCCTTTATATCTTCCCCTGAGCTCTCTTCTAACAAGACTTGCTATCATATCCCTATACGGAAAAATAGCCTTTATATCATTTATTATTTCCAAAATTCAAACCTTAACTTCTATATTTATGTCTTTATTTTATCTTTTTTTATCATAAAATCATGATTAAAATTGCAATAAACACTTCTTTAAACTATCTTTCCAATGAGGAATAGTAATATTAAAAGTTTTCTTTATTGATGTTTTATCAAGAACACTGTACGAAGGTCTTGTAGCCTTTGTTGGATATTCTTCTGTTCTTAAAGGTTTTACATAGCAATTTAAATTCGATAATTCCATAATTTCATGAGCGAAATCATACCATGAACAAACACCTTCATTTGTATAATGATATACTCCACTGTTGCTTCCATTTAATTGAGGTAACATTGCAACGATTGCTTCTGCAAGATCTCCTGCAAAGGTCGGTGTTCCTATTTGATCACTTATAACACCTATCTCAGACTTTGTTTCCCCTAATCTTCTCATTGTTTTAACAAAATTATTTCCATAGCTCGAATATAACCAAGCTGTACGAATGATTGCAAAAACTTTTGAGTTTGTAGATACCGCTTTTTCACCTGCTAATTTTGTTCTTCCATACGCTGAAACAGGATCTGTTTCAAAATTTGTTTCGTAAGGTGTATGACCTTTTCCATTAAATACATAATCTGTTGACACATGAATTAGTTTACAACCTGTTTTTGCTAAATTTAAAGGTCCTTCAGCATTGATTTTATATGCAAGTTCTTCTTCATCTTCTGCTTTATCAACAGCAGTATAAGCTGCACAATTTATGATTGTGTAAATTTCTTTTTCTTTTACAAATGATAATACTTCTTCCAAATTAGTAATATCTAATTCCTGAACATCTGTATAAATGGCATCTGGTAAAAGTTTTTTTAATTCACTGCCTAACTGACCATTTCCACCTGTTACTAATATTTTACTACTCATTTGGTATATCCTTAAGCTTATTTGCTAAACGATCTTTTTCTGAAGTAATTATTTTATCAGCAGGTATTTGCCAATCAATTCCAATATCAGGATCGTTATAAGCGATGCCAAACTCAGATTCCTTACAATATAAGTTATCTACTTTGTATGCAAATATTGCTTCTTCACTCAATACTGAAAAACCATGTAAAAAATTTCTTGGAATAAATAATTGTCTTTGGTTTTCAGCTGATAACTCTACAGCAACGTGTTTCCCAAAAGTCGGTGAACCTTTTCTGATATCTACAGCAACATCAAGAACTTTACCCTTCAAAACCCTAACTAATTTTGCTTGAGAATGTTCTCCTAGCTGACAGTGTAATCCTCTTACAACTCCATATGATGATTTTGATTGATTATCTTGAACAAAACGATTCGGTATACCATTTTTAATAAATTCAGCCTCGTTATAGCTTTCAAAAAAATAACCTCTACTATCTTCAAAAATACGAGGTTCAATAATATAAACACCATCTATTGCTGTTTTTATAAAATACATAATAACTCTAACTACAAAAAACTATTAACAAAAACCCCTACCTTAAAGTAGGGACCTTTACTAGCGTTGCATATTTTACCACAATTTTTATTGATTGTTTATTATTAATCAAAAAGCTCTTTTGCTACATCTTTGTACGTATCGGCATAATAAAACTCCACACCATCTTTTACATAATCAGGTAGTTCTTGTACGTCTTCTTTATTAGCACTAGGTACTATTAATTTATTAATACCAACCCTTTTTGCAGCAACTACTTTTTCTCTTATCCCACCAATTGCTAATACACTTCCTGTTAACGAAAGTTCACCAGTCATAGCATAACCTTTTTTAGGTGCTTTATTCATAGCAAGTGACAATAAAGCACTAGCCATGGTAACACCTGCACTTGGTCCGTCCTTAGGAGTCGCTCCTTCTGGTACGTGTAAATGAATCAAGGCTTTTTCAAAAAAGTTCTTGTCTACTTTTGGTGCTAATTTTCCTAAGTTTGATATTACATAACTTAAAGCAATGTCCGCAGATTCTTTCATAACTTGACCTAAATTACCTGTCAATTTAAACCCTCTTGCTACATTATCAATAAGTTCTGCTTCAACAGGCAATGTTGCTCCACCCATTGAAGTCCAGGCAAGACCTGTAATAATACCAACACCTTCTAAAGTCTTTTCTCTACTAAATGGAGCTACTCCTAAGTAATTTTTTATCTCTGCTGATTTTACCGAAATAGATTCCAATTCAGGCTCTTCTACAAATTTAACCACAGCTTTTCTAATAATCTTTGCAATACACTTTTCTAGTGTTCTCACACCAGAATCTCTAGCATATTCCTCTATTATCTTTTTCAAAGCAGTATCTTGAATTTTTAGCTTTGATTTTGTCAACCCAGCTTTTTCTAAATTCTTCGGTAATAAATGCTTTTTTGCTATCGCTAATTTTTCTTCTGCTAAGTAACCTGATAATGAAATTTTGTCCATTCTATCTAATAATGGAGCGGGTATGGAATCTACTGAGTTTGCTGTACATACAAATAAACATTTAGATAAATCCAAACGTAAATCCAAATAATGATCTAAAAATGAATTGTTTTGTTCAGGATCTAATGTTTCTAATAAAGCACTTGCTGGATCTCCATTATTTCCTTGAAGAAGTTTATCTACTTCATCAAGCATAATAACAGGATTCATAACTTTACATTCTTTTAATGCCTGAGCAAATTTTCCAGGTAATGCTCCAATATAAGTTCTTCTGTGGCCTTTTATTTCAGCTTCATCACGCATACCGCCAACACTAAATCTGTAAAAAGGTCGGTTTAATGCTTTAGCAATTGATTTACCGATTGAGGTTTTACCAACTCCTGGAGGCCCTACAAATAACAAAATTGCCCCACTTAAATCTTTCTTATAAGAACCAAGTGCCAAAAACTCTAAAATTCTATCTTTAACATCTTTTAAACCTTCATGGTCTGTTTCTAATATCTTTTTAGCTTTTGAAAACACAAAATTTTCTTTCGAATAAATACCCCATGGTATATTAGTTACCCATGTTAAGTAATCTCTAGATACTGCATATTCTGGACTTGAAGTTTCTAAAACCTGTAATCTATTTATTTCTTCATTAAATTTATCTTTTACATAGTCAGGTGGATTTAATTTTTCAAACTTCTCTTTCAAAGTTTTTACATCTGCTGTCTTATCATCTACAGTTATTCCTAATTCTTTCTGAATTACTTTTAACTGTTCTTTTAGAAAATACTGACGCTGATTTTCATTTATTTTCTCAGAAACTGTTTCTTTTATCGACTGTTGAAGTTTAGCAACTTCCAACTCTTTTTTTATCAGTTTTAAAGATAATTTTAATCTTTTTAATAAATCAACTGTATCTAGAACCTCCTGTAGTTCATTTTCACTACTTGTCGTGATTGCTGCCGCACAATCAGCCAACATAGAAGGATCACTTGGATTAAATCTTGTTAAATATTGTTTTAATTCTTCAAAATACAAAGGATTAATAGGCATTAACTCTCTAATAGTAGCAGCTATAGCCATAGCAAAAGCTTTACATTCTATTTCCTCATCTGAACCTAATTCAGGTAATACTACTTCTGGATACTCAAGATTTGCTACAAAAACTTTTTTTTCATCATCCGTTTTTACTTCTGTAATTTTTGCTCTAGTAATACCCTGAGCAACTAATTGAATATCTTCACCTATTCTTGCTTGAATTACTCTTACTAGACAACCTGTTTTTATAAATTCATTCGTGTCAATTTCACCTTCTAACTTCCCATCAGGCAAAGCAACTATGACTGCCATCTTCTCTGCACCATTTATAATCGAACGCAAAGTAGATTCCCATTTTGGGGATAATTGTATCGGCATAACCTGACTTGGTAAAAAAGGTCTACCATATACTGGGATTATAAAAACTTGTGACGGTCGTGCTTTATCAGGCACTGTTAATGTCTTAGTATTCTTATTTTCCGGTTCATTGCTATCTAAATGCTCTATATTGTTATTCTGTTCTTCATTATCTTTCATTTTCACACCCCATTAACATATTACATACATAACATACACAATAAATATGGTGTCTATTAACAAATATTTCAAGTGATAAAGTATTTAAAAAATTACTGTTAAATTCATGATATCGTGATCTAAAACAATAAATCAACTTGAAATCAAGAATAATTATCGATAATATATATTTATAAAAATTTATATACTATATATTGTATTATAAATATTTCAAAACACTATATATAGTACTACACATTAAGACTGTAATAAAACCTTGTGAAAACTAGTTAATATTTTTTTACTCCAATTATTTAGTTATTGATTATTAATAAAATGCACGAGGATTAGCCTATGAACAGATACTTTATTATGAATATAATTTCTTATTCAACAGATGTGATATTCTTTCTTTTATCACTAGCAACAGTTATTTTACTTTTAATATGCTTTTCAGGAAATTACCAAACATAAGTTAAAAAACTTTATGTTTAAAATTTAATTTTTTGAACATTTTAATATTTTTACTTTGTTATTTTCAAATTACGTTATTTTTATTACTACTACCATCCTCTATTAAAATGGATGGTGGTATTATTATTTTTATAAACTCAAGTTATCACTTTACTCAAATTTCCCACTTAATTTAAGGGGATCTTAACTAACCAATCCTTAATCCTAGCGATTTAGGAGTTTTTAAAAACTTGCATTGACAAATATCTCTTTTTTCAATTCCCATAACGAGGTTTCTAGCATACGTGATTTGTTGGGTAAACCAACTGCAGATCATTTTATATGTTATATGCAAGATTTAATGCTTTATTGAAGCAATCGTTCTTCATTTTTTGGGAGTAAATACCATTTTGTGTAAACTGTGATTTAACTCTTAAAAACTAACTTTTCCATTCTCTCCTTGGTTAGGGGTTATTGAAGCTGTTTGTTTTTAATTGTGGTCCAATTTTGAACCCTGCTTTTGTCCCATTTTTCCTTCAGGGTAATTATCCTTAGGTACAAAGCTCGGTAAACCGCATCTAATGATTCAAAAACACCTTTCTTTGTCACCTTTCTCAAACTAGAATTAATGCTCTCTATGGCATTGGTTGTATAGATGAGTTTTCTGATTCCTGAAGGATAATTAAACAATTGCAGTACCCCATAATCACATATACGGTATGTTTCGATGCAGGCTGGGATGTTTCTTGACTATTCATGCCTACATAAATGCAGTCAACATATACCACAGCATACACTGATTCAATTATCAATACCGCATAAATCAGTCTTATAAGTACCTAGAAGCTTAGGTTCAAAAGAACCATTACGATCCCTTGGCACATCAATGACAGTTTCACCAAGATTAGTTTTAATTTTCTTGCTGCTATATCCGTTACGACGATCCTCAGTCTGCTTCTCTCCTTGGAATGATTTGCTATATCCAAGGTGGCATCTAACTCTCCCTTAAGCATTTATTCAACAGCCATTCCCAATACTTCACGCATTGTTGCCTGAACATCTGTTATAGAGCCATTAGCACATCCATTGACAATAGCTTGAAAAACCTCTTGTGCTACTTGACTATGTTTTTGTCTAGCAATTTTTTATTTCCAATATTTATGTGAATAACGCACCATGACATAACTGAGCTCATATATTATGCCATAACATTTTTACGTTTACACAATAATATTATCACTGGGGGATGCGGATGATTTCTTGGATGCGTTCCTCATCTAAAAATACCTAAATCTGTCTATATTGAACTAACCATAATTTGCATACTTTTTTATTTTCTACAAACTTTCAAATATTTCTTGATTTTTTT
>JBJFGR010000065.1:0-13071 GCA_051892875.1 Succinivibrionaceae bacterium
TCTTATTAGTAGGAATTAATTATGATAAAACTTCGAAGAAACATGAATGTTTAATTGAAGAGATTTAAGATTTGCTACTTTTATATGGTATTTGTATTTAGATGACCATAAATAAAGGCGATATTATATGTGTGGACTAATTCTTTACTATTTTGTAAATGATTTTCAAGTGTATTCATGAGCTTTTTGTAATTACTTTTTAGGATTGTTGTTTTATTGTGGTTAATATTAGCACCAATTGCTCTAATTGATTTTAAATATGAGTCTATAGAATAATGAATATCTTTAAAAGAATGTGTTTCTACGTTTAATGGAGAAAAAAGTTCATTTAAATAAAGTGTATTGGTAAATGTATTTATCCTATTATAAATACCAGCATCTTCGAGTAAGGAGTTGAATTCTATTAAAGTTCCATCAATAGGCAAAGCTAAGGCTATAAAAGAATTATTTGTTGCAATTCTTTTTATTTCAATGTGAGCTTTTTCTAAATTTACCCATTGCAAGGCAAGGGAGGAAAATAATAAATCATATGAATTATTATCAAGCTTTGTATCTTCGATATTTCCAACTATAGTTGATGTGTTTGGTATATTTAGATTTTTTGCATATTCGATCATATTAGGAGAAATATCTATACCAATAATTTTATTTGCATATTTTTTTAGTTCTAAAAAATTAACACCAGGACCACATCCAAGGTCAATACAATAGTTGAAAGAATATTTTTGTGGAATTTTTTGTAATAACTTTTTGGCAATTTGCACTTGAATTTTTGCGGTAGATAAGTATTCTTTAGCACCTTTATTAAAATGACTAATTACAGAGTTATATGATTGCATTCTAAAGCCTCACATAAACTTTCAACTAAATAATAAATATCTTCTTCCTTATGTCCTGCTGTTATAGTGATACGCAGTCTGCTTGTATGTTGAGGAACTGTAGGAGGTCTTATAGCGCCACACCAAATACCTTTTTCTTTCAGATGAGATGCAATTTTTTGCATGGCGGTGGTTTCACCTATTATTATAGGTTGAATAGATGTTATTGAATTAGTTGCAAAATTAGTATATTTTTTTTGTATTTCAGTTTTAAAAATTGATAATAATTTTTGTAAATGGTTTCGTAAATCATCGCCATTAATGGCAAGATCAAGTGCTTTGTTGATTGCATGAGCCATAAAAGCAGGAGCAGATGTTGAATAAATGAATTCTCGACTAGTATTAACAAGATAATCAATAAAATATTTATCACTAGCTATAAACGCTCCAGCAACACCTAAAGCTTTGCTACAAGTACCCATATATACATCAGCTACATCATAAGGAAGTTCTAAATGGCTTAGAGTTCCCGTACCATTTTTTCCGATTACTCCAAATCCATGTGCATCATCTAAAACAACTGGAAAATATTGTGAATTCTTTATATTGGCGATTGTTTTTAAATCAGCGCAATCACCATCCATACTAAAAACACCTTCCGTAAATAAAACAGGATGGTGAAACTTTTTTATTAAATCATATGCTTTATTTACATTATTATGAACATATCTATGAAAAGATTTAGCAGACGTTGCAGCATCTTGCATGGATGAATGAACTAATTTGTCTAATATAAGATCTGCACCCAATTTATTAAATGCTTTGATTAGAGATTGGTTAGCTGAAAAACCTGAATTTAGAATTAAAACTTTTTCTTTTTTAGTTATGTCTTTTAACTTTTCTGCTAATTCTTCATGAGCAACAGTATTGCCTGTCACTATGGCACTAGCACCTGTTCCTACGCCATATTTTTCAACACCTTCTTTAATAGCATTTATTAGCAAAGGATTTGAGGCCAATCCCAAGTAATCATTTGATGCAAAATTTAAATATGTTTTATTACCAATAGTAACAGTACGCTCACTACGCGATAAAACAGTAGGGCATTGACGGTATAAATCTTTATTTTTGATAGTATTGATAATATTTGGTATATCTAGAAATTCTGCTAAATTCATTACTATTCTTCCGAATTTGTTAATTTAAAGCACTTATGATCTGCTTGATTATCATGTAAGGTGTTATAGATAGCTTTTGTATCTTCTTCTGGGGTTGTATTAATGTTGTGTAAAGTTGTTTTAATACCTAAGTGTTCCATTAATAACTCATCATCTGACTTTTCTGAGTTTTTGGTTGTTAGGAGTTTGCAACCATAGAATATAGAATTAGCACCAGCCATAAAGCATAGTGCTTGCGCTTCTTCTGATAGATTTTTACGACCTGCACTTAGACGAACAAAAGATTTTGGCATTAAAATACGTGCTACAGCAATCATTCTAATAAATTCAATAGGTGAAACATCTGGAGCATTTTCCAGAGGAGTGCCTTTTACTTTTACTAGCATATTAATAGGTACAGATTCAGGATGAGGATCAAGATTAGCTAATGTTTTTAAAAAACTAGCTCTATCTGTTAAACTTTCCCCCATACCAACGATACCTCCTGAGCAGATTTTTATTCCTGCTTTACGAACGATATCTAAAGTGTTTAAGCGATCTTCTATTGTTCTAGTTGTAATTATTTGATTATAAAACTCAGGGGAAGTATCGATATTATGATTATAATAATCTAAACCTGCTGTTTTTAATTCTTTTGCTTGATGTTCGGTTAGCATACCTAAAGTCATACAAGTTTCAAGGCCTAAATTTTTTACCATTTTAATAACTTCAATTAAAAAAGGTATATCTCTTTCTTTAGGATCTCTCCAAGCAGCACCCATACAAAATCTGGTAGCACCACTATCTTTAGCAATTTTGGCTTTTTCTAAAATAGTGTTTAAATCTAGTAAATTTTCTTTTTGTAGTTCTGTATTGTGGTGAGCACTTTGTGGACAGTATTTGCAATCTTCTGGGCAACTACCTGTTTTAATTGATAATAAAGAGCTTATTTGAACCTCATTAGGATTAAAAAATTCTCTATGTATACATTGAGCTTTGTGAACTAATTCTAGAAAAGGCATTTCAAGTAAAGATTTTACTTCTGCTACAGTCCAATTATGTCTAATTTCGGTCATTTAATATTCTCTTTCTTAATAAACTATAAAATATTAAAAGTTTAAACTCAGAAAATAAGTTGTCAACCAAAATTTAAATGAATTATTAGTATGTACTATAATAGTAATATATTTGGATTGATATAATATAGGATAAAAATCTTGGATAATAAAATTTTTGATTTAGAACATGTATGGCACCCATATACATCTTTAACAAATCCCATACCCACTTACAAGGTTGTTTCAGCAAAGGGTACAAATCTTTATTTAGATGATGGAAATGTATTAGTAGATGGTATGTCTAGTTGGTGGGCTTGCTGTCATGGATACGGTAATGAACATATTATTAACGCAGTAAAAAAACAGTTAGATAGTTTATCACATGTTATGTTTGCTGGTATTCGTCATGATCCTGCTACAGAACTTTGTAAAAAAATTGTTGATTTAACTCCAAAAGGTTTGGATTATGTATTTTTAGCAGATAGTGGCTCTGTAGCGGTGGAAATAGCATTAAAAATGGCGATTCAATATCAAAGTGTTAATCATAAACATAGGACTAAGTTTTTAACTGTAAGAGGTGGATACCACGGAGACACTCTTGCTGCAATGTCAGTTACGGATCCTGATGGTGGTATAAATACAACGTATCAAAGTTATACCCCACAGCAATTTTTTATAGAAAGACCTTGTGTTCCATTTAATTGCATATGGAATGAGAGTGCGATGGATTCCTTAAAAAATATGTTGAAAGAACATGGTTCTGAAATAGCGGCATTTATAATAGAACCTATACAACAAGGTGCAGGAGGAATGTATTTTTATCATCCTAATTATTTAAAAAGAGCAAGAGAGTTATGTACTCAGTATGATGTTGTCTTCATATGTGATGAAATAGCAACAGGTTTTGGAAGAACTGGTGAATTGTTTGCTTGTAATTACGCAGATATTAGTCCTGATATTATGACTTTAGGTAAAGCTTTAACAGCGGGAATGATGACTTTAAGTGCTGTTGTAACAAATTCAAAAATTAGGGATGGTATTAGTAATTCCACTGCTCGAGTAATGATGCATGGACCAACTTTTATGGCGAATCCGTTGGCTTGTTCTTGTGCATGTGCAAGTATTGATGTTTTATTGTCTTATGATTATAAAAGTAAGGTAAAACATATTGAGAATTTATTAAAAGAAGGTCTTAAGGATTTAATTCAATATACAAGTATTGTAAAAGAAGTGCGAGTATTAGGTGCTTGTGGGGTGGTTGAGATGCAACAATCTGTAAATACAGCTTCTATGCAATCTTTCTTTGTAAACGAAGGTGTTTGGTTAAGACCTTTTGGAAATATTATATATATTTACCCACCTTTTATTATAAGTGATGATGATTTGAATAAATGTATAAATGCAGTTTGTAAACTTATTAAAATATCTTCAAAAAGTTAAAGAGGTTTGCAATTACGATTAGCTGTTAGTGCAGTAACAGCTTTTCCATTTATTCTACCAATCCACGATGTTTTTTTTACCATCTGTATTAAGTTTTTAGTATTAGGATCAGAACAACTTGTATTATAAATAGAGTTAAGAACATTGCGAATTAAGTTTACAGATGTGTTGTAATCTTCATCAATATTTGTTGGAATGTAATCCACGATAATTGTGAGAACCGAACCAGGCCCTGCACTAATATCAACAATGTTGAAACCAGGGCCAATACTACTTGGTAATTGTTTTTTTATATGTCTAATATATTGATGATTTAAAAATTCTTCATCGTAAAAACCTTGCTTTTCTTGTTTGGATTTTGCACTTGAAAAGTTATAATTGTCAGGAGTATTATTTATACAAAGTTGGGGACTGATATCTAGTGTCAGTAAATTTTCGAAAGAAGAAGATTTAAAATTTAAAGATACTGAATTTTTATCATTGATAAATTTACTGAATTTGTATTTTACATTTTTATTTAAGCATATATTATCAGCTAAGATTTGAGGAAGAATGCTAGATAAAACTTTTATATTTTTAACATAAGGTTGATTCATAGTTTCTTCAGTAGCTAGGAGAGTAACATTTAATTTTGAATTACCATCTAAAGAAACACCTTTGGTTTTAAAACCTAAAAATTCTTCTGGAAATATTTTTTGAAATTCTTTTTCTATTTTTTTATCATTTTGAGCATTTTTTTCACAACCTAAAGTTAAGAAAGCCATTATAAACATTATTAATCCAGAGGTTATTGTTTTCATAACTTTAACTCCTCAAATAAATAATTTAATTATAGTTATGTTTTAATGAATGAGCAATTTAATCAACTACTGGGATTATAAAAGCTTATATTACATCAAATTAATTTCAATAATTTGATAATATTCTAATTGTGGAATATAGCGGAGGATATGTTAAAACATGGTATATTTGGACTAATATAAAGAGTCAAGTATTAATACATAAAAAAATTCAATTTATTAATGCAAAATTTTATCTCTTAGAGTTAGTTTAATTTTTATATGTATTGCTGTTTTTAGTAAGCCCTAATAAATTTAAAACATTACTTTAAATATCTAATAATGAAAGATAATATGGATTTGTTCAAACAGTCAGAGATAATACATCCTTTAAAAATAGGTTATCGAATTTCGTATTTAATTTAACCTACAAACACAAAAGAAAAACTTTTGAACTGAGTAGGCTAAATTAAAGACACTATATATTGTGGTGTTTTGTATGATATAGTTGTATATATTTAAACACCACTTTAGTGTTCTCTTTTGTTCTTTTCAACATTAATAACTTCAAAAATTTGAAAATCTTCTAATTGATATTTTTTTTCATCTGTAAGTTTTATTTTACATACAAAATTTAAAGGTTGTTCACCATCAGCAGTTCCCACAACAGTATATTTGTTTTTATTTTCTGTGTTTTGTATAGGAACTTTTCTGTCAGTTATGTCTAATTTATATGATTTTCCAACTCTTGCTTGTACGATTAATTTACAAAAATTTTCAATACCCTGTATGTTTTTATCGTTTTTATAAGCTTCAGTTTGTCTTTCTTTATTAACATTTTGAGCAGCAGCTTTTAAAGCTTGTTCATTAATTTTTAATGGTAAAGCTAGGGCGTTAGTTGTTAATAAGATAAAAATTATAACTAGTAAGTTAAGCTTCATAATTATCGTCCATTTCTGTTAATAGTTGTGAAATAAATTCTAGTCTATCAGAGCCTTTTTCAAGGTTTTTTACTATTTTTAATTTAGATGCTCCTTCTAGTTTAAAGGAATCTTGTTTATTTGTTATTAACGATGTTAAATATTCAAACTTTACATGAATTTTATTCCCAAAAGTTATTGAACCATAGCGGTTATTATATTCAATATCTTCAATACCTAAACGTTTCATAATGATTTTTAGTTTTGAAATATTAATTAAGTTATTTGATTCTTTTGGAAGAAGCCCAAATCTATCAATGATTTCTGCTTTTATATCATTAATTTGTTCAAAATTTTGAGCTAAAGTTAGTCGCTTATAAAGTGATAATCTAGTGTTTATATCAAAGATATAATTTTCTGGAAATAAAGCAGGTATATGTAATTCAAGAGAAATATTTTGACTACTCATGGTGTCTAATGATAATTCCTTCCCTTCTTTAAGTGCTTCAATAGCTGCTTCGAGCATATCCATGTATAAATTAAAGCCAATACCATCAATTTGCCCTGATTGTTCACTACCTAAAATTTCTCCAGCACCTCTAATTTCTAAATCATGTGTAGCTAGAGTAAAACCCGAACCTAGTTCTTCTAAAGCAGCAATTGCTTGAAGGCGTTTTTTTGCATCATTAGTCATTGATGAACTTGGAATGGTCATTAAATAAGCATAAGCTTGGTGGTGTGAACGACCAACTCTACCGCGTAATTGATGTAGTTGTGCTAAACCTAATTTATCAGCTCTATCTATAATAATAGTATTAGCTGTAGGTATGTTTAGACCTGTTTCGATTATTGTTGAACAAACCAATAAATTAAAACGCTGATGGTAAAAATCATGCATTATACGAGCAAGTTCTTTTTCAGATAATTGAGCATGTGCAATTGCAATTTTTGCTTCAGGAATAAGATGCGATAAATCTGAAGCGATTTTATCAATGGAATCTACATCATTGTGTAGAAAATATGTTTGTCCACCTCTTTTTAATTCGCGTAAAACTGCTTCACGTACTAATTGATCATCGTATTCATTTACAAACGTTTTTACCGCTAATCTTTTTGCAGGAGGTGTTGCAATAATTGATAAATCTCTTATACCATTAATTGCCATATTCAATGTTCTTGGAATTGGTGTTGCGGTCATTGTTAGAATATCAATTTCAGAGCGTAATTTTTTAATTTTTTCTTTTTGAGAAACTCCAAATCGATGTTCTTCATCTACTATTAAAAGTCCTAAATTTTTAAAGTTTACATTTTTTCCTAATAAAGTATGTGTACCGATGATTATATCTATTTTTCCTAAAGATAGATTTTCTAAAATATTTTTTTGTTCTTTGGTTGATTTAAATCTACTTATACAATTTATAACAAGTGGTGTATGTGCAAAACGGTCTCTAAAGCTTTCAAAGTGTTGTTCTGCTAATAATGTGGTAGGAACTAAAATTGCAACTTGTTTACCATTACATGCAGCTATAAATGCAGCACGCATAGCAACTTCAGTTTTTCCAAAACCAACATCGCCACATACTAGACGATCCATAGGTTTATCAGAGGTCATATCTTTGATTACTTGTGCAAAAGCTTTTTCTTGATCTTCAGTTGGCTGATATCCAAAACCTATTTCAAATTTAGCATAATCATCTTTAGGTATAGAGTATTTATAACCTTTTCTGATGGCTCTTTTTGCATAAATATCTAATAAATTTGCAGCAATATCTTTTATTTTTTCAGCTGCTTTATTGCGAGCTTTCTTCCAAGATTCTGAGCCTAGTTTTGATAGGGGTTGATCATTTGAACCTGTATATTTTGATAACAAATGAAGAGATGTTATAGGTATATACATTTTAGCATCATTTGCAAAAAGAAGTTTTACACATTCTGTTTTGATATCTTGAATTTTTAAAACTTCAAGACCTTGATACTCAGCAATACCGTAATGTTCATGAACAACTCGATCTTTTATCTTTAATTCTGCTAAATTTTTAATAATTGCATCAGGGGATATAACCTTATTTTTATTACGTTTCTTACTAATAGAATAAGAAGTTCCTAAAATTTCAGATTCTGTTAGTACAGCAATTTTTTGGTCGATTATAAAACCTTCTGAAAAAGGTGCTTCTGTAATAGCAATTTTTTCATTACTATTTAAGAAATCAATAAAGCTTTCAATTTTTGGTATAGAAAATACCTTTTGTAAAATATCTTGTAAAACAAAAACTCTACCTTCTGAGATGCCTGTTATAATGATTCTACCTTTAAAACTGTCTATAAATTTTTTTATATCTTGTAAAGGGTCTGCTAGGCTATTATTAATGGCAATAGGTGGTACAGAAGTTGTTTTAGCTGATTTAGCACCTCTAATTTTTTCATTAGTATTTGTATATAAAGTACCATGTTTAAATTTTGAGATATTTTCTTGCAGTTCGTTTGGTGTCAGATATATTTCTTTTGGTGGAAGACTTGGGTGATCTGGATTATTAGAAAATCTATTGGCACGAGATGTAATTTCAGTAAAGAAATCTTCAGCAATATTATTGAATTCTTTACAACAAAGGATTACAGAATCTGTAGGCAGATAATCAAATATAGTTGCTACCTTTTCATGAAAAAGTGGTAAATAATATTCGATACCTGCAGGGATCACTTTATTTGATATTTGCTGATAAATGTTATGATACGCTATATCTGAAGGGGTAAAAATTTTTCTATATTTTTGACGAAAATAATTAATAGCATTTTCATCTGTAGGGAATTCATGTGCTGGTAACATATTTATAGCATCAATTTTTTTTATAGATCTCTGAGATTCTAAATCAAAAATACTAATGCTATCGATTTCATTATCAAAAAAATCGAGTCTAAAAGGATTTTTACTTCCCATAGGAAATAAATCTACTATTGAACCTCTTAATGAAAATTCTCCATGTTCAAAAACTTGTTTTGTAGCTAGGTATCCTGCATTTGAAAGTTTATTGCGCAATGTGCTGATATCAATAATATCGCCTTCTTTTATTGTTATCGCATAGTTGTTAATAAATGATTGAGGTGCTATTTTTCCCATCATAGTATTAACATTAATAATTAATATTTTATGAGAAGCTGTTTCTATTTTAGATAATACTTCAAGTCTTTGCGAGATTATATCTTGGTAAGGAGAAAAAGTATCATAGGGCAGGGTTTCCCAATCGGGAAAATAATAAACATTTTCAGCACCAACTAAAAAGGTTAATTCTTGTTCAAGAATTTGTGCTTGTAATTGGTTACTTGTGATTACTACAGTTATACTTTTGTTTTGCTCAAAAATATCATGTATTGCACAAGAGAGACCTGCACCATATATAGAATTTATTCGAAATCTTTTTAAATTATCATCAGCTGTTAAATCAAAATCAATATTTAATATTTTTTTATTCATCTATTTGTACCATGATTTTGTGCTTCTTATATAATTTTTATGATAATGTTCATTATCAGTTAATTTTACTCTACAATTAGATTTTGTGTCGTTCACAATTGCAATATTTATTGCTATCTATTATCTAGTTTTATATCTAAAAGAGAAAACTTTATACTATTATTTTTGTCTTCTATACTTAGAAACTAGTTTCTAATATTCAGCGTCGATATTTTCATATTGTAAGATGAAAGACAAAAAAATTTATGTTATTTTATCAAACTCTGAAAATAAAATCTCATTGAATATAGCTCCAATTCAGAATGTGTATGGTAGAAAAATTATAAATGGCATATAAAATGCTTTAATTTTATGGTGTATATTTTACAGATGAGGTTTTTATGGCTTGTTTAGTGGTTCCTGCTGTTGAAGGATTAGTTGTGTTAGGTGTCGCAAATATTATATTAAACACATCTAGTGGAAAAGTTTTAGGCTCAAAATTAAATACATGTGCAAAGAATTTAAAATCATTAGCTGGGTATTTATTAGGTGGTGCTTTTTTATTAGCAATTGAACATATTTGGCATGGAGAAATAATATTATCATATCCATTTTTAACTGCGATGAAATCGCCAGAAGAAACAGAAGTTATGTTGCAAGAAATGAGTACAGTAGGGGTTATCATGGCTGTTTTTGTAACATGTGTTTGGGGAATATCTATTTTAATATCTTTAATTAAAACAGTTTTGTTTCATTCAAAAAAGATTAAGGAATTGTAAAATGGCAACGTTGATTTTTACAGCAATAGCTGGATTGATAGCCTTTTTATTTTGGTTAAAAAATGCACCAAATAAAAACAATGATGCACTTAAAATTCTTATATATATGTTTTTTGGTGCATCATTAATGTGGTCTATTGATGTATTTTTTGAATTGAAAGAATTAGGTTTGGGTTATTTTGAGGAACAAACGTCAGATGTAATTATTGATGATTCTTTATTAGGATTAACAGTGATAGCTTTTGCTTTAGGTGTATATGGAATTAAATTGATTTTACCTAGACTTGCATAATCAGTAGATTTATAAAGGTTTTGTTACTAGTAATTTATCAAATGGTGCACAAGTTATTGCTAATAAATATATAGATAAAGCAATTCTAATGCAAAATCATATTAATTCATATAGCAGTTTCATAATTCAATGCTCAAGATTATAAAACAGATTTCAACGATTTGCATCAAAGTGAGAGAGAGCCTTAGTTATAAAATTCAAGAAGCATTGAATAAGAAGCAAATGATTAATTCTAATTTTCATAAAAAAACAAAATGTAGGTGCAAGAAGATAGCATAAACGTGTAAGGCTAACAAATTTATTTGGTTAGCCTTATATTTTAGAATAAAATATAAACTTAATTTAAAAGTAAAAAATTAGGAAAAAATTTATGAAAGTTAATAAGAAACTGTTTGCTTTATTATCTTTAATTTTTGTTACAGCTTGTTCAACAAAAATTCCAAAAGAAGAATGTGTAAGTACAAATTGGGATATTTAGACAGTTTAAAAGGTAGAAATCAAGAAACTTTGAATTTTTATAAAAATGAATGTAGTGATTATGTTGTAGTTGATGAAATTGCGTATATAAAAGGACGCAAAGCTGGAGCAGATGAATATTGTACAATAGAAAAAGGATATATTTCAGGATCTTTAAATGGTCAAAAAACAGATGTTTGTCAGTTGTCAAATAACTTGATCAAGTATAATGAAGCTTATGAACGAGGTTATACAGTATATTTAGCTAATTACGAATTTGAACAAATAAATAATTATATTCAGAGTATAGATTATTATTTGAGTTATGGATATGCGAAAAATATACAAAATAAGAAAGCGATTTTTATGAATATAAAAAAGATGGTAAATACAGTTACACTTGCTTAATCGTTGTAAGTTGGTACATAGATGATGAAGAGCTAGAAGATTTAAAATATAAAAATATAAATCATTTGCAATATTATGTATAATTGTTCTTAAAATATCTCTCTTTTGAAATGTTGATTTAGGATAGAATATGGCTTTATATATTGGTTTAATGTCCGGTACCAGTACAGACGGTATTGATGCTGTATTAGTGGATTTTAATAAAAATGCTACTGCCCGTATTCTCGCTACTGCATTTATCCCTTGGAGCAGCGAAGATAAAAAAGAAATCAATTCTCTTTGTTCTTCATCAAATGATGAAGTTCATCGTATAGGTATGTTTGCAAATACTTATGCTATTCAAGCAAATAAAGTTGTTACCCAATTGTTGCAATCAACAAATACCCCTGCTGATAGGGTTATGGCTATTGCAAGTCATGGTCAAACTATTCGTCATGAACCAAATAATGGATTTTCAACTCAAATAGGAAACCATGCTTTATTGGCAGCTTTATCAGGTATAGATGTTATCTGCGATTTCCGTTCTATGGACTTAGCTTGCGGGGGGCAAGGAGCACCTTTGGTTCCAGCTTTTCATAAAGAAATATGTAGCACACCTAACAACCCTCGATTTATAGTAAATATTGGTGGAATTGCCAATGTTACAGCTTTAATACCAGGAAAACCTGTAATAGGTTTTGATACAGGACCAGGGAACACATTAATAGATTTATTAGCAAGAAATTACTTAAACAAGTCTATTGATGAAAATGGTAATACAGCTTCCAAGGGGTGTATTCGAACAAATATATTAAATAAATATTATAGTGAACCATACTTTGCTAAAAAGCCACCAAAATCTACAGGTAGAGAATTATTTAATAGTAATTTTTTAAATAGATGTCAGATGCTCTACTCATTAAGCCTTGAAGATAAATTTGCTACAATTACAGAACTTACTGCTATCAGTATTGTTGATGGAATTAATTCATTAGGATATAAAGGCGAAATCTTTATTTGTGGTGGCGGTGCTCATAATTCCTATCTTATGAGCAGAATAGAATTTTATGCTTCTCAAACTGGTCATACATCTGTTAAAAAAATCAACGAAATAGGTATTGATCCTGATTACTTGGAAGCTTTAGCTTTTGCTTGGCTTGGTTATAAATTTACCTTAAGAGAACCTATAGACATGACAACAATTACAGGTGCTACAAAACCAGCTATTTTAGGTTGTTTATATCCGCATCCTAAAAAATGATTTTAAAGCACGTATAACACACTTTTTTAAGCCTTTTTTGTAATTTTCTTTCAAAAATTGCGTTTCAATGCAGAGTTCTCTCTTTTTTCTTACTACCTCAAGTTTCCCACTTAATTTAATGGGACTTGATTACCCAATCTTTAATCCTAGCGGTTTAGGAGTTTTTTAAAAACTTGTATTGACAAATATCTCTTTTTTAATTCCCATAACGAGGTTTCTAGCATACGTTATTTGTTGGGTAAACCAACTGCTGATCATTTTATAGGCAAGATTTAA
>JBJFGR010000066.1:0-13039 GCA_051892875.1 Succinivibrionaceae bacterium
TATTAATGACTCTTTAAAAAATTTCTACACTGAAGGGCTTTTTGTAAACAAATATCCTAATGGATACAATGGAAGACCATCAACAGTTAGTTTAAAAAGAAACTTGCATAATTCTGAAATTTCTGCAAAAAATTATGAATGTGATTTTTTTGAAAAGGGGTGCCTTGATATTGAACCTATTTGTGAAAGAGTTTCTAAAATATTATTAGAATTCAAAAATTTATTTTCTTTACTAAATTTATTATTAGGGGTAAATGATGAACTGGATTTTATTATAAAAGGTTTTATGTCGCGCATAACAGATACGGCAAGTGCATTTAATAATTTCTTACCAGAATTAAAAAAAGAAACATTTGATGATAGTAACTATTATCGTTCATACTCTAAATCAGAAGATTACTTTTCGTTTATGAGTACTCCGATTAATCCTGATCAGGAATTTAGAAGTAAAATCTTAAATAATAATATATTTTCAGAAACCTCTTTTTTATTTACTAGTGCGACATTAGCGACAAATAAATTTTATCCTCCTACTGTATTAGATGAACATTTTCGTGATGGAATGTTTAAATGTTTGGAATCTTTTATGATAAAACTTGGGTTACATCAAAAAGATACAGCTGTAGATATTATTGATAGTCCTTTTAATTATCAAAAGAATTCTTTGTTGTGCATTCCTAGGGAATGTTTAATGTATGGAGAGGAAAATTTATCAGTGAAAAGCATTGTGAAGATGATTTTACCTGTTATAAAAAACACTTTAGGAGGTGTTTTGTTACTTACAACTGCAACAGATTCTTTGAAAAAGTTTTATAAAGAATTTATGGAAATGAATGTTAAACAGGTGTTAAATGGCAGAAATGTTTATTGTCAGAATTTAGAGTATAGTAATTCAGAATTAATAGAAAAGTTAAAAAATGAACATTGTATTTTGATAGGAACAAAGTCATTTTGGGAAGGTGTAGATGTACCAGGAAAGGCTTTAACTTTACTTGTAATAGATAAAATTCCTTTCCCTGCACAATGTATTGAATTAACAGCTGAAAGACGTCATTATAATAGAATTAAAACAGGAAAAGCTGATGATAAATTTTGTGCTATTGATATTCAAAAGGCTATAATAGATTTGAAACAAGGTGTTGGCAGATTAATTCGTACAGAAAGTGATCAAGGAGTTGTTATTATATGTTCACCAAAATTAATTCCTAATAACAAATATTATAAAAGTTATGCAAAAACAATAATAGAAGCATTACCTCCTTTTAGATTAACATATGAATTAAGTGATGTTCTAAATTTTTTAGAAAGAATAGATTAAATAGAATTAAATTAAATTAGATTAAAATAAAAAATATAAATAAATAGCTGGTAAGATATATTATGGTAAAAATTTTAGCAATAGATGCTTCCACAGAAGCTTGTAGCGTAGCAATTTGTGAAGATGAAAAAATTTTATCTTCTGTAACAGAAATAGCACCGCAAGGTCATACAAAATTAATGCTAGGGATGATTGATGATATATTAAAATCGAATAATTTAACTTTATCTGATATGAATTGTATTGCTTGTGGAATAGGACCTGGTTCATTTACAGGGGTGAGAATCGGGGTAAGTATGGCTCAAGGGTTAGCTTTTGGTTCAGATTTACCTATGATTGGTATTGTTGATTTACAAGCTATGGCATATCAAGCAATAAAGGATACCAATATAGATTTAGCTGTTGCTGCTATTGACGCTAGAATGGGAGAAGTTTATTTAGGAATTTATAAAATGGAAGGCAATACTTTAAAATCTTTAATAAAAGAACAAGTTTTGTCACCGGAAAATGCTAGAAAAGAGATCTTAAACACATTAGTTAATACAAAGTTTTGTTATTGTGGTACAGGGATAAATACTTATTCTGAGATTATTAGTGAGCTTAATTGTGTTAAAGCTGAAAGTGATTTTCCAAATTCTAAAGCTATTTCTATTTTAGCTTATAAAGATTATTTAGAAGGTAAGGAGAAATTACCTGAATTAATTCAACCTCTTTATGTTAGAGATACGGTTACATGGAAAAAAATTAGTGAACAGTAAATAGTTGTTTTATTTTATAAATTCTCATCAAAGGACGAATTATGACATTATATAATGATGATAAATCTTTAGGTGTGGCTATCATCGGTGCTGGTAATATGGCTCGAAAAATGATACAGACATTAATGAAAATGAAACGTCCTATAACAGGAATTTATAGTAGAAATTTTAATAGAGCATATTCCCTTATTAAAGAATTTGGATTAACTGACTATACAACTGTTTATGATAGTCTTCCAAATCTTTGGAATCATGATGATTCTTCTTATGTATATATATCCTCTCCTACAGATACTCATAATCGTTACATATTAGATGCTTTATTCAGTCAAAAGCATGTGTTAGTTGAAAGTCCATTAGTATTATCAGTAAAAGAACTTTCTGATATACAATTTGCAATAAATTCAGAAAAAAAAATAGTAATGGAACAAAATTCTATTTTATATTCTCCTTTTTTAGGTCTTATTGCAAGTAAGATTGTTGAAGGAAAGTCTTTAACAGAATCAATTGGAAAAATCGGAAGTATAGAGATTAATTTAGGGCAGTCTTTTTCAAAGGATGATTATCATTTTGATAAACTAAATGGTGGGGTGATGTATACTCTTGGAAGTCTTGCACTATCAACGGCTATTACATTAATGGGAAATGAATTAGAACTATTATCTTCTTATTTATTACTTGATAATGAAACAGGTATAGATTTAAAAGGGATGTTTTCATTAAAAAATAATAAAAATGTACTTTGTTCAATAGTTACCTCTCTTGTTGAAAATCTACCAAATACAATTACGATAGGAGCTGAAAAAGGTTATGCTATCATCTTTAACTTTACTACAGCTACTTCATTTATTGCTATAGATTTACAAGGAAATAAACAAGTAGTCGATCTGAAAAAAGAAATAATTTCTACATACAATCTTGAAAATTATAATTTTGAAAATGAAGGTGATATTGCAAATGCTGTAGAGATTATTAATTTTGAAAATGCAGTATCATTGGGGTTTGATGAATTTATAAATAATGATACTACGCACTTTAAAGATTCATTCGAGACTTGTCGTTTAATTGCTGAAATTTGTGCCAAGTCTGGAGTATTTAAAAGATAATTTAAATATTGTATTTTTTAAATATATTTATCATTCTCTCTCTATTTTTATTTTTTATTTGTTTTTAGGCTCCTTTATTAAGGGGGCTGTTTTAGAATTATTTTTTTCAATTTCATGATGTTTAGCTATAGCTTCTTTAACCATTTCAGGTGTTGTATTTGGTGTTAAGCAATGGTCAATACCTTGTTCAAGTATAGCTATCTTGTTAACTCTTTTCTTTTCTGCATTTGCAATACAATTGTAATGTTTGTCTTTATTGTCTTTAAGATTATATTTTAAATCACAATTATGCTTATTTTTTATAGCTTCATCTTCTATTCTGCGTCTTTGATATGAAGTTTTATCAAATGTTAAATCAATACAAACTTGAAGTCGTTGCATTTCCTCTTTACGCTTAAGTTCTTGTTCTTTTTTGATTTTACCTGCATTTAATCTTTCTTCTTCTTCCATACGTTCTTTATTAATAGCATTTATTAAATCACGTTGTTTTTTTGTGAAATTAGTATCAATAGCTTCATAGTCAACGTTAAAAGGTCTATTAGGAGAGTAATGTACATTTCCGTTAGTATCAACCCATTTATAGACAATATCTGCAAAGACCACTGAGTTTAAAGAGGCACTAAATAAAAAAAAGCCTAAAAAACGAGTGATGTAATTCATTGTTATAACCTTAAATAATATAGAACTGTAACAATGATACAATGCAGAGTTATTTTTGCAAAAAAAAATAATACTCTTTATATCGAAATAGTGACCTATGATTTAAATTATGAAAATAACTATTGATTTATGAAATTAACCTTACGGAAAATCAATAATCTAACAAAAAAATATAAAAATATTATAAAAAAGTGTTGCATAAAAAAGAAAGTAATATATAATAAGACTCGTTTTCAGAAAGCGGGAATAGCTCAGTTGGTAGAGCATAACCTTGCCAAGGTTAGGGTCGCGAGTTCGAGCCTCGTTTCCCGCTCCAAGAAGCCCGAGTGGTGAAATCGGTAGACACAAGGGATTTAAAATCCCTCGGAACTTATACTTCCGTGCCAGTTCGATTCTGGCCTCGGGCACCATTTATAAATCTTTGTTCAGTATATCTTTTGTTTATTTTTACAATATTTAATAATATTAGTTCATGCTTTCTACTATATTTTTTTAATATTCTTAGGTGCATAATGTTTTATGAAATAAAGAATAGTAATTTTAAAATGCTCTGAATAATATAGATAAAAAGCTTTAGGTAAAATAAATGTAATACTAATAGGTGAACTTATATAAAGAATAAAAGAACGACATGAAGAATATAGAACATTGATAAGAAATATAGAGAATACGAAAAAACAGTATTTTATATAAAAAAATTCTAAAAAAATAAATTTTGTTTTGACAAAGATTTAAAAATACGTATAATGCACTCATCAAAACAAGAAAGCGGGAATAGCTCAGTTGGTAGAGCATAACCTTGCCAAGGTTAGGGTCGCGAGTTCGAGCCTCGTTTCCCGCTCCAAAGTTTATGGCGCGTTAGCAAAGCGGTTATGCAGCGGATTGCAAATTCGTCTAGTCCAGTCCGACTCTGGAACGCGCCTCCATACTTATTTTTTTGATACTCAACATAGTGGCGCGTTAGCAAAGCGGTTATGCAGCGGATTGCAAATTCGTCTAGTCCAGTTCGACTCTGGAACGCGCCTCCATATAGTGAGCCCGAGTGGTGAAATCGGTAGACACAAGGGATTTAAAATCCCTCGGAACTTATACTTCCGTGCCAGTTCGATTCTGGCCTCGGGCACCATCAATAGTTTTCACATATTCATTCATTTATATGTTTGTTTATCTTTTATAACACTTAGTTTTGTTCTATATGGTTTTAAGTTAAAGAATAATCGATATTACATATGTAATATTAGAAATTTAAGTATTAAGTATAGTGTTATTTTATTTTAAAACTAAAATAAATAACCAAAAATCAGTTGTTTACAAAATTTATGCAAAAAAGTGTTGCATAAATTAAAAACTAGTATATAATGGCTCACGTTTTCAAAAGCGGGAATAGCTCAGTTGGTAGAGCATAACCTTGCCAAGGTTAGGGTCGCGAGTTCGAGCCTCGTTTCCCGCTCCAAGAAGCCCGAGTGGTGAAATCGGTAGACACAAGGGATTTAAAATCCCTCGGAACTTATACTTCCGTGCCAGTTCGATTCTGGCCTCGGGCACCATATTTATAATACTTTTCAGATGTTTTACTTTACTATTTAGATAAAATTTTTTGTTGTATTATTTTTATATTGGTGTAAAATTCACCTACGTGTGTTGTTATTTATTTTGTGTAACAATGCTTATATTTAATTGTTAACGCATTTTTTGTAATTTACAATAATTGAAGGGATTAAGTTATGTCAGATAATAATCAAAATACTCCAGTTGAATCTGTTTCTGCAGAAGCTACTGCTACAACAAAGAAAAAGTTATTTGGTTTTGAATATGATTTATTGCAGCCTTTTTCTGTAAAAGATAATCGCGATATCAATCCAGAAGCTGGAAAGACATTGTTGATTATGTGGATTTTAATGTTTTTTATTAGTTTTCTTTCACCAATCATTTTCTTCTTTGTAAAAGGCGATAATGCAGATGTTAAGCAAACTATTAAAAATGTATTTAACTATTTAATTACAGATGTTGTGTTGTTGGTTGTTTGTATTATTTTAGGCATTTTGTCTGTAATTCCTTTTATTGGTATTTTATTTGGGATACTTGCTTTATTAGTTTATTTAGTAATATTCGCACAGTCTGTTTTAAATTTAATATTTGGTATTATTGCAGCTGCAAGCAACAAAGAATTTAAACCATTCTTAACAGTTTACTTTATTAAGTAATAATATTATTGTAATAACTTTTGAAAAAAAGGGGGGTAAATCCCCTTTTTTTATTGTTAGAAAAGTATCTTTTTGAAATTTAAATGCAAAAAATTGAGATCAGTTTCGAGAATTTTATATTTATATCTTAATCTAACTTATAAAAGTAGTGTTTTATCACACATCATTTTATTTGAATTAACTACAATCATACTTAGATATATAAGTTTTAATCTCATCTTTTGTGGTGAGAAGAACCTATAGTAAAGTAAATAGGTTATAAAAATGTTTTAGCTGTATTGAAGTGGATGGATATAAAGATGCTATTTTTTAACAACAAATCAGAACAAAAATTGCAAAAATTAGAATCGCTAATTGCTGAGGGCTCAAAGGTAACAGAAGAATTAGAAAATGCTTTTGAAAGTAGCATTGATACATTTGCTGAATTTAGTTCTTGTATTTCTAAGTTATCTGAAAATGCTGACCAGATGGCAAAGCAGGAATTTGATTTATCTTTTATTGATACGTTTAGTAATCATTTAACAAACTCTACGGATGAAATTGCACATGCTTATCAAAATAGTATTAATCAAATTTCAGAAATAAAAGCTGTTATTGAAACAATAAAAAATGATGTGATTTCATTACAGAAATTCCAGGAAGAATTTATAAATTCTTTCACTACGTTACGTGAGCAAATGGAATCAATAAGAGAATGTACTAGTATTATTTCTTCATTGTCAGGTCAAACAAATTTGTTAGCTTTAAACGCTACTATCGAAGCTGCACGTGCTGGTGAGCATGGCCGAGGGTTCGCTGTGGTAGCTGGTGA
Organism: Succinivibrionaceae bacterium; assembly: GCA_051892875.1. GTDB lineage: Bacteria > Pseudomonadota > Gammaproteobacteria > Enterobacterales > Succinivibrionaceae > JBJFGR01. Next base: position 6,858 of record JBJFGR010000066.1, read on the forward strand.
AGTTAAGAAACTGTCTTTAGATACTGCTGAAGCTTCTTCAAAGATTGATATTAGTGTTGATAGCTTTACTCATCAAATTACTTCTATTATTTCTCAGGCTGATAAGAGTAGAGAAATGTTGTCAGAAATGACTGCGTCAACAGAAAATGCAATGGACATTTTTGAAAAGAGTATGAATGCTCATCAAAAGAATGTTGAATCTGTTAACGAAATTATAAATGGAGTTCATGGTGAAATTGGTAATCTTCATGGTATGATTGAAGTTGGTTCAAAATCTGTTTCTTCAAACGAAATTGATTCAAATGTTGCAAGTGTTGAGGAATCAAGAACAGCAACTCAAAAGAAAATAGAAGAAGTTAGTAATGTTATTGAAAAAGTTAAAGATGTGTTTGAACGCTTAGGCAAAAATTCTTAGCAATTATTTCCTCCTAGTGTTTTAATATATTTAAAACGCGTTTTTAAAGCTACTAGAAATAGTAGCTTTATTTTTGATTTATTAGAAAGGATAACAAAAGTAACTATTTATAGAGTAATGTTAACTGTTAAATAACACCGAAATACTTTTGAGAAATTTTTATACGTTCTTCGGGAGAAAGTTCTCCTTTATGCTTTATAAATTCTTCTATAAATTGTAACCTAGGCAGAAGACCTGTGCCGTTTGCAGTTTGAATAGCAAGACCAGGTCTTGCATTTAATTCAAGTAATAGCGGACCTCGTTTTTTATCAAGTACTATATCAGTGCCGATGTATCCTAATCTTGACATATCATAGCAACTAGCAGCTAATGTTAAAACTTTTTGCCACTGAGGTACTTCTAATGTAGATAAATCAGCATTGGTGTCAGGGTGATAAAATATTGGTAAATTCTTTTGTACAGCATGTATTGCTTTTCCTGTTCTAAGACATATACCAACGCCTACGGCACCTTGATGAAGATTTGCTTTCCCATCTGAGGCAGCAGTTGAAAGGCGCATCATACTCATAACAGGATAACCTTTAAAAACAATTACACGTACGTCAGGTACACCTTCGTAGCTGAAATTAGAAAATACATCATCAAAGTTTATTAAATCTTCTATAAGAACAAAGTCTTGTTTTCCTCCTAAAGAAAACAATCCAGCTAGAATATTTGATATATGACGTTCAACATCACTAATTGTTAATGCTTGGCCATTAGGTTTGTAATATATACTGTTTTCAGAACGGGTTATAACTAAAATACCTTTACCACCCGAACCACGAGCAGGTTTTATACAAAAGCCACTGTGACCACTTACAATTTTTTCAAAATTTTCAACATCATATTGGTGTTTTATAGATCCAATTAGCTTTGTTGTACTAACATTATGCTTCATTGCTAAATCTTTAGTTAATAATTTATTATCTACTAAAGGGTATAATGAACGATCATTATATTTGCTAATATAATTAACATTACGCTGATTCATACCCATTATACCTAAATGATTAAGTGTAAATGGTGAGCAATAATTTTTAAATGGCCAAATCATTTTATTGCCCCTTTTTTAATTGTTTAATTTCTTTTTTTAGACGGTCTGCTTCTAATTCACCACCTGTTGGTTGTGAGATTTCTTTTGCTAGAGGTTTAAATCTCTTTAATTCGCTTAGTCTATAGCCAGTATAGTTACCGACTAATAAAACTATAGCCAATATTACTAATTGTAATCCTAAGAAATTAAATGTGATATGTTGAACAACAAGATTGTTCATCGCAAGATAAGCTAAGATTGCTACTAGTAATGAACCACCACCTTGTTTAAATACTTCTTTATATCCTTCTTCTTCCCAGAGAATAGACATTCTTTCAATTGTCCAGGAGAGGATAATCATTGGGAAAAAGGTTATTTTTATACCATCTGATAGACCAATTTTATAGGTCAAGAAACTTAGAATACCGATTATTGTGATCACTGTTATAATAACAGTTGATATTCTTGCAACAAGCAATAGATTTAAGTAGGACAGCCATGAACGAATAATCAAACCAATACCTACAATAGAAATAAAGCCTATTAAACCTACAGTAAGATTTGTTTGCAAGAAAGCCATTGCTATAAGAACAGGCATGAATGTTCCTGAGGTTTTTAATCCTACAATTATTCTTAACAAAACAACAATCAAAACACCAATCGGAATTAATAAAATACCTTTAAAAACTGCTTGTTCTTCGATAGGTAGGGCGTTTACAGAAAGGTCTAAATTTGTATTTCCATCAGCTTCACTTGCTTGATGACGTAAACTAATTGCCTTATTATTGCTTACAAAGTGACGAACAATAGAGAAATTAACATTTGCATGAGTTCCTCCTGTCATGTCAATCACAGAGTTTGAGTTATTAACCCAAACAAAAACATTGTCTTTAAAACCTTGTTCTTCTGTTTCTGGATCATACATTTTATATTCATTTTTTTCATTAAAAACGGCAATATAAGGTATTAATTTTTGATTTCTGCGACCATCTTTTAGTCGTAAAGCTTTTATTACTTTGGCTCTAATATTTGCCATATTTAGAATATTTACAATAATTTGAGCTTTAGACATTTTATTTTTAAATAGTAATAAAGTGTTTTGTTCCTGACTCTTTATTTCTTTAAAAATTTCTCTTGTAAAACTAAAAGGGTCGCTACTTTTTGCATAAGCAGCATCTTTGATTTGAGATAATGCGGTCAAGTAAGGCTCTTCAACTATAACTGGCTGAATATCAGGAACAGTCATCATTGTGTCTGTGTAGGCATTATCTGCTAAAACATCAATACGATAATACAAAGTTTGAGGGCCATGAACAATTCTTTTGGTCCATTCAATGCGTGAATGACCTTCTTCATCGTTATAAGCCACACCATAATCAGGGCTTGCAGTAGTTTCATTTATAATTTTAAAACCAGGTTGCACCTCCGGAACTGCCAATGATACGTTCACAGGAACTACAGTATCATCTTTAGATTCATTAGGTATAAAGCTTACTTTAGCCTCAATATTCCAAGCAACATTCTTATTGTTTGGTAACCAAGGTATTTCAAAGTTTAAATGTTGATATATCATTAATGATATACCAATAATCAATAATAGAGCTACTACTATATAATAAACACCACGACTGATCATGTTATTTCTTCCTAATATTTTATCAATATCTATTCTATATTAATATCTATTCTATATTAATATCAATCTATCTGTTTTATTCATCAGATTTTTTTGTTGAATTTTTATTTTCTTCGCTAGTCATTGGTATAGCTTGAACTATTTTCTTTTTCTTATTTTTACTAGAATCTATTTTAACTGTTCGGCTATTTAAAATAAAAATCCCTTTTTCTTGATCATATTCTAGTGAACTTATAGAATTTTTGGAATTATGTTTTGGTTGTACTGCATCTTTTGAAACATCAACCACAGCAATATCTTTTATGAATTCACGACCAATTAATAATGCATATTGCATAGAGTTGCGATCACGTAATGTGAATTCAGCTTTTTTAGTAAAATTACCTAATTTTAAAGTTAGTTTTACTACAGGCCGTTCATCTTTTTTTCCATCAGCACTAGCTTGTTTAATAACTGCTGAACGCACAAAAGGAGCTTCAACTTTTATGTTATAATCTTTTTTAATAGGGATGTCGAATTTAACCCATTTTTTTCCATCACGTTCAAAATTTTCAATATTAATTGCATTAATTGATGATATAGCAGCTCCTGTATCAATACGGCTTTCAAATAATACATCAGCCTCGGCAACATAGATCCATTCAGTAGAACCTAATATTAATTTTCCATCAGGGGTTTTTAAACTATTATCTGCCATATCAACACTGCCTTGTGGTTGCTCTGTCATTTTATATAACGATTTTTTTTCTTGTACTAATTTTTGGATATTATTAAGTTCTTTTAACACGCTTTTATGGTTGTTTAATTGTTGTAAACATTGGTTTAATTGAGAAGATTGAATGTTTTGAGATTCTTGTATAGCATTTACTAGTTTTGATAATTCTAATTTTGTATTGTTTTGTTCAGTTTTAACTTCATTTAATAGAGCTAGGTCATTTTTAGACAATGACGGAACTTGATTTTGACAACCTAGTAAAGTAATAGAAGATGTTACAATGAGTGATAGAAATATTTTTTTCATATTATTTAACCTTTCTTATGAGCTGTAAATATAGCTCTTGTCGGTGCTTGATATCCTTCTATGGTCTTTGAATGATCATTAGGATTTAGGAAATCAAGTAGTGATTCTGTTTGCATTAAATTTGTGGATCTTTGTTCTTTTTCTGTAGTCATTTCTTGACAAATGAACTTAACGTCTATAAAGCCACAGCGATTTAATAAAACTTCCAAAGCTTTAACTGAAGGTATATACCAAACATTTGGCATTTTAGCATATCTGTCTTTTGGAATAAGTACAGTGTTTTCATCACCTTCAATTACTAATGTTTCAAGTATTAATTCACCACCTGGACGTAGTTGATTTTGTAGCTGATATAGGTGGTCAACTGGACTTCTGCGATGATATAAAACTCCCATGGAGAATACTGAATCAAAAGCATTTAAATTAGGTAAGTTTTCAATACCTAATGGTAAAAAGTTAATTTTATTTTTTAAGTCTGTATCTAAAATTCTATCTTTCATTAATTGAAATTGAGCGAGAAAGAGAGCACAAGGGTCAATTCCAACAACCCTTTTTGCACCTTCTCCTAATATTCTCCACATGTGGTATCCATTACCACAACCAACATCAAGAACAGTACGATCTTTTAAACTTGATATGTGAGGGAGTAATCGATCCCATTTTTTAAAACTTCGCCATTCTGACTCTATTTTTTCACCGAAAAACTCGTATGGTCCTTTTCTCCAAGGCATTAATTCAGTAAATAGTTTTTTCAACATTACCTGTTGACCAGATGTGATTTTTGAACTATCACCAAAGGTTACATATTCTGTATTTAAGTTAATTTGATGGGTATGCAAATTACTAACTCTTTCAAAAAGTTTTATGTACTTTTCATATTCTTTACCTTCTGTAGAGTTTTTAAAAGATAATAATTGTTGAGGTAATACTTGCAACCAGGATGCTAAGTTAGTATCTGTTGATATTGATGATAAAAAATTGTTCCAAGGTGTATACATAATTTTTCTATTTTATAGCAATTATTGATCCAAAATTAAAACATTGAAACCAAACATTACAATGTTTAAATCCTATTTGTTTTAATCTATTCATGTGTTCAGGAATACTATCAGCTATCAAAACATTTTCTAAAGATGTTCTTTTTTGACTTATTTCTAAATCACTATACCCATTAGCTTTTTTAAAATCTAGGTGTAAATCATATAGAGTATTTTGAATTACTTGATCGTCAAAAATAAATTTTTCACTTAACACTAATATACCACCAGGGGTTAGTGCATTATATATTTTTTTTATAATATCATTTCTATATTCTTTATTTATAAATTGAAGTACAAAATTTAAGACAATAATCGAGGCGTTTTCTAAAGGATAAGTTGTTATATCATCTAATAATATGATGGCTTCTGTTTTATGTTTATATGCTGCAACAATATTTTTAGCTCTTTTAATCATTGCTTCAGAATTATCTATGCCGATAACTTTTGCTCCCTCAGGGGCATGAGCACTCATTTCTAATGTACAAGCACCTAAACTACATCCCAAATCATATAAATTGGTGTTTTTTTGAGCATACTTTTCTGTAAGCATACCAATAGCTTGGACGATGTTCGAGTACCCAGGAACAGACCTATTGATCATATCTGGAAATACATTGGCAACAGTGTCATCGAAGGTGAAATCTCCCAATTTTGCTCTTGGTACAGCAAAAATATTATCATGCATATTTATATACTACCTAAATTATAGTTCTTAATATTTTAATTTAATATTTTTTATAATTATAAATTGTAATTATAGCAAATAGAATTTTTTTTTTCATGGCTTTTATTTGATACTTAGTAGTTACGTGTTAATTTTGTTAAATTTTAAAAAATAATGGTTCTTTGTGCATAGTTGTGGGGTGAAATTGAGAGCTATGCACCTATGAGCCCTTGTTTATTCAACTCTCATCCATTTATTTCCTCTGTTGGAAAGTGGAATTTCTATATTCGACAACGACAAGAATGACTCTTATAAGGATGTAAAGATACCT
>JBJFGR010000067.1:0-2537 GCA_051892875.1 Succinivibrionaceae bacterium
AGAAGCTTCTAAAGAAAGATTAGAGTTTATCAAGTCTGGTTTAGAAGCAAGATTAAAATACAACTTAGTTTGGAAAGACCAAGTTGTTGATTATATTAATAACTCTCAAGCAACAACTCCAAAATGGAATATCAATCTCCATGAGTTAAGTAATGACGAAGTACATTATATAGATGAAACTGTGTCTCATTTATTAGATACAGCTAGTTTCTCCAATATGATTGGAGAATTTGAGGGATTATCTCACGAATATGATATAGCTAGTATTTCTCATCAACAAGATATTGTTGAAAAATGGAAACAAATGGTAGCTAATGCTAATAATCGTATTCGTTTTAATAAGATAGAGAAAAGTGATGAAGAAATATTTTCTTTATCTAAAAACTTTGAGGATTATGCAAGGACAGTTCATGCTGACTTATGTAATCCATCATCTCAATTATCCACTGGTATGACCGGATTAAATTATCTATTAAACGGTGGATTTGAGAATGGAAGAGTATATTGTTTCTTTGGTCTTCAAGGTGAGGGTAAATCTACAACTTTACTAAACCTTGCTAAACAAATCAAAGATTATAATAAATTCTTTAAACCAAAAGATCCAACCAAGATTCCTGCTGTTGTATATCTTACATTAGAAAATAGAAAGAAAGAGACGTTTACACGTCTCTTTACTATTAGTACAGGAATTGATGAATTTAATAGTTATGAAGTAGAAGAAGCATTAAGAATAGCTAAAGAAGATGGTAATCTCGTAGTTAATAGTGATTCTCCTATCGATATTATTGTTAAATTTAAACCTAATAATAGTGTAGATACTTCTTATCTGTATGAATTATATGATGACCTTGCCGAACAAGGTTATGAAGTAATCTGCTTTATTGTTGACTATCTTAAAAGAATTCGTTCTATTGAAAGATATACAGCATCAGAAGAAAGACTTAAACTTGGTGCAGTAGTAAACGAATTCAAAACTATAGCAACTGATTTAGATATTCCAATAATAACAGCGTCTCAATTTAACAGAGATGCTAATGCAAAGATTGATGAAGCCAGGTCTAATAATTCTGCAAAGAATTTAGTTAATTTACTTGGTCGTCAAAATATTGGAGAATCAATGCTTATTCTAGATAACGTGGACGCTGGGCTTATGATATCTCCTGAATACTTAAATAAAGGAACAGAAAAGTACTTAGGAATTAAACTAGCAAAATCACGTTATCGCCCAAATCTTAAAGCTTTAAATGGAAGCAGCATCATACATCAACCATACGATAGTCCTACTGGGATTATGTTATTGACTGATGTAGGAAAACCTCCTATTTATAAATTAGACTTGAATGAGGCTGTTGAGATGAATACAGCTCCTATCACTGTGGTTGATAATAAAGTTAAGTTACCAGACAACAGTGATAGATGCGGTAAACCAAAATCATCTGAACCTTATAAGCCTCTCAAGACTAAAAAGAAACAAGAAAAGAAAAAGAAAGAAGTGATTTATTTGGATGACAATGGAATTCCTCTAGATTATAATCCTAACTGGAGGAACGAACCGAAGTACGTTTATATGCAAGGTGTTGGTGATGTAATGAATGTTGACGCATTACCACCAGAACAACAAATTAGATATAGACGTAGTGCAAATATTGCAATGTCTAATGACAAATCTAAACCAATTGAGCTCCAAGGATATTCAAGATATTCTAATGAGTATACTTTACTCTATGACCCTGATGGTAATAAAGAAGAGAGAATGGTTTATGATTACAATATGATATATGGAGAACATCTCACAGTAAATGAATGTCCATATATAGAAGAACATATAAAACGTGTCAAGTTAGGAATGACTAGTAGTGATACTTTTGATGTACCACTATTTACCGAACCTCCTAAACCAGACACTGTAAGTTTGTTCTTAAATTTACCTAACAAGGTAGAAAAGGAGTTTTATATTAAGAATATAGGTTATTAGCTTTGAGAAGCAAACTCATTATACCCCTCTATAAAACTCTTTTCAGATGAATTGATTTTACTCAAGGTTTCAGACAAATCAGATTTGGAGATTAGTTTGATCTTTCTTGAATTAAAATCTTTCACATTCCACATATCATTCAACCAAAGAATGATAAAATATAACTCACCATTACCGTATAAATAATCTGCTAATAACTTAGGTCTATATCTATACGTATAGTATTCTTTGTCTGTTAATTCAACAGACTTTGCCATACTTTTAAGTTCAGGTAAATAGTCTGATAATACATTATAGACATCGTATTCTATATTATGATTAGGATCTTTTTCCAGTAGACAAAGTTTATAATATGATAATTGTGAGCTTGGTGAAGCTGCACTAAAATCATCAAGTGTATATGTTTTCTTTACATTTGAAAGTGAAGAAATAGCAGCCATTAATAACACCTCCCTATTATTTGACAATTATTTATGTTGCCTCCAACGAAACATACCAAGAACTTTGTACCCTTTGGTATAAACTTATTTGGATAATCTCGTATAATATATGTAGGTAACAC
>JBJFGR010000068.1:0-12901 GCA_051892875.1 Succinivibrionaceae bacterium
TAAATTTTTTTTCAGCTAAAACAGGGAAAATACACATTTATGTTGACACACCCAACCAAACCATTTCACAACAGTTTGGTTTTAATTAAAAATTTAATAGTACTTTTAGATTATATTAAAGTTCAGCTGATTTGATTTCAACAGTCATGTCTTCATCATTTACAGATACAATTACTACGCTACCTACTTCAAAATCGGAAATTACAGCATTTCTTTCTGCTTCGGCACATAATGTATTTTTGTCGCAAATATCATCATCGCTACCATAATTAGTACCCTTCCAACCTTCCTGAGCTGTTACTTTATACTCAGTTTCACCTGCAATAGTAATTTTTGCTGACCATTTTTTAGTTGCTTGATCATACTCCATAGGTATAAATTTACTCCAACTTTCTGATTCAGCAAAATTACCTACAATATATAATTGTTCATGTAATTTTTCTGCTTCAACAGCCCAAATGGAAACTGCTTGATGTAGAGCAGTTGTATTATTTTCTACATCACCTACTACAACACCATCCGCAACTTTCTTATAGCCATCAAGTCCTCCAATATCAACATCCTTTAAAGAACTATTCATAACAACTTTAATCTTAGACCATTTATCAGCTACTGCAGAACCATTGATATCAATAATTATAACGTCTTCTGTACTACGTTCATCAAGAGTTACATTTGCATTAATCAAATCAGCTGTTGTCATACGGAATGCTGGATGTTCCTTTCTCATATGAATATATGATGCATAGGAATCAAACACAGACTTCCAACCTTCTGCTTTTAAACTCCAAATAAAGTCATTTGCACCAGTTGTTGTATTGTAAGTATTATGCATATCTTTACCAGCTTTTGCTTTGGTTCTACCTATTTCTTCACCGCCGTGAATAAAGGTAACACCTTGAGAAGTTGAAAGGATACTATTTGCATAAACTTGAAGAGCTTTTGCTTGATCTGATTCTGATATAACTTTCGCTGCTTCAATCTTATCACGTAATGCTAAGTTATCATGAGCAGTAACATAGGAAATTGTTTGTTCAGGGTCAGCAAAACCTTGTGCACTCCATACATCAGTACCTACAGCTTCATTACCAGAGCGTACACCAGCTTTTACTCCTAAAAATACACATTCCTTATTGCCTTCTAAAGGCTTGTCATTTTCATCATTACCATTACCATCCCAACCATCGTTTACTTTGTTAAAAATAAAACCTAGATTATTACCATTATCACTTGAACCCTTTAAACAGTTTCTAATTCTGTTATTAAATGCACCAACGTGTGCTTCTGGAGCAGTTTTATACATTCTACCTGTTCTTACAGGTTCATTTACAACTACTTCATCATTATCAGCGGCCCAAGGTTCACCATATATCAACAAATTAGCATTTGGATGCATTTTATTTAAATAAACACCCCAATCAGAGTAATCTTGTGTTGCAAATGCACCAACTAAATCCATACGGAAACCATCGATATGATACTCTTCAACCCAATAATTCATAGAATCACGAATCATTGTCCAAACCATATTTTCATCAGCATTTACTGTATTTCCACACCCTGATAAATCCTTATTTAGATAATATTTACTTGAAATATTCTTAAATACTGAATCATCAAATGTATGATTATACACAACGTCCATAATTACACGAATACCATTTTTATGGAACTCATTAATCATAGTCTTAAATTCTTTTATACGAGTTACATAATCATCAGTATTATACGCTGTAGAGTAACGTTCCTCTGGCACATTATAGTTCCAAGGATCATACCCCCAGTTATAACAATCTTCAGCTTGAGAATCTTTATTAGCACAAGTTTTAAAATCATAAACAGGTTGCAATTGAACATGTGTAACACCTAATTCTTTCAGATGATCGATACCCGTCTTTATATCAGTACCTGGAACTGTTGTACCTGTTTCAACCATACCCAAGTAACGACCTCGATTTTCATCACTTACACCTGAAGTTTTATCAATAGTGAAATCTCGTACATGTACTTCATAAACAATAGAATCTTCTCTATTTGTCAATTTTGGAGATTCTACCCATCCATCATTAGGATCAGTTTTTGACATATCCATAATAATGTTTGCTGTGTCATTACCATTAGCAACCATCTTACCATAAGGATCTCTAACTTTAACACCTGCAATCTTTAATTGATATTCTTTACCAGATAAATCACCTGCAACTTCTACTTCATATAAACTTGAATAACAATCATATTGAACTGGATTTAATTCATAATCAGTTCCATCAACAGTGACTTTAACATCTTTTGAATCAGGTGACCATACTCTAAAAATAGTCTTTTCGGAAGAATAAATTGCCCCTAAGGTTTCTTTCTGCTTATTCAAACGACAATTTTCATCTTTTGTTGAAAGAGGTTTAAATGTTTTTTCAATTTTATAGGATGTTCTAGATTCAGCTCCACTTTCATCAACATACTTTAAATTCAAAGTTGATTTTATTTTTTTATCTGAAGCTTTTGAAGCATCTGCTTGTTTTCCAATTACAATTTCTTGACCATTTACAAATTCTACAGCTTTATCTTCGTTATCATCAAACCAATAGAAGCCCTTTGCTTCTGAATTTGCACTAATACCTTTACCTGTTATTAATAAACTTAAAGTTACAGATTTGGTACTTTCATCACCCTCTTTCTCATTGATAACAATTGCTTTACTGTTATCAACAATTTTTTTATCACTCCCTATTAAAAATAGATTATATGGAGCTGTGTTATCTTCAATTACACTACCTGCTTCATCAACTATACTAGCACCACATTCTTCCGCTGTTACAAAAATACCTGTACGCTCATCAATCATTCTTAAACAAGGTTTTGAAGAAGTATACACACCAATTTCACCTGCTTGTAGTGCATCACCATCTTTTTTATTATTAGAAACAATTATATGATATCCTTCAAGTGACTTAGTATCAGAAGCACTTGTTGATGCTGTTACTGTTGGTGCATATATTAAACTTTCATCTTTACATGCAGCAACTTTATTATCAGTTATTTTTGTACCTGGCCATTCTGCACCTGAGCCCAATATATTTCCATCTTCATTCCAAGCCCAAATATAGTAGTCATCATATTTTCCACCACTTACCATCAATTGACCTTCAGGAATGTTACAACCTTCTGCTTTTTCTGGAATAGTTGTCATATAACTAGACACATCTGCGACAACATCAGTTTTTTCAGCTTCCCAATTAACAGAATTTGATGATGAACCACCAGAACTGCTACTTCCACCACAAGCAGATAACGCCATAGCAACAACACATGGCATGGTATACATTGCTAATTTTTTAAATTTTAATTTCATAATTAGTCCTAAATTTTTACATTAATTGAGCTATGATTAATAATCGTAATCATAAACAACATCATTACTAAAGATGTTTGTAAACGTTCCCAATTATAAATGATTCAAATTTCTCAACAATTATTTTATTATTTTTTGTGATTTGTATTACTTATTACCGACAACATTTCATCGTTTTTTAAATTATATGTGATCTTTATCTCCGATTACGATTATTAATCGTAAAAACTTAATCAGAAATAATTTATAAATTTATCGTATTTCGATAACGGAGTGACTAATGAAAGCAAAAATGAATGCGTTATCATTTGCTATGGGAGCAGCCCTAATAGCAATGACAGGTTGTGGTAGTAGTGGTAGTAGTGGTAGTAGTGGTAGCAATGAAGAATCAAAAACTCTTGATATTCAAGCAATAGATTCATATATAGAAAACGCTAGTGTTTGTATCGATTTAAATGAAGATTCTATATGCAATCCTGAAGAAGATATTAAAGCAGCTGATAAAACAAATTAAGAAGGTAAAGTAAAAGTTGTTATAAAAGGTGAAAAATTACAAAAATTTAAAGAAACAGACAGAGCAAAAATTTTAATTCACGCTCAATCAGGTGTTTCCAAGAAAAATCTTTTAGGCGAAGGTAGTCAAGATTTAAAAGAAGACATTTACTTAACAAGAACCATATATCCTTCAGAAATTTCAAAAACAGAAGATCAAAAAACTCTAAATGTAACATCTTTTACAACTTATGTTGACAAAATAAATGTACTAAATTCTATAGAAACTCCTGAACAATACAACCAGGAATTAAAAAAAGCCGCTCAAAAATTTGGAACCACTGTTGATATAATAGAAAGCGATTACAATAAAATTGAAACCTCGACAGAAGGTGAGTCTCAAGAACTTATATTAAATCCAAAACAACTGAACGCAATTACAGCCAGTGAACTACTTGTTGCTAATAAATTAGTAGGTACTGAATTTATAGATCCAAGCGAAGACCAAGAAGTTCTAGAAAATAAATTAAATGCTGTAACTAATGACAACAATATTGAAAAAATAACAAAAGAAGTAGAAGAAAAAACTGAAGCAATAGTATCTAATAAAGATCAATATACAACAATATCCGACTTAAACCAAGTTCTTGATAAAACAATCGAACAAGGTACTAATATTGTTGAAAACTTCAATGTCGAAGGGGTTTCTGTTGTTACTACAAAACCAGGTACCCCTGTTTCTCCAAATGGATTGGATATTCCTTATTCTAATGCAGAATCTCAAAACGGAAAAGTTAGCTTACAATATATCGATGAAGATTTTGGTAGTAAAAAAACTTCACTTGATAAAATAACTTTTACTTTACATTTATGGGGTGACGATTCTTGCGATATGACTGTAGATGCTACAGATTGGGGAAGTGGTGGTATGAAACCAACAAGAATCGATGAATATGGTCCTATTTGGGATATTGATATTAAAGGCTCAGGGGAAAAAGGTTGTGCCAACGTAATTATAAGAGATAGTAGTGAACAAGCTAAAAAAGCCAACACAGATAGGATAATTGGAGATTCTAAATTCTATTGGACATCAGACATCACTTCTGTTTCAATTACAACAAATACACCATACAAAAATAGTACAGAAACTTCAGATCTTGAACGTTTAGTAACATACCAAAAGAAATATTCAGAACCATTTGGACTTATAAAAAAAAGTGCTAGTGCTTATTTCTTAACAGGAAATTATATAGCTTGGGATGGATCAAAAGATAATGAATATGTAAGACTACAGTACGCAGATACTGACGATGGTATTATTACTAGCAATGATAATGGTGTCTTAACTGGTAAATTTATTAATTTAAAAGAATCTAGTTGGAGCGATGTACCTGATACAGCAAAATATTATAATAATAAATTATTAAATAGCTACAAGGTTTACAAAATTACTCCAGAAGATTTCAAAGACAAAAAAATAAATATAAAGCATTTGCTAAAAAATGAAATGCTATTACTAAGTCTAAATAGCGATAACATAGTAAAATCATCTTCTAGAATCCAAACAGCAACTTTACTAGATGAATTATATGCTGATAAAGCCTTGGAAGCTCTAGGTGATAATCCTCTAGGAGTTACTATTGAAGATGGTAATGCCGTGTTCAAATTATGGGCACCAACTGCTCAAAAGATTACATTACACTACTATAATGTTGTAGATAGCGAACCAGGCAGTAAATTCCCTAAAACAGAAGGTGATCATAGCGTAGAAATGGTTGCAGATGAAGAAACTGGTATTTGGACTGCTACTGTTGAAAACGCTGAATCATTAAAGATTGCTTATAAATATCAATTAAGTGTTTATAATCCAAGTACTAATAAAATTGAAGATACTTGGGTAACAGACCCTTATTCAAATGCATTATTACTTAACGGCTCCAATAATAATTCTTTGGTAGTTGACCTAAAAAATGACGAATCTATAAAACCAGCTGATTGGGATTCTTTACCTGTTTCTGATAAGCAAAAAAATAACGTTGATATAGCAGGTATGATGATTACAGAATCTCATATTAGAGATTTAACTGTTGGTGATGATAAAGGCATTAGTTCTGAACATCAAGGCAAGTACTTAGGTTTAACAGAAGGTGATTCTACTGTTGTTAAACACTTAAAATCCTTAGCTGAAGCTGGTTTCACACATATCGAATTCTTACCTTTATACGATATTGCATCAATAGATGAGAGAAAAGTATTCTCAAATGAAACTGCAGATGTAACTATATCTGGTACTGAATTCTGCGAACGTCTAAAAGTTAAAAAAACAGATGGTATCGATGTTTGTGGTTCAAATGAAACTGTAATGTCAATTCTTGCTCAACATAACAAAGAAGGTGATTACAACCTAGATGAAAAATCAAGTAAAGTTGATACATTCTTAAAAACTTATGTTAAGGATAACGATTCTTTCAACTGGGGTTATGATCCTTGGCACTACGCTGTTCCTGAATCAACTTACGCTACAGATTTATTACCTGGAACCAATATCAAAGAAATTCGTGAAATGATTAAATACATCAAAGAAGAAATCGGTTTAAATATCGTTCTTGATGTAGTTTATAATCATACTGATGGTGATGGTTTAAGTAATACTTCTGTACTAGATCGCATTGTTCCTTGGTATTACAACAGACTAAATCCTTCTAATGGTTCTGTTTACAATGCTACATGTTGTTCTGACACCGCTAGTGAACACAAAATGTTTGCTAAATTAATGGAAGATACTCTTGTAACCTGGACTCAAGACTATAAGATCGATGCATTCCGCTTCGACCTAATGGGATATATTCCTAAAGAAGTTATGGTTCAAACTTTAGCAAATGTTAAGAGAAGAACTAAGAATGACAATCTCTACTTCTTTGGTGAAGGTTGGAATCCAGATGGTTCTGCTAATGTAGGTGATGATGAACACGTTCAGGCTACTCAATTAACTATGGGTGGCACAGGTATTGGTACATTCAACGACCGTATCCGTGACGCTGTAAGAGGAAATGGTCCATTTGATCATGGTGAAAAATTAATTAAGTTGCAGGGCTTTGCTTCTGGTCGTTGTTCAGATATGAATGGTGCAAGACCAGGATATACCTGTGATCCAGATACAGACTATGAATACGGCACTGGTAACGATAAAGACTCAGATTGGGGAATGCATCCATTAGCATGGCAGGATATCATCCGTACAAGTATGGCTGGTAATTTAAAAGACTTTACTTTCAAAACTTACAAAAATGAAGAAAAGAAAGCTGGCGACACCTACTATTGGAGTCCTACTCCAAATGCTTATGGTGAATCACCAATTGATACAATCAACTATGTATCAAAGCATGATAACCCAGTTCTATTCGACTTAATTATGTATAAGGCTAAGAAAGATAGAACAATGGAAGATAAGGCTAAGATGCAAGCTATTGGTTTATCAACTGTATTCTTTGGTCAATCTCCTGCATTCGATCATCAGGGTTCTGATCTATTGAGAACTAAGTTCTTCCAAAATGACTCATACAACACTGGTGACTTCTCTAATGGTGTTAACTATTCAGAAAAAGAAGGCAACAGATTCATTCCTAACATGTTTGTAAACGCTGAAAAGGATAATGAAGATTGGAAAACTATCCATGTAGTAAGTGAATACAATGAAGATGTTGGTGCTGATACAAAGATGAAGATGGCTGATACTTACAAGTGGATGGCAAAGATGAGATCTAAGTACACTATGTTACATATGGGTGATGCTGAATTGATCAATAAGCATGTTTCTTTCCCTGATGCAGGTAAGGATCAAGAAGGCGGTTTAATTGTTATGAAGATAACAAAACCTGAAGGTGAAGAATTCACTAACCAGCCATCTGAAATAGTTGTAATGATTAATGCTAAACCTGAGTCAACTACAAACAAATTCGTAAATGGTGAAGGTTTTAAAGCAGAAGTTCCAACAGGCTTATATGATGAATCTTCATGTACAGTTGAAGATGGTAAGTTAATAGCTGCACCTTGGACTCCATGCTTGTTCGTAAAAAACTAATTCTTTAGTTATAATGTAATGTTAAAAGCCATACATATGTATGGCTTTTTATTTTTAATAAATATGCGATTTAAATCTCAACGTTTACATATTTTTCAATATAAAACGGCCATTTGATATATACTTATGATTATTATAACTAGTACGTTTTATAGGGTAAATCAGTGTCTCTAGAAATAAGATCTTGTCTCGAAAGAACATATATAAGAGGAAGAGAAAACAAAACTCTTCAGACTATATGTATATCTTTTTCAAATCAATCTGAGGTAAGAAGAGATTTTGATATTTTTTGTAACAAAAAAGGAATTACAAACGCTTATCGCATCGATTTAACCCCTAACGATTATTACTATCCCTTAGCTCCTATTATCTACATTATAAAAGAGTTAATGAAAAATAATAAGCTAACGATAAATGATTTTTATGAATCTCTAAATTTAGCACCTTTTGAAAAAAGCATCTTATCTGAAACTTTAGATAAACCGAATCTTTTGGAATTATATTACTTACCAACTGATGTCATTTATGTAAAACAAAGACTTGTTCAACATCTAAAGAGTATTTTTCTTCATTTGGTCAGTTTAAAAAATGGAGATCCCTTACTAATTTGTATTACAAATTTGCAATTCGCTGGAAGTTCTTCTTTTGATGCTTTTTTAAAATTCGTACAAACAGATGTTAGTTTCAAAAAAAATACAACAAACCTAAATAATCAGAATTTTAATATCGAAATAGACACAAGCAACAAATTAGGACTTCTTAGTAATCCTAATGTAATACTTTTATTAAGTTTTGCGAATGATGTGATTTCATCTGACTGTCCTACAAAAGATTGGGTTTCATACGAAGAAGATTTTGGTCAAATATCAAATCTTTTACACCCTAGAGATTATGACAGACCTACTGATGATGAATATAATTGGAATAAATTACCTTACCAATATTCCAAACCAATATCAATAGATGAAATTATTCAAAGTGGCAACTTGCTAGTACATTACTTTTGTACTAAAGAAGCTATCTTTTTGATAAAAAATTCCTTAAAAAATATTTCAAATCAAGGCATAGCAGTTTCAGATCCAAAAGAAATTCAACTCTATAAAATTTTAGGTAGAGCTTACTTATATAATACAAATACAGAAGAAGCTTTATTAGCATTTGATAATATGTATGAGAAAGCTCAGTATTTAAACAGAACTGAAGATTCATGTAAAGCTTATATCGAATTATCATACGCCCATTTATTTAGAAGCGATCAGGAATCAGCCCTACACTTTGCTGAAATGGCATCACATTTAGGTGATTTGATCATAAATTTAAAACTAGTAACAATTTCCCAATTTTGTTTATTTGTTGCATATGATAAAGAAAGCTTTAAGTTTGGATTTAATAAATTAAATAGCTTAATATCAAATCTTGAAAAATTTAATCTGATAAAGGAAATGACTTTTGTACTAAGAAATACTTTTGCACAAGTTCCTTTAGATGAAAACATTACCTATCAAACAGCTCTTACATACTGTTCTAGGGCAATAACTTTAGCAAATAGATTTAATATTAAAAATGAACTAGCTGCTGCTACTCTATGCAAAGGTATTGTTCTTTTACATTTAAATCAAATAGAAAATGCTCAGATAGCTTATCGTTCTAGTGAAAATTACTATAAACAAATAAGTTTGCATCAAGATTTGACGCATGTTTATAACTCCATGGGGTTCTTGCAGTTTGAAAGTGAAGAGTACGTACAGGCTCATGAAAATTACTTAAAATCTTTACACAGTTCCATTAAGGCTTGCGATTATTCAGAAATTGCGATTACTCTTTATAATTTGGCAGAACTTTATAACTTTTGTGGTATGAATTATTATTCCTTACAAACCTTAAATATTTTAAATAAGGTTATGGTAATAAGAAATACCAAGTCTATGCCTTTTCATAATCTACACCATATACTTTTAAATAAAGCTCTAGCTTATATAAAAAATGGTGATAAAGACGGAGTTGTTTATGCTGATGAAATGTTAAAACGCTCATCTGAATACAATAATGAATTAAAATTAAATGACTCAGAACTTTTTTTATTTAGCTGTATAAATACTTTAATAGTTGCTAAAAGTAAAAAAAATTTAGATCTACCTTTAAGCGAATTAAATAAATTATTTATAAAAAATCAAGCTAATCTTCCTTTAAAATTAATTATGCTTTATTTCAAGATTGTATTGGAAATAAATGTAAGAAGAAATCATTACGAAGATGCTTATAATACTTTCAAAAAAGGTTATATCTTTGCTAAGCAACATAATTTACAACATAGTAAAGCTATGTTGATAGCTATTATGAACAATAAAATTGATGATGCTTACAAGTTTACAGACTCCATAAAACCACCTGTTGACGAATTAGATCAAATTATCACATTAGTAGAACAAGAAAGAAAAGTTAATATTTTATGGCGAGAAGTCCATGAAATGAGACTGATTTCTATGTTGCATAACTATGGTATCAGTGTTAAAAATAATGAATCTTTATGTAAAGAAACTATTAGATTAATCTGCTCTCACTTTAATGTTAATGGTGGCTTAGTGTTACTGATAAATAACGATAATACAAGCGAATTACCAATAACAATTATTTGCGAACAATTGTATAAAAGAGGAGGTAGCAAAATATCTTATCCTCTTCATGCTCATTTTATACATGAACATTTACAAAATTGCTATCAAGAATGTACAGATGAAAAAATTGGGGCTTATAAATTTAATAAAATAATGTTCTTCCCTCTACAAGATCAAAATACAATGTTTGGACAGATGATTTTGTATACTTCAGATTCAAATGACAAAAATTCTAATTCAAATGATTATGAAGTACTTACTTTTATTAGCCAACAACTAGCAACTCAAATGTTGACTATTATTCAACGTAAGACATTAGTTCGTATAAGCACTACAGATATGTTGACAGGTTTATACAATCGTGCAGAATTCAGCAACTTGCTAACGGGGATTATTCAAGATTTATCTCCTTCTCAAAATATAGCTTTAGGCTTCTTGGATTTAGATAATTTTAAATATTACAATGATAATTTAGGTCATGATATTGGTGATAAATTGTTAGTTTGGTTTGCTCAATTATTAAATGAAAATAAAATAATTGGGGATATTGCTTGTCGTTGGGGTGGTGATGAATTTTTATTACTAATGAACAATTGTTCAGCAGAAGATGCCGAAAATAGAATGCAACACATATTAGATACATTAAAATCTAAGAATGGTTATAAAGAACAAATAGAAAAGCTATTAGGTCATGAAATTAATAATCTTCCTGAAAAATACTATTTGTCTTGTTCAATTGGGATAATAGACAGTTCTTCATTATCTCGACCTTTTACTGAAGAAGATCTTCTTACTCATGCAGACGCTGCTCTTTATGAAGTTAAGCGTACTGGTAAAGGCCGAGTATTAAATTTCGAAAAAATGACTCATGAGACAGATTCTCAAATCATGGAATCTAACAGATAATTTTTCCTTCTAAGTCATATTCATCATTATTAGTAATTTCAACCTTAACAATGTCACCAATATTGATGCGTTTACCAATTGAATTATTTAAAAAGATCACTCCATCTATTTCAGGTGCATCACCTTTGGTACGACCTACAATACCATCTTCACTAATTTCATCAATTATTACATCTTCAATCTTACCTACTTTATTGTGTAACTTTTCTTCTGAAATTTTTTGTTGCAATTGCATAAATCTATCATATCTGTCTTGCTTTACATCTTCAGGTATTGGATTAGGTAATTCATTTGCAGGAGCTCCTAGAACAGGACTGTAAGTAAAACACCCCACCCTATCTAATTTTGCTTCTGCGATAAAATCTAATAATTCAGAAAACTCATCTTCGGTTTCTCCTGGAAAACCAACAATAAAAGTAGATCTTATAGTCAAATCTGGACATATACTACGCCATTTGTTTATTGTCTCAAGATTCTTTTCATGAGAACCTGGTCTTTTCATAAGCTTTAAGATTCTACTATTAACATGTTGCAATGGAACATCCATATATGGGAGAACTAAACCTTCAGCCATTTGTTCGATAAGCTTAATAACATGAGGATAAGGGTAAGCATAATGAACTCTAATCCATACACCTAACTTACCCAATTCTCTAGTTAAAGCGTATAAATCACCCTTTTCATAACTTCTAAATATAGGATAATTTTTATCAACACCATAAGCAGATGTATCTTGTGCAACAACTAGTAATTCTTTAACACCTCTTTTTACGTAACTTTCAGCTTGATTCAATATAGATTCTGCATCAAAAGATTCTAAATCGCCACGAATTTGTGGAATTATACAAAAGCTACATCTATGAGAACAACCTTCAGAGATTTTTAAATAAGCATAATGATTAGGAGTCAAAATAATTCCACCATCAGGAACTTTTATCAATGAACGTTTTCTTAAAACATTTTGATCTGTAATTGGATATAATCTCTTTATATCAGCTAATACTAGAGGGGCACTATGAGGACCTGTTATAGCTTCGACTTTTGGATATTTTTCTAAAATAAAATCCCTTCTAGGACCTAAACACCCTGTTACAATAACATGCTTACCAAGTGATAGAGCTTCACCTATTGTATCTAAAGATTCTTCTATTGAAGACTCAATAAATCCACAAGTATTTATAATTACTACATCAGCACCATCATAAGAATTTACAACTTTATATCCTTCTTTTAATAATAAAGTTATAATATTTTGCGAATCTACTAGATTCTTTGGACACCCCAAAGAAATAAAACCAATGTTTACAGAACCCATAAAAACATACACTCACTGATTAAAAATCTTGTCATTATACTACTAAATTCTTTAACTTTACCTCTTAAATAAAATTAAGATGTTCATCCTTCAAACTCTTCTATTAAACATTCATGTTTCTTCGAAGTTTTATCATAATTAAT
>JBJFGR010000069.1:0-52121 GCA_051892875.1 Succinivibrionaceae bacterium
ACAAAGCGAAATTGATTGCTGTACCTACCTAAAAATCATAAAATGGTACCAGCAACGGGATTCGAACCCGTGACTCCTCCGTGAAAGGGAGACGACTTAAACCACTTGTCGATGCCGGCGCAATAAAATATAATAATCAAATGGTCGAGAACGTCCGACTCGAACGGCAATCCCTCGCCCCAAACGAGGAGTGTTACCCTTACACCACGTTCTCGATAAAAAACTTTGGTGGGCTAGGCCAGACTCGAACTGGCACGTCCTTACGGACAACAGATTTTCTTACCACTATAGTTTTCACTACCATTGTTAATGTTTGTGGTCTGGACTTTGTCTTCACCGTATATTTCTACTTAGGTGGATGCCGTCAAGTCTCTACACGTTCCTAAAAAGGCTTCGCTCGGCGTTGTCATTTTACAGATTTCACCGAATTTGACATCATTCAATCGAGAAGTTTCCTACCTCGTTGCTCGTTAGTTTTTCCTCTTCTAAACCTATACGTTTTAGTTAAGGAATGGCAATTAGGACATAGTATACGTAAATTATCAAGGTTATGATTTTCGGGATTACCATCTATATGATCTAATTCACATGTAGAAAATTCTGATCCTTCTGGCTTTTCACTCCAACCACATATTTGACATTTATCTTCGAGTATTCCTGCAGATATTAACCGTAATTTTAATTTATACGTTTGATATTGAGGATACTTTCCAGCCAATATGTCTTCTAAAGGTATTTCTCTAGTTTTAGCACTAGATTTATTTGTACCTTTGCCTCCTTGATTAGGTTTATATACACCTAATTTTTTAGCACGTCTAATAAAAGTAGTATATGCCATACCACATCTTTTAGCGGCTAATGCCATAGTTATACTTTTTTGTGTAATTTCTATAAATTCATCATCTGTCATTTTATATAATACCTCTTCAACGATATTATATAGAACTAAGAAATTATAATCAAGAAACACACAAAATATTCCAAGTCTGCAGCGTCTACCAATTCCGCCACAAGCCCATAATTAAAATAAAAACTAGGTAGTATTACGTCAAAGTTCAAGTTTGAGTTTGTTATGTATTGCTGTTCCTACCTAAAATGGTTGCGGGGGATGGAATCGAACCACCTACCTCTAGGTTATGAGCCTAGTGATCTACCAATGCTCTACCCCGCGATAGATACGCTTCTTTCGTAGATTTTTGAGTAAAAACATCTACTTTTACCCTCTAGGCCGGTTAAGATAAACGTTAAGACTACCGGTGTTATGTATATTTATATTCTGTTTTGTTTGGCAAATACATAACAGTTTAGCTGCCAAGGCTAATTCGTTTAATATTATTTC
Organism: Succinivibrionaceae bacterium; assembly: GCA_051892875.1. GTDB lineage: Bacteria > Pseudomonadota > Gammaproteobacteria > Enterobacterales > Succinivibrionaceae > JBJFGR01. Next base: position 1,340 of record JBJFGR010000069.1, read on the forward strand.
CTATTCACAATGTCTTATAACTAAAGAATCGTTTTATTGACTCTTGAATGATTATTTTATATCTGAAAATTTATTATTTGTAAAACCGAAAAAAAATAAACCCCAGAATTTTTTTATTTTTTTCTGGGGCGTACTTCATATATTTAAATTCAGTTTTTATATTACAATACGTCGCCAGATTGTAGGCTTTTCTAAATCTGTCGCTAAACTATTATTATTTTCAGTACGTATAATCATAGTCATTAGAACAGTATTTTTAGAAAAGTTTTTATAATAATTATTTTTTAATTAATTTTTTTCGTTTAAATCTTTTGAGTATAAACTAGTTGCTTCGTTCCAAGAAATAACTTTTCCGTCTTCTGAACAAACTTTTTCTGCGTCTGTTTTATTTTCGAAAACTTTAGCAATCAGCAATCCTGCCCATTTACCTTCGTCAGAAAGATAACAGTCATAAGATCTTTTTATATTCTTAATTAAAAACATTTATATTTCTCCCTTTTGTTTATAATCTGCTTGTTTGAGTAAAGTATCAATTACTTCGTCGGCTTTTAAAAAATATTGTAATGAACTGTCGCCGGATTTACATGTACTAATAACATAGCAAAAACCTTGTTTTAAAGCTTTTTTCGTGAAATCGTTTTGCTGATACTCTAGAATATCTTTTTATTTAATTTTCCTACAATTGTTTCAGCGTTACCGTTTTTGAAAAAGATTGTTTTTGCCATCTATTTTCCTCATATTTACAAGTAATTCAAAATCTTGTTTAATTATTTTTATCGACCATTCGATGTTATCCTATCGATTTGAATGTCAACCTGTTTACTTTCAATAGAATTGTTTTTCGACTGTTGTTTTGCCAAATATTTTTCTATTGTATGATCAAGACGGTTTAATTTATGTTCTTGAATTGCTTCGATTTCATTTTGATCAATGTTATGAATTCTTTTAAGCTGTGCCAACATAATTTCTACGTCTGCAACTTCTTCTACAATATTGTCACGATTATTTGTTCCTCGATGTACATTTTCAAATACTGCACGCTGAAGTTCCATTAATTCTTCTATTGCTTGCATTTGTTGATTTTTTTCACCGAATACAGAAATAACTCTATGAATCGTTCTGTTTTGTTTAGGTGTCATTTTTAATTCCTTAGTAAATTCATCATGTGACTATTTATACACCAAAAAATTTATTTGTAAAACATTATTTATATAAAATACGATTAAATTCTTTTTTAAAGCCTTCTTTGTCATCATTTGCAAAGTATTTCAATAAAGAAATCATATCTTGCATAGTTGGCTTATTAACTTTAGGCAAGGGCTCTCTATTGCATTTTACATTATACCAAGAAAAAGCTTCATATATACGTTCCATTTCATCTACAAATGGATTTAAAATGTAGAAAAATTTATCAAACATCTCTTCGTTATATAAAGCTGTTTCTACAATCCAATTAAAAGTATACAAATCTTCTCTATCTCTTGCGTCAAACAAATCATCTGTTATTTGACAAACTAATTTTTCATTAAAATCAGACTTCCTTAAACGCCTATCTGTATCCATCCAATTTTCGGCTTTCATTTTTATTACATAATTCCTTTTCCGTCATTATTCAAAATTCTATTTGTTTTATAAAAAGTACAACATTTTGGAATATCTTTTAATCTTTTGGCAGAAATATATGTCATACAACTACGCAAACCACCGAGATATGAATCTATTATCTCTTGAGCAGGTCCTACATATTCTTTTAATGTAACAATGCCTTCCGATGTTCGATACTTAGCCATACCATTCCAATGCTTTTCCTGAGCAAAACGACTAGACATTCCGTACGCTAGTTTGAATTTTTTCATACTATATATTGGTTTATCAGGATGATATTCTGTCCATTCTCTTGTAGATGGTTTTGTAAGTGTACAACAATCTTCCTCATAAAATTCATATTCATTAGTACGATACATTTTTTCAATAACCTCACCGTCTGCTTCATCAGTTCCAGCAACAAGCGATCCAACCATTACAAAATCTGCACCGGCTCCAAATGCTTTTATAATATCACCGTTACAAGTAATTCCACCGTCTGCACAAATCAACCCATCAACAGCATGAGCAGCTTCTGCACATTCTATAACAGCTGATAATTGTGGTCTTCCGCAACCCGTTTGTTTACGAGTCGTACAATTAGAATTATGTACTATAATACCGTTAATATTATAGGTATGATCGACATCTACTTCTAAATCATATGTTTTTTTATTATTAACTATAGTATCACTTTTATGTATTTCTACAAATTCAATCATTTTCCAATATCTCCTTCAATGATTCAAAATCGTTATTATTAATGTCAGATTCCCATATATATAATACTTTAAAATTTTTACTCTCAGCAAACATTTTCTTTTTTATATCTGTTTCCATTTTCTTTTTTTGAGTTTCATTTAATATTCTTGTATTATTTCTTCCATCGTTTGAAAATAATTTTGGATTTCCATGCCAATAATCACCTTGTACTTCAATTAATATCCTTTTTTTATGTATAATAAAATCATACTGAAAACAATTATTATTAAATCCAATGATACAAGAATACTCATAATCTAAATGATTATCTTTTAACCATTGTTCGACTTTTTCTTCAATCTTATTCTTTTTATAATTTCCTTGTTTAATTCTTGACACATGTGCTGCCTTTTTCTTACTTTGAATATATCCTTCTGGATCATTTTTTCGCCACCTTTCATCTGCTTTTTTAAATCTATCTCCAATATTTTTTCTCTCATTTTCTGTTAAATTTAAAGCGCGCTCTATGTGTTTTTGTTTCCAGTTATCATATGCTTCTGGTGTCATATAATCCTTAATGCATTTTCCATACATCGGGTTCTTTTCACCACTGGTTGCTTCGCTTATATGTTGTTTCCATTGTTCGATTTTTTCAAGAGACATTTTGGTTTTTACATCTATTCCATACATTGGATTCTTTTCCCCAACGTACCATACTCCTTTTCTTTCGTTTGATAATTTCTCTTTAAATTCTTGAGAATGAGTTTTACCATAAAAAGAATTTCTTTCACCAACATGTAAACATTTTTGACATATATAACTTTTCTTTAATAATCCATTGTAAAATTTAACCTTTATTCTTCTATGACATTCGGAGCACTCTATTTCTATTTCCTTTCCTCTTAATTCTGCTTTTTGTATTACCGATCTGTTTTCTAAAATGACCAATACTTTTTTACCATTTTTGATTTGATATAAAAGTTTTATATCATTCAAGTATATATTATTTTTATAAATCATTTTTAACTCCTTACTATATAAATACAATAAGGTAGAACTCGGTATCGGTCTCGAGTTTATTTGATTTTTAATAATAAATGCTTATTCTCATCTAAATCTTCTGCAGAAATCCATTTAGCATATTGAAAATAATTTTCATCATTAATTTTATTTTTATCTGATTTTTCTATTACATAAAACTGATGATTTGAAGTACACTCTATGTCATTTATTTTAATGATTTTTTTATGATGATTATAACAAAACTTATTTAACACTTTATGATATTCACCAGTATGAGTTAAAACTTCATCGTTTTCTTCAATGTCTTTAATACATTTTAATCCATCTTTTGTTTGTACTTTCATATCACCTGTAAAACATCCCGGACCAATTCCTACTTTAACCATATCTGCACCAGCAAGAATTAAATCTTGAACCATATCACCTGTTACAACATTACCTACCATAATGGCTAAACTTGGATATTGTTCTCTAATTTTTTTAACGAATGATAATAGATTAGGAATATAACCATTAGCAACATCTATACACAAGTTTTTACACAATCCCAAATCAATAACTTTACAAATTTTTTCATAATCACCTGCTTTGATACCAGTAGAAACAAAAATATAATCATTATTATGAGATTCTGGATTATTGAAATTGTCTTCTAAAAATGTTTTTAATTCTTCATATGTATAGTGTTTTTGTAAGCAGCAGAACATTTTATTCTTTTGCATTACTTTTGCCATTTCAAAGGTACCAGTAGTGGCCATATTAGCAACCATTAAGCCGTTGCCGTTTATGATTCTATTTGTCCACCTAAATTTATAGTCGCGATAAACATTTGGCTCGCTTCTAGAATTTAATGTAGATCTTTTAGGCTTAATCATTACATCACAATAATCTAATTGTACTTCTTCGATAATTTGAGTCATTTGTTTATCCTTTATTTTCTTTTTCGAGTTTCTTTTGTTCTTTAGCAATAATTGGACAAATTACATTTAATCGTGCCAAGTATTTTTTGTTACCATTTCTATTTTTTAAATCTGTCATCCAATCATTTATAAGTTCGTTACCGTCAGAATCAACAACGCAAAGTAATTTTACGAGATTTTTAATTACTGACATGGGGGTTTTAGAATCTAATAGGTATTTTGCAATATGATTTAATGCAACTACCCAACAAGTATCGGCTTTTGCATAATCTTTTTCTAATGCTAAACCTATGAATTTTAACATTTTTCTAACCATTTTTTCTTTACCTTTTTTAAATAATCTTTTAATTTCCATACCCATTCTCTATTCTTTATAAGATATTTACCATACAATTTATATCTAAAAATTGCTTTATCTAAACATTCAGTTTGTGACTGTGAAAGAAAATCCAAATGAGTATATGTATTTTTAAATGTATCTTTATTCCAATCTACATTAAATACTTCTAATTTATATTCAATATCTCCTAACCAATTTAAAAAATTATAATCAATAACAGGAGTCCAGTATTTTTCGCATGCTCTAAAATTTGCACGATTGATTATCCAGAATACATCTTCCATACTAACTTCTTCGTTGTTTTTTGAAATTGCATTTAATAGATAATATAAAACTGCAGCTTCAAATCTAGAATCTTTATTAAGGTAGTCTGAATAGTATAGCATCTATTTACTTTCTTTTTCGGCCAAATGACAATCTACGATAGAATCATATACTGCATTCCAATTGTTATTATATACTCTTAGAATGTCTGCAATTTCTGATTCTACAGGAAAATATAAAACTTTTTCTGCATAGATATATTGAATGTTATTTCGTTTTAGATAGTTTAAAAAAATAAAAAAGTTACGATGATTACGTAATTTACTTGTATTACAATGACATACATAATTTTCTAAAGGTATATCAAAGTATTTACAAATTGTTCGTAACTGATTAATCTTGTTTATTCCCGATCCCGAATTATTTTTACCGGTGCGTAATTCAATAAGATTTATTAGTTTTCCTTTTTCTAATAAATCTAAAACTATTTCTTTTTTTGTAGTAATTCTTTTCATCATGATTCTATAATAATAAATTATATGGAGATGTAAAACAAAAAAAATGAAAAAATTAGATGAGATTGTTAAAAGATATTATCCTGATTTAGTTGCCAATGAATTAGTAAGCGTTCAACCACTAAACAGCCCAACCAGTGAAATCTTTAAATTTGTGTTTAATGAGAAACAAGAAGAAATTGAAATTGATTTTAGACCACCAGAGAAAGAAGAGTGTTCTAAATAAAGTAAATATAAAACTAAAGAGGTATATCTAAATGAAAGAAATTTGGAAAAAGTTTAGTACAAAGTGTAAAGAAGCTTGGAATAAAACCAAAGATTCAATCGAAGCTATTTTTCATGACTTTGTTAACGAGGCAAAAGCAATTATTGTTCAGACTATTGATTTAGTTATGGATTTTGTTGGTAATACAATTAAATCTATTGAAGTTGTTTGCATGAGTTTGGTAGTTGGTGTTCTTTCTGCCTTATTTGAAGCTATCTATGATTCGGTTATTTTCTTGTTCACTGAATTGAAAAAATTATTTTTACCGAAAAACAAATAGGTTTGACTTTACCTATGTACAGAGAGTAATGAAATTATTGGAAAAGTTTTAGAGTATCCAGCGATTTGTACATTGAAAAAGTTAGAGAGGTTTTTAAGCCTCTCTTTTTATTTATCTGTGTTATTCGTATTTCTAATGGTGCATCCTGACAGATCTTGTAATGCTCCAGCGTCATAAGGCTCGACTTGTTTTACTGTACCTCTGCCCATATGTCTTTCGATGTAAATTACTTTTCCTGGTGTACCTGTTCGTGATTTAGCCATATAAAATCTACATCTATTTAATTGTTTTTCGGCATTGTTAGCATTGATGGTTGTCATAGAATGAGCAATATGAACTTTACGTGCAGATTCAGCAATCGAAGCCATACTAATTACCTGATTACCTGTTAAATTCCAACCACCACGTCCTAACTGAGAGCCAGTAATAACAGGACAATCGAAAGTAATAGCTAAGTTCTTACAATCAGTCGCAACGTTACCATTATCTTCGTATACGTTTCCTTTCATTCTTGTTGTTGGTAGTATTTTATCCATGTAGTCAAGAAAGATTACATCTGGTCTCCAATCTTTTCCTAATTCTTCGGATTTTTTTCTGCAAAGTGTTTTAATGTAGTTATTAATTGTATTACAAGTAATTGTATCTGGCCTATAAAACTTAATAACCAAATTGTCAGAATAATCATTTTTAAACTTAGTTATTTTACGTATAAAGTCTTCTTGTATTGCTTTATTACGCATTTCTGAAATACTCAAACCTGTTACACAGTTAGCAATACCTTGCATAATTTGATTTTCTGTTAATTCGAGTGTAATGAAAACAACTCGTTTATATGAAAGTAAAGCTTCTTTTGCTAAATATGACATAGTTTTAGTTTTACCACCACCAGGTTCCGCAGCGATAATATGAACGTTTGCTTTAATAAAACCTCCACCCAATGCTTCGTCCCAGTCAGGAATATGTGTTTGAAGCATATTATCTGTACTATACTCGTTTTCCAGAGAATCCAAGAATTGACGCATATCTAACTTTTGAAAATCTAAGCCCATATCTGCTTCTTCGCCAATATGTAATACCTTTTCGAAAGCTTCCATTGCATCTTTATAATTTTCTAATTCAAATGCTTTTCCACCTTTTGCTAAAGCGGTTCTCCACATTACTTGTCTAGCAAAAATAATCGCTTTGTCTTTAAAATATTCTAAATCATCTTCTTCTTTTAAATCTGAAATACGATTGATATAATCTTCATAGATAAAATAGTCTTTTTGAGCCAAATTGTTATCATTTATATAATCTTTTGCCAATTCGCGTAAAACAGCAGAAGTAGGCATTTTTTTATATTTTTTGTAATACTTATGGATCCATTCACATATTCGATGTAAATGACGATTTTCATAAAATTCAGGTTTTACTACTTCTAATCCACTGAGTTCTGCCCAAGCTTCGTCAAACAGTAATAAACTTAAGAATTTTAATTGAACATCTATACTATATTCATCTTCAAAGCTATATGCAATATCAACCATTTTTATCCATACCCTTTTTATTTAATTTTCTTATCATATAGAATGTGTTTCCTATTGTTCTCTACGTTATTAAATTTTCCAAATAGTTTATTTATTTTGGCTGCTAATTTGTTCAACCATACTTATAAAATCATGCACATTTGCAAATATTTTAACGCCAGAATCAATCATCATTTGTTTTCGTAATATGTAATGCTCTTGAAATTTATAATAACCGTTGATGTCTTGAAAATCGATAACTAAAGAAACATTCAATTCGTTTTTTCTTTTTCTACTTGCTCGACCAATCCTTTGAATACCGGCAATAGGTGTTTTTCCAGCACTAAATAAAACAGCTGCTTGAAATTCTGATATATCAACACCTTCGTCTAATACTTGACTACCAAAGATTATATTGTATCCACTTTGTAATGCAATTTTAATATCGTCGGTGTTTCCTTTTCGTACATCTAATTTTAAAGTTCCTCTTTTGTTAGGTAGCCATTCATAGAGAGTTTCATTACCACAACTAAAAATTGCAGATATTCCTTCTTCTTTCAACATCTTCATCATATTTTGCCCAGGTTTTATATTGTTAAAAGAAGCGAGGGTTTTAATATTATGTTTATTTAAGAATTTTAGCATTTCCAAACCGGCTTTATTTCTATTTTTATTATATATGATATTTGCTCGGTATTGCATAAAGTAGTTATCTTTAAATTGTTCTGGTACATATCCTGGTTTATTGTTATATCTAATAAAGTATCCGTAAGGTTGTGCGATATTACCGTCTTTTATCGCATCTGACATTGTATATTTAAAAGCGGGTTCACCTAGAATTGCTATTGTTCTAAAGTCATCAAAGTCGTCATAGGGATGTTTGTAGCAACGAAAAGGACTACCCGAATAACCTATGATATGTTTCAATTTTTCGGGGTCTGTATAAAGAATAGGCTCAAAAAATGTTAAACTTTGAACATGTTGTGCTTCATCGTATATAATTGTATGCACGTTTTGTAGATACTTTATATAATCTTGATCTTGTTTGTTTAATTTTGCATCTGAGCCACTGGTATTAAGAATAACGATATTTTTTGTATAATCTGGATCTTTACTAGGATTCCAACTTATACTAGTTAAACCAAACGAAAGTAATCTTTTATATATTTGGTCTAAAATAAAGTTATTATCATTTAAGATTAATATTTTTTCATTTTCTAAAATTTTACAAACAAAAGACATAACGCTAGTTTTACCGCTTCCAACACTAGCTTCGATTAAACTTTGAAATTGATTTAGAGAAGTAAGAACAGCTTCAGTTTGATACTCTCTTATTTCAAATTGGGGATTTATTTGTTTAATTTTTTCAGCAACTCTTAATATTTCGTTTTCACTATATCTTTTTTCAGGATATTCTTTCTTTTCTAATAATAAGGTTGTTTTATCTAAAAGGTATTTAGTTAAACCAGCCGGAACGCGAAGAGTAATATAAATTGAATCTTCTATTTGTAATTTGGCAACTTCTTGAAAATAGCGAGCAGTTTCATAATCTTTTGTTTCATAATTATATTTTTCAATATACAGTAAATCTTTAACTTTATTGATAATTGTTTCTGATTCGTTCGTTATATAATTCCAAAAAGAATGTGTTTGATAGATTGGCATATTAAAGGTTCTCTTTCCCGGGATTCGCTTTTTATATAGAATATTAATGTCTTTTAAGTTCTAATAATAAAAATGAAGGAGGTTAATCTCAAATGTTTTCTAAATTAAAATCATTTTTTTCTAAAAAAGAAGCTCAATATAATGAACAGCCTATACAAGAAATGTCATTGACGTTCCAAGATAGTAAATTACAAAATATTGAAATTAATCTTAAACCGGCAGGAAATGATACAGTTTTAACATTAACTGAAAAAAAGTCAGGTACTGAAATTGCGTTAGATCAAGAATTATGTTTTGTTGTATCAAACATTTTACAGGAATACGCAATAAAAGGAAACATTAACAAAGTAATTAAATTGTTGAAAAGTGAGGAAAACTAATGGAAAAAGCATATACCTTATCTGAAAAAATTTTAAAAGACGTTAATACTTATAGTGAAAAGTATACTTCTGAAGACGGTAAAAGTATTACTACAAAAGAATCTATTGCAGATTTAAATGTAATTATCGAAGAAGGTTTTTCATTACACAAATATTTAGTTGAGAAAAAATTATATGAAGGAAAGCCAGCAATTGAAAGCGCCCTTATTGAATTACAAAAATACATGGAAAAATTATCTATTAATAAAGAAAATGCCGAGAAATTACAGTTATCAAGCGCTATGCAGCTTTGGAACCAGGCTAAAATTGCTATTGCTATGCTTGCTTGTAATATTCTTGATTTTAAAGATAGTTTAAATTAGGAATAATGCCATGTATGGTACAGCTAATATGACTCATTATAAACGTTCACCGACGGTATCTAAACCAAAAGTTAAAGTCGATGAAAAAAAAGTAAATCAAATAACCTCTGAACATGAATTACAAAAAGCCTGTGTAGCAAAATTACAAGCTCATAATATGTTGTGTTTTTGTACAGATGTTTTTAACGGTATGTCTTTTATTAAGGATGTTAGATTCAAAGCAATCTATAAAGGACACATGGAAAAAATGGGAGCCAAAAAAGGTCAGCCAGATTTAATTGTTTTACATAATGGAAAATGTACATTTGTAGAATTTAAGTTTGGAAAGGGAAAAAAATCAGTAGATCAAGAAGCTTTTTGTAATCGATTAGAATCTATGGGTTATGAAGTTTTGGAATGGCGTACTTTAGAAGAATGTACTCAATGGATTTTACAAACGATTGACTTAAATAAAACAGTAGAAGAAGAATAAATGCCTGTATGGGGAAAACTAGCTAGAAATACACCTAAAGTATCGCCGGGTTCAATAAACAACGCCGATCAATCTGCTAGAATACGAAATTTAGATTTGAGATACGATAAAGGTGTACGAACAATTACTTTCTATGGTGAGGTTAGTTCTTCCCATAAGCCTTCTAGTTATTCTGTTATGATTAGTTTTAAAGGTGTACTTGAAAACGACGGATTATCAGATGAAGAAATTTTACAAGGGTATCAACCAAAACCTAGTTTAAGTAGGCACGAAGTCTTAATTCGCTGTAGTTGTCCTAGTTATCGTTTTAGATTCGATAAAGCAAATAGAATGAATCGAGCAGGTACAGGTGCACGTTTTCCAGCTTATCATAGATTGACTGCACGTAAACCAAACAATCCACACAATCTACCTGGATTTTGTAAACACGCTTTAGAATTTATTGAATATTTACAAAGACAAGGATTCATATATGGCTAAAATATCTATAATTGTTCCAGTTTATAACTCTGCTCCATATTTAAATAGATGTTTAGATTCTATTGTAAATCAAACTCTAAGTGATATTGAAATACTAATAGTAGATGATGGTTCTACAGATGATTCTAAATTCATAATAGAACAATATGCCGAAAAAGATAGTAGAATTCATGTAACCTATTTTAAAACAAATAGCGGAGTATCTATTGCAAGAAATCATGCTATTAAAAATGCAACCGGGGAATTTATTGGTTTTGTTGACAGTGATGATAAAGTAGACCTTGGTTATTTTGAAGAATTGTATAAACATTCCGAAGATTATGATATTGTACGAGGTATACGAGTAATAGACGGCAAGCGTGGTAAAAATGAATATGGTTGTATAGTTCCTTCTATTATCCGTAAAAAATTATTAGATGATAATCCTAATTGTCGTTTTCCTACAGCTTTAAAGAAAGGAGAAGACAGTAGATTTAAATTTTGGTTATATAAATTAACAGATAAGATTTTTGAATGTCCAGATAACGGTATATATTATCATTATTTAAAAAGAGAAGGCTCATTATCAAACTATAAACTAAATAAAGAGTAAGTTTCATGCCAGAAATAACATTACATATTCCATCCAACAGTAAATTTCATTCTAGCTTAAATGAAGTAGATTTAGCAATGCGTGAAATTTTATTAAATCAAATGCGTATTGCTGACCCTAGAAATAAATTAGGTATACAGGATATTGAAGCAGATCCGACAAAAAATGATTGGTTATGGGATCATTCTAGAGTATTTCAAGTAGACGAATTAAATACTGAAGAAATTTTTAATACCTATTTATTAAGAAAGAATGTTAATAATGAAAAAGGTGTAGATGTATCTTATCCTATTTTGGCTTTTATGCAGAATGACTTAGAAACTGTATTTTGGGGCACTGGTAATAGATATAAGCAATGGTATTTTGATTTACCTAGTCCTCCAGAATCATGGGAAGTAGGTGATACTGTATTTATTGCTTCTATGGATAGATATAGAGGTTTACAGGGTGAAATAGTTGAAATTAAAACCGAAGAAAATAAAGTTTTTTGTAAGTTATCAATAAATGGAGTAGTCATTACTAAATCTCTACCGAATTTAAAGAAAGAAGATGTTTGGTTTAATACTGAAGATTTACGCGCAACTGGGGATAAATTACCAAGTAGATATAAAGCAAAATCAATAACCGGTACTTATAGCGCAGTTATTTTATGTGACAATAGAGACGAGATTCAATACATTCGTGATAAATTTATTTTAAGATGTGCTGACGCTCAAATTTGGCATAAATACGCATCTCCATCTATTGGTAACAATGAAAATCAATTATTTACTGTATTTGAAATTCCTAATATTGACCGTTATTCTTCTTCTACAGATAAATTAAAAGGTCAAGGATATATTTATGGTTCAGCATTTAAGATTAATTATTGGGGTTGTTTAACAGATACTCCACTACCACAATCTTTAATTGAAACCATCAGAATGAATATCCATGTAGAAGGAGATGGAAGAACAAATAGAATAGTAATTAGTTAATACGAAAAATATAGTTCTAAAAAGCATATAACTCTAGTTTTTGATTTTTTATTTGTACAGTTCTAGTTTTTGATAAGTTTAAAAATTTAATTAAGTAAAACACATAAGGAAAGTGATTTAAAATGGCAAAATTTTTGAAAAGACTTTCAGCAAGACTTTGCAGAGAAGCTTTGCGTGAAAGTGCTAAAGAAGGCAAAAGCTGGATTGTAACTAAAAAATTAATTCTCGAAACAGAAGATGCTGATATTGAATTTGATAAAGGCGAAACTGTAGAAATCGGTGCTACTCCAGATGGTGATATGGCTTTAGACGGTTCTGCAGCAGTTGTTGTTATTTCTGACGCAGATTTAGCTTCTAAAATCGCTGACATCGTTGTTTCTTCTGATGAATTGTCTGACGTTAAATTTGTTGAAAAACCTGCTTTGGATGCTGTTATGGATGGCGAAGAAGTTGATGACGTTATCGATAGTTTGGCTGATGCTCCTGAAGGCGAAGATGCTGGTGACAATATCGAAGTTGCTGAATTGGATGTTGAAGAAAAAGAATCTGTTGAATCTAAATTCGCTAAATTCAGTGAAAATCGTATTAATCCTGCTAAATTCGTTGTTTGTGAATCTATCTTGATCGACGAAGCTGACAATTCTCCGATTAACATGAGACTCTTAAAAACTGATTCTGTTAAGAAAGAAAGTTTCTCTGATTATAAAAAATTTGCTGAAAGAGTTTCTGAATTGAAAGGTTCTTTACAGCCTGGTAAACGTGAAATTGCTTTGTCTGAAGCTGGCGAAGTTATGGGTGCTTTTGACACAGAAGCTAATTCTGGTGAAATCTATCCTGAAAAAACATTTGAATCTGCTGATGAAATGGATTCTTTCGATGCTGCTCCTGCTCCGATGATGCAAGACGATGACATGGGTGCTGAAACTGAAGTTCTCGAATCTGCTTTGTGCGCTTACGAAGAATCTGCTAAATCTGGTAAAGATTATATGGCATTAGTTGAAGCTTTGTCTACAGAAAAAACTGGTTTGAAAGAAGAAGCTATTGCTAAAATCGTTTCTACTTTTGACAATCGTTCTTTGAAAGAATGCGTTCGTGTTTATGACTCTAAATATGGTAAATACGTTGCAGCTTTCAATGAATCTGTTGACGCAAACAACTTCATTGCAGAAACAGCTGAAGAATCACGTTTTACAAAACGTTTTTTCGGTTAATTTAGTTAATAAAATACTAAATGAAAAAGGTTCCTTAATTGAGGGACCTTTTTTATGTTCTAGTTTAATATATTAATATTATATAATGGATATTCGATGTACTTAATACGTGAAGATACTTTAGACAATCAAACAATAGGTTATTGGGTTGATGAAAAAATCAACGGAAATTTAATCGAGTCACATTTTGTAACTGCTGATTTAAAAACTTGTTCTTGTAGATATTTTGCAGAATCTAAAAATCCATATAATCATTTTCATATTAATTTATGTCAACATTGGATAAAAGCAGGTAAACCTCAATGTGCCATGTATGCAAAATCTAAAAAAGGAAAAATAGTAACACTTTGCCCGGGTTTTGTTAAAGTTAAATAGAATATTTATTTTTTAGTAAGTAAAGTTCTAATTATAAAAGTATTAATTTCACAAAATATAAGAGTTTTCAATAAGGATAAAAATATGAATCTTAGAGAACGTATGTTAGAAGCTATTTCTAAAAATTTGGACGAAGGTGTTGAAAGTTCAAAAGAAATCATGAGTAACAATATTGTGCCTTCCTTCGAAGAAATGGGAATGGCTAACGTTGAGCCGGGTGAATTTGCGCAAGGTGAAATTACCGATCAAGAAAATTTAGTCAACAAAGCTAATATGTCAAACGACAATAATTTCGGTAAATCTTCAGATGCTGGAAATTCTTTCGAAAAGGCTGTTGAAGATATGGCCAATGATCTGGTTGATATTTCCGCCGGTGATAACGAAGATTCTGATGTTACTTCATTGAAAATCGTTAAAACTACAGACGATTGCTGTGATTACGAAGAAGATAAACATTCTTTTGGTGAATCTCATTTGGCTAAATTCGTTGAAAGTATTTTGAATGGTAAAACTTGTGAACAGTATTTGGCAGAAAAAACAAAGTATAATTTAAAACCGATTAATCCAGCTCTTGGCCTTGCGAATTTTGAAGCTTATGTTATGGATAACTTTCTTGCTTCTATGTCTGAAGAAGATAAACACGCCTTCGTTGTAGAAGCAGAAAAAGAAATGAACGGAGATCCTGAAGCAGATCCGTATTCAATTTTAACGAAGTACGGTGAAATTAATGAGTTATTAGATTATAACATTACTCCATCTGAATTATATTGGCACATGGCAAGTAAAAATCAATTACAAAGAGAAGCAGTAAAAGAGTCTAACTATGCTGGTCCTCTCAATTTTGTTCCAGATGTTCGTATTTCTGTTGCTGATGTAGTTGCCGCTTTAAAGAATAAAATTGGTGAAGGTTCTGAAGCTGTACATGTTGATCAAGAATACGATGAACGTAAAGATAATGCATATAAAGTATCTCAGATTGACAAAAATTTATTACCTAAAAAATTACATGTCGAAAACGTATTACTTGAATTAGACGGTGATACATACAAAGTAAATAAAACTAGTGATGCTTTTCCGCTTGCTAGATAATAGAGGAAAAAATGCGTATTATTCCAAAAAAGAGATTGGTTGAAGCAGAAGCAAATCCATTAGAAACAAATGATGTTGATTTGTCAAACGATGAAGCTTATTGCCAGGCGATTTTAGGTGCGATTGCTTCTGAATCTAAAGCATACAGCGAATACGATCAAATTTTATCGTTAGAAGATAATGTTACCAGAAAAGAATTAGTTGATCTTTTTCATGACGTATTAGTAGATGTACGCGATGAAGAAATGAAACATCTGGCTCAATTGACATCTAAAATAAGTGAAGTTCCAGAAATGAAAAAAGCTTATGAAGTGGGTGTTAAAGAAGCAGATTCTGGCGAAGAACAGTCTCTTGATAATACAGAAAATAAAGAAGATCAAGATAAAGACGAAGTTGAGACCAAAGACAAAGAAGAAGTAAAAGAATCAGTGCAAGTATTAACAGAAGCTGTACAGCAAAATCGTACATATGATAATTATACTGTATGTCAAATTATAGCAGATACTTTAAGTTTAAACGATAAACAGTACGAAATCTTAGAAAAAGTATTTGGTTTTTATGAAGATGAAATGCTTGCTGATGAAGTCGATAGAGCTTTGATTGAATTACGAAATTATTTTAATATATCTGATTCAAAAATAGATCAAATCGAAAATGCTATTATTGCTTCTAATGATCCGATTACTGATAGAAAAAATGATTTCAAAGGTGACATCGATTCTGACATCTCTAGTATTGAGAATGTCATGGAAAATGTTTATTCGATTGCTGCAAAAGAAAAATTATTTGATGTAATTCAGTATCTTAAGAAGTTAGAATACAATGGTGAAAAAGAAATCGGTTGGTCTGTTCGTCATTCTGCTTTCGGTGGAAACAATCCAAAAAAGAGAATAATCGCATAATGTCTAAAACAAAAGAATTATTCATAGAAGCCTTAAATCCGCTCAATAGAATTGCAAACAGTATAATTAAAAAATTGAATTATATTGAAAGTAGTGTTATTCTTAAAGCGAAAACCTATGAAGAAGTTCAAGATCTTTTACAAAAAACCTCCGTATATCATTCTAATGCTTTTGATGAGTTAAACGAAGAACAACAAGATATTGTATTACATAAAGTTTGGAATACTATTCATAATGTATTGGGTCAAAAACCAGTCGAAGAAGAGGTTAGTACAGAAGAATTAGAAGCCAAGATTTATAATTTTCTTAAATCTAACGGTGGTATTATGTATCCTCTTGAAATATCAGCAAAAAAGTTAGCAAACACAATAAAGCAGAAATAAGTGTATAAACATGGTAGAATCAAAAAGGAAGATTGTTACTCAGCCGTGGTTACATACAAAAGAATGGGCTGATAAACAGAAAATAAGTTACCCACACAATGTTTTATCAGAAAAGGCAAGATCTTTCTTAAATCCATGTTTGACGACTGAAATATACAAATCAGATTTAGAATTAGATTTAGTATACATTTTAAAAGCAAGTGAAAATAATCCAGATATACGGATGTCTTTACGCTCTATTGCTAAATTCTGTAATTTTAAACGTATTTGGATTATTGGATATAAGCCTAGTTGGATTAAAAATGTTCGTTATATTCCGACTATCCAGAATCAAGACAAGTGGAAAAATAGTATTACAAATTATTTAGCTGCTTGTAATTGTCAGGAAATATCTGATAATTTTGTATTAATGAATGATGATTTCTTCGCATTAAAACCTATTAGAAACTGGTATGAAGCATTAAATGTTTGCCTTGGTACATTAGATGCCGAAGTAAAAAGAAATGCAAACAATATAAAAAAATCTCGTTGGAAGTATGGTTTTGATTATGCGGTTGAATTGTTAAATAAATTAGATTGTCATAGTCATTATAATTACGAATCTCATCTTCCTATTATTATAAATAAAGCTAATTTTAATCAAATGATGAAATTATCTTGTATTAAAGAATTTTGTCAAACTCCAAAAGTATTACACAAACGCAGTGTCTACAAAAACTTATACCCAGACGAAGGATTAGGAAAACCTAGAAAAATTAACGATGTAAAAATAACATTAAATCAGGATCTAACTGACGCTTGGTTACAAGAAGATTGGTTGAGTGTTTTTGATAATACAGTTGGTAATAATAAACAATATCCTAGACTTAACCAATTCTTAAATAGTATGTTTCCTGATAAATGTAAATTCGAAGTTTAATTACATTCATTCAGATTTTAAAATAATAACTTATTGAAAAATAATCTAACTTTATTCCGGTTCTATACATATAAAAGAATTTATGGAATGATATAATAAGTTAGATTAATATCTCTTTATATCCTTTCAAAAGTTCTAAATATTAACTGTTTTAGTTAAGTTTAAGATAAGGATAATAAAGAAATGGCCAACTATAAATTTCCGGGAATTTATGCTTCTATTAAAGATTTAAGTGGAGTTGTCGCTACAAATACTACGACAGCATGTGCTTATGTCGGTGAAGCTGAATATGGACCGATTAATACTCCAACTCTGTTATCTACGCTGCAAGATTATACTGGTCGTTTTGGTTCATTAAGTTCCAAATACGGTTATGCTGGTTATTCTTTAGCAGTTGCGTCAGATACAATCGGTGAACATTACTTTGTACGTGTAGTTCCGACTGGTGATCCAGAATTACCTGCAGAAGACCGTGTAAATGATGCTCATTGGGCTGCAGCTACAATTCCTGTTCAAGGCAGTGTTAAAGAAATGCCTGTTTCAAATGGGTATTTTTATGAAGAAATTACAGCAGCTCAGACATCTCGCGACTCTGGTGCTGAATCTGGTTTATTTGCTAGCGACGATTTAGATTCTGCTTTCATTGTTACTGCAACCGACCCGAACAACAGAAAATTTTATATCTCCTTATCAGATAGTACGATTAATGAAAATCGTGCATACGCTGTAACTGCTCCTACTAAATTCGAAGAAGAATCTGGAGATACAGGTAGAACATTAGTTACAGTTACTGTTCCGGCGAGTGTTGTTGATGGATTAGAATTAGGTGCATCTATCGTTGTTTCTAGAATGTCTAATGAAGCATTGAATGGTACATTTAAAGTATATGATTGGACAGTTAACGGACAATCTAGTACAGTTTCATTCTTCGTTAATAGTATTGAAACACAGACAAATGATTCAAATGCACGTGTAGGTCGTTATCCAGATGATGATCAAACAACTTTCACTTTGTCAGTTATTGAGAAAGTTGGTCGCGTTATGCAAACTCTTGAAACGTTTGAATATTGTACATTGTATCCGAGCCAGGATAGCTATGGTAACTCAATGTATGTCGAAGACGTTGTAAACGGTACTTCTAATTACATTCAAGTATTTGTAAACCAGAATTTTGTTCAAGAAAACCCAGATGCTATTGTTATTCCTGAATTTGTTGAAAACGTTGCATTGACTGGTGGTAAATCTGGTACATGGAAAGATGCAAATGCTAAATATACTGATTTAAATGCTGCTTGGGATAATTTCAAAGACAGATCACAAGTTGGTGTTTCGCTCTTGATGAACAGTGGTTATGTCAACAAAGGCAATGTTTCTTATCAGGCTAAAATGTTAGAAATTGCTGAACATCGTCGTGACTGCTTCTGCTTATTTGACTGCCCGATGACTGAAACAGATTACGAAAACTTAGTTGATTGGCGTAAAAATATTCAGGGCTTTAACTCATATCGCGGTGCTGTTTCTGCTCCTTGGGTTAAAACATACGATTCAGTTCAAGGTCGTGCAAATTTTGTAATGTGTCCATCTGCGTATGTTGCTAAGATTATGGGTAATGGTCAACCTTGGATGGCTCCCGCAGGTTTAAATAGAGGTGTCTTAACTTCTGCTGTTGTTTCTCCGACAGGTTTGACTCAATACTATGATCAGACTAAAGGCGGTAATATCTATACAGATAATCAGATTAACTGTATTATTAAAGATCCGAGTGCTGGTTATGTTAACTGGGGTCAAAGAACGTTACAAGCTAAACCTTCTGCATTAGATCGTATTAACGTTGCAAGAACAGTTATCTACATTGAGACTGTATTACGTGATGCTGCTAAATGGCACTTGTTTGAAAACAATACAGCTTATGAACGTATGCAAATCACCTTACAGTTCAACAGCTTCTTAAATTCAATCTTGTCTGCTGAAGGTATTACTAAATATAGTGTTGTTTGTAACGAAGAAAACAATACACCGTTAGTAATCGCAAACAATCAAATGGTAATTGACGTTTACTTGTGGCCGGTTTATACAGCTGAAGTCATTATTTTGAACAGTGTTATTCAAGGTAGTGATGCAAACGTTACTGTTACTGCTAGATAATAAACGTTATAATTTGAAATGACGTTGCATTAAGTCTCAGATTGATTTTCTGAGACTTTTTGTTTATCTGGTTATATTTCGTATTAGAAATTGGGCTTTTATTATTAAAGTTCTATATACTATATATAAAGTAAGGAAAACAAAGAATGTCAGTTTATATTGGAGATACATTAATTGCGGGTCCTTCTGGGACTACAGATTACAATGTTTTAACTAACAAACCCAAAATTAATAATGTAGAAATAAAAGGGGAAATTAGTTTAGATTCGTTAGGCTGTTATACAAAAGCAGAAGTTGACAATGCTTTTGCTACCCATGCTTGTACAATTTATCAAGATTTAATTTCTACTACTAACAATATAGCATTAACTGCGTCGACTAGTATTTATAGTTATACTATTACAGGTGATGTTACATTTACATTCGATACTTCTTCTTTGACTGGAAATGTACCCGGAAAGATTATAACTTTTGAATTATATATACCAGCGTCTACGACAGTTGGAACAATTACTTGGCCAGGTAGTGTAAAATGGTTAAGTGGAGAAGTGCCTTTAATAGAAGCAAATAATAATTATTTATTAGCATTTAGAAGTTTTGATCAAGGTGTTAATTGGATTGGTAACTTACAGTCTTATTGGAGCTAATTAAATGACAACGAAAAAAGAAAAGTTGTGGAAGGGTACATTAGCTGAATATAATGCATTGTCAAAACACGATGACGACATTACATATATTATCACAGACGATTGTGAAGTTATAGATTTACTTGAAGATTCTGGTTTATATAAAGATAAAACTTGGTCGTCATCTAAAATATATGAAACTTTACAAGGTCTTCTTCCAAGAGTGCCACAGTCTGGATGCCATTTATTAGAAGCATCTGACGGAATACTAAAATGGAATGAAATCGAAGCAGAATCCACAGAAAATGGAATAAGTACAGTCTCTTTACAATTATTTGCATCTGGTTCTACTTATAAAATTCCTGAAAATGGATATATCTTACTGAATAAATATTGTACTTCACTCGGTCAATACATTTCAGTACACAGTAAAATAATGAATACTATTTATCAGCATTGTGTATCTACGCGTGCTCATTCAATGTATTCGCTGTTTATTCCTGTATTAAAAGACGATGAATTAAAGATTGAATATACTTTTGCTGGTGAGACTGTAAATTTCTTATACGTTAAAGGAGATAAATTTGAATGAGTCAGTACTTAGCATATAAAGACAATAAGATAATTGCAGTAGCTAAAACAAAAGAAGAATTAGAAAATATTCCATTTATTATCTTTGACGAAATAATTAAAACGAATGAAAACTATGTATTTGTAAACAATCAGTATGTTTTAGAATCAAAAGTAAAAGCAGAAAAAGCTATTGCAGCGAGATTGGCAGAATACCCAAGTTTAGAAGATCAATTAGACATGTTGTATTGGGATAAAGTTAAAGGTACAAACGTCTGGTTTAACACTATTAATCAAATAAAAAAGAAATATCCAAAGGAATAACAAATGACTATTAGACAAGGTGATAAAATAGTTGCTGGATATACCCCTTCTAAAGATTATCTCACTTTAGAAAATAGACCTTCTATTAATCATATCGAATTAAATGGTAATTTATCTTTATCAGATTTGGGTATTCAACCAAAAGGAAGTTATGTTGAAACAGATAATTTTGCTGAATTTGTAACTACAACCGTTAAAGATTTTGAAGAATTACACAAGAATATCGATACAAGATTAAGTGAAATAAACGCTAAAATTAAATTTACCCACGATACTGTTTTAAATAAACTTAAAGATACTGATTTAGATTATAATACTCTTTTAAATAAGCCAACAATTAATGGAAAAGTTTTAGCAAACAATGTAGTACTAACAGAATCTGATTTACTTAAAGATACAAATTACGTTACTGCCGACGAAGTAAAAAAATTAATATCAGAAAAAGCTTGTAACGAAGATGTATATTCAAAAGAAGAAATAGATGAATTAATTAACACATTAAAAAAAGCAGAATATATTACAAAAGCTGATCTTTCGAAAGTATTACGTAAGTATGTTTCTAATGCCGAGTTATCTTTAAAAGTGGCAGATGAATTATCTTCGTTTGAAAGTAACGTTGCAGAACCTTATATTATCGAAAGAGAAAAATCAAAAGAAGAATTAAAAAGAGAAGAACGCAACCAAAATTTAGAAAATGTATTATGGCGAATCACACGCTTTGAACAACAAACTAAATTAGGTATTAAAACAGAAGATTCGGAAAACATTTATTTTAAATTATTACAGTATGCTCAATACTTACGTGATATTCCACAGAATAAAAATTTTCCTGATATCGAAATATTAAAATTTGAAGAATATTTAACGGCTTTATAGTTTGAGGATATAAAATGGCAATTAGAATTATAGACAGTGTTTTACCTCCTGCAACCACTACTAAAAAAGGTGGTGTTATCATCGGAGAAGATTTAGACGTTACAGCCGAAGGTACTTTAACGATCGGTGGTGTAATTTCTGAGATTGCAGGAAAAGCTGGAAGTTACTTATATACAGATGGTAGTAAGCTTATTTGGCAACCTTTACCAGATACTATTGAAGTTGATCGTTTGAATACTGATATTTTAACAAATACGTATTTAAATGGTAACCTAGGCGTCGCTATGTTAAACTCAAAAGTTGCAAGTGGTGCTTATGTTACAGCTATTAAAACGAATAGTACAAATGGTAAATTCACATTAAACACCTATCAAGATAAATTATTACTTGGTTATACTTCAAATACTACTATAAATGCAGGTACAAATAGTTTAGATAAACAAATTATACTGATGAATGAAGCTGGCGATAGTCAATTTCCGGGTACTATTACGGCGTCTATCTTTAATGGTGTTGCAACTCAAGCTCGATATGCAGACTTAGCCGAAAAATATCTTAGTGATGAAAAATATCCAGTTGGTACATTGATTAAATTCGGTGGTGAAAAAGAAATAACTATTGCTGATAAAGAAGTGAATGGTGTAATTTCTGAAAAACCAGGTTTTATCTTAAATTCGAAAAGCAAGGGTCAAAGTATTGCTCTCGTCGGCAAAGTAAAAGTAAGAGTTGTGGGTAAAGTTAAAAAGTTTAATAAAATTGTACTCAGTAAGATTGCCGGAGTCGGTTGTGTTAAAAAATGGTATGATTTTAGAAAAGTAGTTGCTATCGCATTAGAAGACAATGACACAGATGCCGAAAAATTGGTCATGTGCGTAGCTAAATTAACTTTCTAGAGAAACTCTTAAGATTAAATTAAAAGGCTCGTGTACGGTCAAAAAACGAGCCTTTATTTTTATTTATTTTTAAGTAATTCGTTTGTTATCTTGTTTTGGACTTTTTCTGCTTTATCTTGAGCTTGATAACAAACTATAATTTGTGTAAAAGTTTTAGTACCATCTAAACATTGATAATCATAATCTGTTTGTACTAAATTGTTTGTAGATACATTTACCTGCGTTGTAGAAGTACACCCAAAAAGCATACTGAACAAAAATAAGAAAAATATCCACAATCCTAAAATTCTACATAATATTTTCATTGTGCATTCTGTTTTAAATAATCAAGTAATTCTTTTGAAGGTTTAGTATCACCACAATTATCTTTTGGAATATTATTTAATTTATTTATATATTCTTTTTCGATTTTTTTAATTTCTTGATCTTTTGTTTGAATATATACAAGTAATTTATCGTTATCATTTTTTAACGTCTGAATAGTATTATTTGCATCACACAATTTTTCTCTTGTATTCTTTAAATTATCTTGTGAAATTTGCCAAAGCATAAAAAATATAACTGCAGCCAAAATAGAAACGGCAATAGTAATAAGACTCGCTTTATTCGCTATCATTGATTATTCCTTTTTTGTTTCAGCGTCAATTGTCTTTTTAATTACTGTTTTTAAAATCTCAGTACAAAAATCTAAAAATTGAATTCCAGCAACACCAGAAATACCAGCACATACCATAATCCAATTTTTATGTTCAAAATCCGGAGCAAATAAGCCTACAATTATACCACAAAATCCAGATACAAAGATATTTTTTAAGAAGTTTCTCCATGTGAAAGCTTCTTCAGATTTAGATAATTCTTTTGCTGTTCCACCCAATAATGCCAAGATAAAACATAAAAAGACTGTCAGCACCTCTGGATACTCGGCACCTTGTTCTTGCATTTCTATTTTCTCCATTATTCTTTATCATTTTCCAGATGACACAAATATCTCATGTGCTTTGCGTAAATAACAATAATAAGATTGCAAACGGCCGTAAAAAGTAAAAGTAAACCAATCGCAAAATATAATTCTTTTTCTTCTGGTAATTTAACGTAATTATGAACGCCGGCTAATAAAATATATTCTTTATTGTCTGCACGTATATGACGATATTGAAAATTAAGTTTTACACCCGGTACTATTTTATGATCAAATGTACCAACCTTGTTTTTTAACATCTCCTGTCTAAATTTTTCTATTTCAAATGGAGGAGTTACACTATACATCGAATAATAACAACGTCTGGTATGTCTCTTATCTGGTAATAATTCTAACTTATTATCCAATAGATATAAATTATTATCTTCGAATCTATCTATAATATCTAAATATGCGTATAAAGTATCTTTCGTTTTGATGAACTTGGTAATTTCTATAATACTATCTCTTTCATCAATTTGTCTGCGTAACTGTGCTTCATCTATACGCTGAAAAAGATTCATAAAGTACATACATAAAATAGCAGATAAAGTAACAGGTATTAACCAAACCGCACGTTTTAAATATTCCACAACGGGTTTAAGAAATTTGAGCATAATAAAATAATTCCCTAAATTAGTCCAATCGTTATTTATTAGAACTTTATTCAGGGAATTACTATGTAAAAGATATAATTTATAAAATTTTATTAACTATTTCTAGCTTCTAGTGCTTCTAATCTTACTAACATCGAACTTACATTATTTTCTATAGTCAGTAATCTTTGTTCAATATTTGCTAAACTCGTACTTAACTCTGAATTAAGCTGATCGACTCGTGTTTGTAATGCAGTAATATCTTTCGTGTTATTAGAAGTTTTTGTATCTAGAGCATCAAGTGTAGTTTTCATCGAATCGATACTATTTTTATTCGATTTACTGAGTTTATCTAAATCCATACCTCTTAAAGTATTACGCTGAATTTGTTCCCATACCCAGTGCTGTAAACCAATTGTATATCTGCCTATTCCATTTCCAACAACACTATCTGGAATGGAGTTATAAAAATTATAAGCAACTATTGTACGCCAATATCCATTTAAACCTCTAATGAATACTGCTAAATATGGACGAGTAGGTTTACCAAAAAGATATGAGCAGTCAATCAAAGCAACCCGTGCCAAAGACATTTCATCCATATCATAGGCTTGTAATAAAATTTTTCTAGGAATAGCTGTTGAACCTAATCCTGTCATGTCTTCAACAAATTCATCAGTCCAAACTTCAAATGAATACATCTCTGAACCGGTACGATAATTATATAAAGGAGTTAACTTATTATCAAAATCGCGCGGTACTTCGACAAAGAAATTATTTTTAATTACAGTATTTTCATCTATAACATATGTATTGAAATTTAAAGTCTGTGTAAATCCAGGATTCAATGATATATAACCAATATCTAAATCTGGAGCACTGAATTGACACATATCATATTCGATTTTTTTAATTTCTGTATATTCACCATCTGATTTGATAAAGTATTTTAAATTATCACCCGTCAAAACCATATCTTTGGAATTAATTTTAACTCTATCGACTTTATCACCATCAAAATATAAAGAATTAGTTGTTTTTAAGTCATCTGTTTTAAGTTGAAGAGTAGGAAAAGCACTACCTCCACCACTACTACTTCCAGATTCATATCCCGATTCTTCTTCAGGATTTTCGACATCTAAAGAAATTATATCATTCTCGAGTTTAATACCAAAACCAGCGGTAAGATTATTTTGTTTATTTTCCTGTAAACCATCTAAATCTTGAATAATCGCTGAAGATAGGCTTTTTAACTGAGTATTAAAGAAAGGTACCGTTACATATTCATTATCAAGCGTAATTACTGTGCTATCTGAATTCGAATCTTCTCTAATAACAATGCCATTTTCTGCAACCAATTTATTCTGTTTGGTTTCATCTAAGATTTGTTCGGCTTTTAATGCTCTTGTTATTTCAGTGTTTAAATCATTATTAACATTTTCAATTAACGCAGAAGCTTGTTCTATTTCTTCCAATGCTTTATTTGCATTTTCAGTCGTAGTCGTCAATTGGTCATTTAACATAGTGATTTGAGTGTTTATTGTTTTGATTTCTACTTCTGAATTTTCAATTTTTGTATTTAATCTCTTAACTTCAGAAGACGAAGCTAAACCTAAATCAACTGTAGTTTTATTGCCTGCTAATTCAATATTATTAATCTTAGGTTTATTTTCAAGTAAAACATAATCACTTACACCACCAGTCATTTCTGAAATATTAATATTAACAGCTTTACCTTCTACTGGCAATTCTTTTCCATTTACTAAGATAGATTCAATTTTGTTTTCTTGAGCATTTGGATCTATGTTTCCTAATGTTTTACCATCACCCATATATACAGCAGATGCCTTGGTTTTAGGAAATAAGTGATAACCGTCTGGATTCTTAATTTGAATAATATTTTTATCTGCCATTTATATAAATCTCCTAGAAATCAACAGCATCATCAACACCAACAATTAGAAAGCCTTGATCTGTAACAATATCAATAATTCTATCCAAACGCTTTGTAAGGGCTGAAATTTTATTTTCATATTCATTACATTTGGCTTCATATTCCTCTCTAGTAACGTAATCTTCTGTAGGGAGAATTGGACAATAACCCGATTCCCACCCTGTCTCGCCACTAGATTCTGTACCAGATTCTTCAGGAAATCCAGACTCTTCTGGTTTATCACCGAGATCAACCGAAATTACATTTCCATCGAGTCTAATACCATATCCAGCGATTAGAGTATCTTGTTTTTCTTTGATTTCTTTTTTGATTCCGGTAACATTTCTATTCAAATTACTAACATTACTAGATACATTTGAAAGTAATGAATTTAATAGCCCCTCTGCTTTTATTGCTCTATTTGTTTCTTCTAATAATTGATCTACTGTAGCAAAATCTCCTTTTTCTTGGATATTTAAGGTATCTAATGAAACATTACCTTTTAATTCAATTCCATTTATTTGAGGTTTATCTACAAGATCATTATAAGAATCTATATTGTTAACTACGGAAATTACATTATCTTTTAATATAATACCTTCGCCTGCAGTTAAAATATTTTGTTTAGTGTCAACTTTTAAATCTACTAATTTTAAGTCATTTGATGTTGCATAATTTCCTTTTGGCTGAATTCCTAACTCTTCTAAAGTTTTATTTCCAGCTAATTCGACGCTATTAATAGTAGGTTTATCAGTTAAGTCTTCATATAAATAATTAGTACTTATTACATCGTTAGTAATATCAACATGATTTCCGGCAGTTAATACGTTTTGTTTTTTAAGTAAACTAGAAGATAATTCATCTTTACTAGCTTTTGTTGTATCTAATGTATTTAATGAAGAGGTTAAAGTATTAATATCGTATTCATGTCTTACAATACTTACGAAATTAGTATCAATCCATAACTTAGTATAAGCATCGGTAATACCATAACCATAAAGAGTTGTAGCTTTATTGGCTTTACTTTCATTTATAATACTAATATCATATTGTACTTTACTTAAACCAGATTCTGTATTAACTTTATTTGCAAATTTTTCATTAACTTCAGATTTAGTATATGCGTTTAAAATACCATATCCTTCTAAATCATAGGCTTTATCTGCTTTTGTTTCGGTTAATGTTTTTTCTATATTATCAACTTTTTCGTTTGTGGCAAAATCACCAGACGCTTGAATACCTAGCTCTTCAAAAGTTTTATCGCCTACTAATTCAATACCATTAATAGTTGGTTTTTCTACTAATGCATTATAAGAATTAATATGTTCTGTTGCTGATATTACATTATTTTCAATTATAATATTTCTACCAGCATACAATTTATCTTGTTTTTGCGATATGTCATTTTGTAATTCATCGAGTACATATAGCGTAGCTTTAGAAATTGGTTTATCTAAGTCTGCTGTATTATCGACCGATCCCAAACCAATATCATTTTTATCAAGAGTTATATTTCCTTTGTCATCTGGTAATTTTTTATTAATACTTGTAACTTCACTTAATGCAGAAATTACATTATTTTCTATTTTGATATTTTTACCAGGAATAAGAGTATTTTGTTTTGTTGCAACAACATTTTCTAATTCTGATTTAGTAGCATATTCACTTAAATCTATATCAGTGTTGCCAATTATTTCCCAATTGTCATTTAACCATAAATATTCATCATATATATTTTTTGATTCTGTTTTATGATTAGAAACAAGATATAATGTTTTAGCAATACCTTCTTTTGGTAATTCATCAACAATTTCAATATTTAAAACACTAAGATCATGAATAGAATTTAATAATTCTTTAAACTTATTTTCTATTTTCTTAGATGAATATGTTGTAGAAGAAGATATAGAAGTATCATTAATAACAGCAAGACTATCTATTTTTACCCATTCACCATTTTCACGTATGTATTTATTATTGTCTTTTGGTGCATCTGGAATACCAACGTCTAAAAAATGATATAATGTTTGATTACCGTTTTCATCAACACCATAAATAGTATTTGGTAAATTTTTCTTTTCTAATTTATCATCTAATGCAACAGATAATGCTAAATTGTCTTCTGGATTTCCTTTAATGTTTTCAAAAGTTAATTCTTTTTCTGGAGCAGGAGCATAAATAACAACCGCGTCGTATAAAGTTTCAGAAGGATCTACGTATGTTACTAAAAGTTGGAATTGATTAGCAAAATATATAATATCATTTTCTTTAAGTGATGCAGGAGGTTTAATCGCAAAAGCTCTAGTACCATCTAAATTCTGTAATTCATCACCTATAAATAATTCTTCTGGTAATTCTTGATCACTCGTAAATCTATCTGGAACTGCAACACCTGGAACAGAAATTTTACGAAATGAACCTTCACCGGAAATAACAACGTTTGAACCGGCTATTAAGGTATCAATTTTATCATCAAAAAGATTTTGTGTAAAAACAGGATATTCTTTTGCACTTGGAACATTACCTTTACCGTCTCTAATTTCAGTATAAGTATGATCACCGTCACCTAAAACATAATATAATCCTGTTTTATAAATTGACGTAGAATCGCTTGCGCTAGCAAAAGAAGTACTATCTGGATTTTCAACAGGATAGTATGCATACGCTTGTGTGTCTAACGGTATTACTCTATTATAATAAAGCCCGCCTTCTTCATATTCATCGATTGATCTAATAAAACGATGTATTACTTTATTTTGAATAGTTGCCATTTTATTCTTATTTAACCTGTTTAATGGGTTTTTATTAAAACCTTATGAAATTATCTTATGTTTAGAACTTTGATAACTAAATAATTATAAAGTTACAATACTATCAAATATTTGCATTGGTAGCGATTTGAAAAATAGTCGAACCAGTACAATAAAATAACTTACCTGTAATTTTATTATATGATAATCGGCCTGCTCCTATTACTTCTGTTGGAACTAAACCTTTAATTACTTTCCATGAAGAGCTAGACGAATCATACTGTAAAGTTTGATTATTTGTAACATCTAAAATATATCCTGACGGATCAGTAACCGAAATATTTTCATACATTGAATATGGTTGTGAAAATGTACTATACCCCCAAGCAGCAGAACCTTTAAAGTAATTCAAAACTGGATATGTACTCGATAAAGCATCTAAATCAATTGTAATTGTAGTATTATCGTCTAATATTGAAGAATTAAATTGTGAACATTTAGCAGTAAATACGTTTCCATTACGTTTCATATTAACAACCGTTCCTGTTCCAATAGTCGAAGTACTCCAGTTGGCATCTGAACCGGTAATTGTAGAAGATTTATCAGCTAATGTTATTTGATTATAAGTAGTTTGAGTCATTGCGAATGTACAATAATCAACTTTACATATCCATTTAGCGTCTGTACCACCCGGACTTCTTAAAAACGATAAAGTGTGCTGTTTACCACTAGGATCTGTCGCAAAAGCAGCGACTAAACCGATTGTATCGTTATCTGAACCTGTAGAATATAATCTTACAGTAATATCATATTCAGAATATGTATTTGGTGAAATAAAGCCACAATATGATGTAGTATTCTGTGGTTGAACAATTGTATCTTTAGATGAATCATATGTCCAAGCAGATAATTCGCTGGCTACAGCATTATCATTACCATTTAAATGTGAAAACTTTGTCCATGTATTAAATACTTCTTCAAAAGAAGGCGCATTATTTTTACAAACATTTAAATCGGCAGTTGTTGTAACGACTTTACTTTCGTTTAATATTGTTTGTGAAAATACACTATTGCCGTTACTATAAAATACTTCACCTTTTGCACCAGATAAAATATCCTGCTTAACAGCAACTTGTTCATTTACATATGTAATATCTGCTTTATTAGAGATATCTTGATGTTCAGTTAAATATCCACTATCATTTGTAAATTCAGATACTTTCGTTGGCTTGTTTTCTAGATCATTATAATTACCTGATGTTGCAACAGTAGCTAAATCTGCAGTGTTTGCTTTTTCTGCAACATCTGCATTCGTAGCATATACTCTAGCTGCTTCTTCAACAGTTAGATATTCTTCTGGAATTTCTGTTAGATAACCTGCATCATTTTGTAATTCTGATACTTTAGTTGGCAATTCAGATTTTAAAGCATATGGAGACAAGTCAATATTTTCACCAAGTTTATCCCAGACACTTCCTGTCCAACCATAATTTGCGCCAGTATCTAATATGTTATATACATCACCAACAATTAAATCTTTATTAGGTAAATCATTATAAGTATCTACTGATCCTTTAAATTTATATACTGCAGTTAATTTGTTATCAATTTCTGCTTTTGTATATGCATCCGAAATGTTATAACCTTGTAAAGTTGTAGCTTTATCTGCTTTTTTGTCTAAAACTACTTGTACTGCCCTTGAAATTGGTTTATCGAGGTCAGCCGTATTATCACAATTTCCCAATCCAATTTGAGTTTTTGTTACTTCGTGCGGATTAGTTTTATTTGCTATATGAGTGTTTAAAGAAGTTTCTATTGCAATTTCCTTGCTTTCTGCTCTAGTAATTTCATTATTTAAATTATTACTAATTGTTGTTTCTGCCATAGTAGCTCTTGTGACTTCTGCTTCTAAATTGTTAGTAATTGTATTTAATTCTTCTTGTGTAGCCTTACTAACTGGTTTATTAATATCTGAAGTATTGTCACAGTTACCTAATCCAACTTGAGTTTTTGTAACAGTGTGCGGATTATTTTTATTGTTAATATGTGCATTTAAATTTGAAGTAATTGTATTTTCTTTAGTTGTAGCACGATTTGTTTCAGTATCGATTTTTTTATTTAATTTATCTTCTTCTAATGCAGCACGAGTCGTTTCATCATTCAATGCTACAGTAATTGTATTTTCAGAACCTGTTGCTCTAGATTCTTCTGCTTTTATTTGTGCTGTCCATTTAGTTTCTGCATTAACAAATTCTGCATCTACATATGATTTGTCAGCTTTTCTATTAATTGTATTAACGTGATCAGATGTGAAAACTGGATATTCTTTTGCGCTTTTTTTACCACCATATCCATCTCTGATTTCTGTATATGTATGCGCGTCATCACCAAGTACATAGTATAATCCAGTTTTTTCACCACTAGAATAAATTGCATAAGCCTGTGTATCAGCAGGAATTACTTGATTATAATACTCTCCGCCAGATTCATATTCAGAAATATCTCTAATAAAACGATGTATAATTCTATCTTCTTTTAATTCCATTGTATTAGTCCTGCTTAACTTCTAAGTTTTCTTCTATTGTATAATGTGCATCTAATTTTTCAACAAAAGCTTTATCAGCATTAATTGCTTCGCTTATATGAGAATACGGTTCTGGTCTAGCTTCACCGAATGGCCACCAGTTTTTTGGATTACTGTAATTAGCATCTGAAGTATCTGGTCCGATATATACGTATAAAACCCAGTTATTTGCAGTTGCTTCTGCCCAAGTAACGTATTGACCCCTTGATCTTTCACATTCATAACTTTTTTCTGTAAAATAAGCTACTGCCCCAGATAAGCTTTGAAAAACTCTAGGTCCGTTTTCATCTTCTTCAAATTTTAAAGATCCATTATAAAACCATTCTGGATGTGGTCCATGAGTATGATCTCCACAACCAATTAAACGATTCAATCTTAATGAATTTGTTTGGAATATTCTGTGTTTCATAGTCTTTAGAACTTTGTTGTTCTAATTATAAAAAGCAAACCAAAATTGTATAAAGGGAATATTAAATTGGGATTCTGTTTAAAACCTAATAAAGTTTATGCTACTGATATGACTAATTTGGGACTTGTCATTTTTCAACCTGTTAATGGCAATGTACAGTTATATGGGTCTAATGTAACAAGATATGTAAATAAAAATGGAAGCAAAAAGATAATCATACCTGAATTTAAAGATCTTATTTTAATTTGGGATGACTGGTTGCAAAAAGATTGTGTACACCCTATGAATTGTTTAACATCTTGGATTGCCTTTGAAGCGGATAATCCAGATACTGAGTTATGGGTAAATACAGGTATAAATTTAAGACTAACCCCAACATTTGATCCTGCAGAAGGACAATAAAAAAGAGTAGCCAGGAAAAGGAGGGGGAAACCTTAGCTACTCTCGTCACGGCTATGCCTTTGTGACAATATTTAGAACAACTCAGTTTTTGAGTTTAATCCATTTTTGAAATAATACAGTAATATCTTCGTTTTCTTCAGGTAATTCTTCTTTATATTCAAATGGAACTCTTACCCAATCTTTTTTAAAATATTCATTAAAATCAATAGGAAAGAATACATATCTGTCTGGATTTTTAACCGAATCGTTTTGTAATGTCGGAGATATAATTTTAGTAAGATATATTGTATTAACTAAGTTATTTTCTAAACAATATTTATATACGCCTGCTCCACCACAGATAAAAATCTTATCATAATTCATACTTGTTTTAATAGCATTCTCAATACTGTTTAGTTTTAAAAAGGAGCCAGTATAATAATGTTCTACCGGTTCAACTTTAGTATTAAATACAGAACAAACAATATTTTCGCCTTCTTCTTTATATTCTGGATTAACTACAATGTTAACTCTATTCTTTAATGGATATTTAGGTAATCCAAAAAATGTTTTATCACCAAAAATACATGGATAACCTTTAGTTATGGTTTTAAAATGATAAAAATCTTGTTTTGAATGCCAAGGTAACTTATTACCAACCCCAATTATTCCATTTGGTCCAATCGCTGTAATTAAAGCAATCTCTGTCATTTATTTTATTCCTTTTTCTTTTTTGGCAGCTTCTTCGTAATAAAAAGTAGTTTCTTTCAACTCACAAAATTCATACTTTCCATTACCAGCATTACATAGTTCGTTGATGATTTCAGCTCTGAGTGATACTTTATTATGTTGATATACAATTGCACCAGGAATACACAGCATTCCAATAATAACAAGTATAATACAAAAAACACCAATACCTTCCAAATAACTAGAATCACCAGAATCAGCATTAGTATTCATCACAACTCTCCTCTTTTTCTTAAAATTAAATCACGCCAACCTAAATTTTCATTAGTCGGTTTTTTATACTTAATGACTTTTTTATTTTTATATTCGGCTAATTGACTATTTATTTTAGCATTACTTAAATTATATTTAGCTTTATACGTTGCCGATAAGGCTTTTACAAAGGCTAATATTTTTGCTGACACTAAACCAGCTTTATACAAAAAGATTTTACCTAGGATAATTGTTTTCTTATCAAACCCAATCGGATCCTGTTTCTCATAAAAATCTTTAATTCTTTCATAATATTTAACAGCGTCTGGATATTCTTTACAAATTGACAAGGCTTTATCTAAAATTTTATTTGTACTTGCTTGGTCCAGAATATAATCGACATCGTGTTCTTCATCAGGTATTACATCTGCTAAAGTTTTTTCATTATCACCGACTTCTAATGTTGTATCTAATGATAATTTAAATACAGAATCTTCCATGTTTTGAGTTGCTAAGAAGGCACGATGTTTACGTTCACCACTAATCGATAAACGAATGATATAAACAATTTCCTTGAGCAACATAGGAGAATGCGAAACTGTACTAGTCTTCTTTAACTTTTCAGGAAAAAACCATCTAGTACGATAAAAATCACATACCTTACAATACTTTGCCCAAAATTCAGAAGTCCAATCTT
This sequence comes from Succinivibrionaceae bacterium, assembly GCA_051892875.1. Lineage (GTDB taxonomy): Bacteria > Pseudomonadota > Gammaproteobacteria > Enterobacterales > Succinivibrionaceae > JBJFGR01. The sequence continues at coordinate 35,229 of JBJFGR010000069.1, forward strand.
CATAGGTACCTTCTGCATTACTCATTCTAAAACCGTTATATTCAATATAACCTTTTAAATATTTAGCAATAGCTTTAGTAACCCTATCATATCTTTCAACTGTTTCATTTGCAAACGGTTGATTCGTTAAAAGATAATCGATTTTTGCAGGAGTATCTTCCAATTCACGAAGTTTTTCAAAATATACTTCCCGTTCTTCTTTAGTTAAACAGGTATAGATTAAAAGATTTTCATCACCTTTACAGGCATTAAAAAAAGATTGTTCATCAGTACAATTAGAATCAAAGAACTTTTTTAAACTTTGTTTTCTATTTACTCTTTTTTCGATACGAGCTTTTTTTATTTGCTTAACCAAAACGCTTTCTCCTTTTTATCAATTATCATAACTCAATTATAATCATAAATAAAATAAAAACGAAAACCAAAAACAAAAAATATACAATATAAATTTCCAATTCTAATATATTCCGCCAATATTTTTATTTGTCTGACCTGTTAAATAATATAAATCTTGCATATAACTTGTCCAGGCAGTAACTAAAATATATAGGTCTTCTAATCCTTCAATAACATTATCTTCTTCTGCGTAGTATTGAATAATATTTTCTGTAACTTTTTCACCACAGCATTTGGCTTTTTTAATGGCTTCTTTTACTTGCTGATTCTTTTTCTTATCTAAAAGATTTTTTATTTGCTTTTCATATTTCTGAATTTGACTTTTAAAATATCCAAGCTGAATAAGTGTCATATGTCTTTTATCATTAGAAAGATTAACGAATTTTTGAATGTTTTTTAAGAAATTTACAAAATTAACTATATCCTGTTCTGTTTTAAAGATATACTTTAATTGTTTAGCTAAATCATCAAAATCTAAACTTTCAACTTTTTCTATATCAAATTCAAGGTCTGTCATGTCATTTCCTTTCAATTAAACATTCTGACTTTACCATTATTATTTTTTACTTCAATTTTAGTATATTCACAAGTATTTCTAACTTCTTTTATAAACTCTTTAATAGCTTCTGTACTTTGATCTTGCTCTTTTATAATAAGGATATATTTCGGTTGAATATTATGAAGTTCACTATACAACTTACATACAGACTTCTTAGTAAAATATCCCTCTCTATACCAATCTGAACCGTTTCTACCCCATCTCACAACTAAACCTTCACCCTCATAATAATTGTCACGTACAACTATCATAATATTATCCCCTAATTGAAAAGGAGAATTTGCATATTCGAATTCGGTAGGAGCTAACCAATTTATAATCCAGCGACGTAGTTTTCTTTTATAATTTGACATATCTAAATACTTTTTAATATTCATTCTTCTTTCTCCTTCTTTTGTTCTGCCTGCTTTAATAATTCTTCTACAGTAATACCTTTAGAATTCGCAATCAATTGTGTTTGTTCAAAATATTTTTCTGTTGCTTTGTGAAAATGGTGTTCGTCACACAGTAAGATTAAATTATTCATATTATATAATAAATCCTTTCTTTTACTTCTCATATGAATGTGATGAACTTGTGTACCCGGTTTTCCACAAATTTGGCATTTGCCTTTATCTCTTTGAATAACTTTTTGTCTTGTTTCTTCCCATTTATCTTTAGCTTCTTTATTCTGTTTATTCAATATTGTTTTCTTTAACGTTGTTCCTGAATTTTTTAAAGCCGAAAATGAGCATAATGGAGATTTTGCTTTCAAAGCAGTAGTTTTCTTAAGACCAGATTTACTTTTTAAACCGGTTTTAGCTTTTAATTGTGATTTTGCTTTGAGAGGTGTTTTTTTCATGATATAAAAATAGGAGAGTTTTTGGGCTCTCCTATCCTTTCTGCAAGTATTAATTTAGAACGGAATACTATCATCAACTGCAGGAGCAGTAACAGATCTTAATACATCACGAGCAGATTTAAATTCTTCTACTTTCTTATCCATCAGCATTTTCATCTGTACAAACTCTTGATCACTAGGCATTTTCCATAAATCAGGCATAACCAATGCTTCGTTTTCTTCTTTGAGTTTTTCAATAATATTCATTGTAGGATTATATGTTGCAAATGAAATTTCTCTGTCCCAACGACCATTTTCACTCTGGCGCGAGAATTTAATCGTGTTACTTCTTTCCCATTCTAACAAATCCGGAGTGTCTTTATCAACATAACGTTCAATCAACCATCTTGTCAAGAATGAACCTTTCTGCTGCAAAACTGAAATATGCGCTTTATCCCAATCTTGTTTAGTGTCTGAATCAACAACAACTACTTTTACATTCGAAGTAATTTGCGGATCAAACATAGGCAGAGGACCAAACTTACCTTGTGTTGTCAATTCTTCTTCTTTGAAACCCATAGCTAACAACTGACGCTTTGCTTCACAGATTGGGCATTTAACGCCAGCTTTTTTAAGATGCATAGTTTGTTCCGGGCAAACAAAACGAGCTGTTGAACCTTCTACAACCTGATTGAGCCAGTGTGTACCAACAACCCAGCTAAAAATATCATTTTCTTTACTATTTGCGGCAACAACTTTAAATTGTACACCTCTTTTAAAACCTCTATTGTTAGAAACCCAATCAATACGAGGCAATTCGCTTGCAGCTTCGACTTTACTACTGTTATCATTTAACATTGCTGTTGTCCATTCTAAATTAATTTTTTTATTCATTTCACTATTTCCTAAAAGTTAAAGTAAGTATGTTTTATACAGTGACATTACGTCTGTCATATAAAATAGAAGTAAATATAATTTGGATTCTAATAAATTAATTTTCCAAACAGTATATAGAACAAATCTATTATTATACTCTTTCTAATAAATCATTTCCTTTTTTAATTAAGTCCTCCTTTTGTAAAGTGTCATTATTTGACTTATTGATAAATTGAATTAAAATATCTGAATTGTTTTCTACAGTTATCTCTTCTTCTACTTTTTTATTAGTTGAAATACGCATTAAATCAATATGAATTTCTTTACCTTTTACATTATTTAATTTATTATGAATTTCATCTGTCAAAAGGATATCTGTTGTAATATCAACTTTAAAGTAATTGTCATTAGAATAGTTTAAGATACTTTCTATATTATCGTCTGTAAACGTTAACCAATCTGGACAATTAAACGATTCACGCTTTACTTTATTTGTTTCTGTATCGTAGATAATTATATTCTTTCTTGCAATACCTTTATCTTTAAATGAAAGTCTTTGTGTTGAACCAGAAATTTGTACATTTTTAGCAGGATTAACAGCCGAATGATAATGTCCTTGTAAGGTCATCTTAAATTGCTTTAATACATCTAAATCTACACCTCTTGTTGTAAAAATATTATTACCCAAATCAGTGTTATTTATTTCTAGGTGTGAAAAAACAATTTTATCTTGCTTATTTTCTATTTTCTTTAAAAACGATTCAGCTGTCTCATCATTATCACAATAAGGCATATATATAAAATCACCAACAACAGTAGGATACTCGTATACATTTATATTATTCCAATATTTAAAGGTTGCTAATTTATGTGCATATTTATTGTTTGTATTACCGCTCAAATCATGATTACCTACGATAATATCAACTGGTTTACAATCACTAATTTTCTTAAAAAAATCAATCATTGCATTTAAAGTTTGACAAGACATAGTATCAGTAACTGGACCCCAAGCATCTCCGCCAAATACTATTTTATCAATATTTTCTTTATTACAAATATCAACAATAGTATCTGCACAAGATAAATGCTCTAACTCTCTAATCGTATACCCTTCCGGAGTAATATGCGAAAAGCGGTGTGTATGATGAAAATGTATATCACTAAAAAATAAAATTCTCATTGCTCTATAATCTCCGTTTTACCCATAATTTTTTTACATACGATTTTATTTGGAATGTTTTCGCTTACCATTGCATTATTTGTAATCCAAAATACACTTTCGATCTCGTCACTTTTATCTTCAATTATTTCAATTAACTGTTGACAACCAAGTGGATCTAATTGTGATTCTACCTCATCTAACCATAATACATTAAAATTAATTCTAGAGGTTGTTTTAATTAAATCATACAATGCTAATTGAATAGCAAGATTTAAACGCTTCTTTTCACCACCTGATAAACTAGATACTGATTTCTTAATTCCCGCAGTTTCAATTACAATATCAATATTTGCTCCATTCAAAGTCAAAGCAACAGTTGTATTTGCGAAAAATCTATTTATATATTTCTGCATACATTGATTTAAAAAGATAATATCACGATTTAACAGATATGGACGTAATTCACCTTTTGCACCAAGTAGTTTATAAAAGTAATCCGCAAGAGAACGCTCATATTCTAGTTTTGTTACTACTTCTTGTTCTGCAGTTATCTGTTTATTAATCTTTTCTATCTCTACTTTGTATTCAGCAAGTGTATTGTTTATAGTATCAACTTCTTTATCATGATTTTCTTTTTTATTTTCATACTCTGTAATGGTTTTCATGACAAGATTTAATTTATGTAATGCTTGAGTATTTTCTTCGTTTAACTTTCTAATTTTTTCGTCAACATCTTTGCTTTCTTGTGTTAATTTTGTCAATTCTTTATTTAAATTAGACCATTCTACACGTTTTTCATTTAATTTAACGTCTAAGCCTGCTATAATTTCTATATTTTTAGTTTTTGAAGCGAGTAAACTTTCTTTTTCTTGTGTCTTTTCAACAATTAGTTCATTACTTCTTTCTAATGGTCTTTTACAAGTAGGACAAGTATCATTTTTAAACCATTTATCAATCATATTTATATCGATATCTAATTGTTTATTTTCAAATTCGATTTTTTGTTTTTCACTAGTTATTACATTTGCTTCTTCTTCAATTTTACGTAAATTTTGAAGATATTCACTAGTGTCAGTTTTAGTTACTTTATTGTATTTTTCGATTTCTTCTTTTAACTTTACTAACTGTGTATCTATGACCGTTTTTTGGTCTGTGAGCGATACAATTTCATTTTCAATACGTTTTATATCGAAATTGATTTTTAGCGTTTCTAGAGCTCCTAATTGACGATTATACATCTGTTCATAAGTCTTTAAACTCCCTTCTGCACTACTGAGTTTTAATCTTGATTCCTGGATGTCTTTAGCGATTTCTTTCATATCTTTATTTGCTTCGTCGCGTACTCTATCCCAAAGACTATAATCACGTATACTTTCAAGAGTTTGAATACGTTGTTGAGGAGTAAGGTCTGAAAAAGCAGATTTAATATCACAGGTCATCATAATTGTACTATGCAACAAATCAACAGGAATTTTTAACAATTGATTAATTCTCTGTTGGGTTTCTGCTATTTTATGACAAGTTAGGTCTTGATTAGCTATTTCCAATAAAAGGTTATTGCCTAATTCTGAATCTTTACGACTTCTAACAACTTTAATCTCACCTCGATCAGAATCAATATATACAGTAACTCGACAATCTTTTCCAGTTTTAAGATTTACTACTTCATCTGCCAGTGCTTCGTTTGTAAGAGTATTACCAGTCAAACACCAATATAAAGCCGAAACAATTGAACTTTTACCTGCTCCATTTTTTGAAGAAGGTTCGTCCATATTTATTCCTTCAATAGAAAATAACCCTGGTTTTATTTCCAAGGTTACTTTAGACTGAATGCTTCTAAAATTCTGAATTTCGATTTTCTTAATATTAAATTGCATATCTAATTACCCAAATTAAAGTAAACTTGTATAATATAGAAATGCAAGTTAAATCAATTCTACTCAGATTTATTTTCTTTTTCTCGTTTTTCTTCGTCAGCTCTATCTGGAAGGTCTTCAATTACTTCTGCCATAGAGATTTCTGCTCCAGCAAACATTGTTCTGAATTTATAATCTCTTTCTAAACATTCTTTAATAATTCCTAACAATGTTGTCTTACCGGCTCCTAGTGCGCCGGAAACCGTAATTCTAAGTTTTCTATTCTGTAATTCATTCTGCATCATGTTTTTCCTTTAACTTTTTGAATACTTCTACTAATTTTGCTCGTAATTCGCCTTTGATTAAATTTTCATATTTCTTTTTACAATCAGGACAAATATTTAAATCTAATGCATAATCTTCATTTTCATAAGATAAAATATAACCGCACGCAGATGTTCACGTTATGCCTTCAATTTCTTTTCCACAAATATCACAAAAATGCTTACTTGTTGGAATCATTACTTCCCTAGTTGACATATTTAAATTTCTCCTTGATCAACGGCTTCATACAATTCATAAGCGTTTTCAACCAGTTTATCAAAAGTCAAAGGTCTTTTTGCTGGATTTTCTTTAAATCGCTTATATTCTTCAATCGCATCTAATTCAATAGCTGTAATAAACATTGAATTAAATAACTTCATATTTCTTTCTGCTTCTTCTTTTGTATCAAATACTACCCATGCATCTGTTTTATTTTTATACTTATTACGAGTATGATCGGCATCAACAGTAGTTATATTCCAACCGTATTGTTCTTTAAGTTGATTGGCAATCTCATTTGTAGACATGCCTTCAAAAGTTTTCTTTTTCCAATTGACACGCATCTTACAAATACCGTTTGGCTTTTTAAGAACATCTCTATCTTTTGTTATTAATGGTAAAGTATTATTATAGTAATCCGTGTTACCTAATTTTACACACTTACTGTCTACTTTAATCTTTTCGTTTTTTAATTCCTCTTTAAGTTTATTTACTTTTTTTACCAACTTATTATTTTTGTTTGTAAAATTAACTTGTGACATTATAACATACATTAAATTCATATTACAGCCCACCTTTATGCTTATTTATTAAATCTTTAAATCCACTACATGAGAGTCCGGTATAATTCAAATTCATAAAACTATTTGCCATACACTGTAATTTAGAAGTGCACTTTTCACAAAATTTATCTTTCTTTTTTTCCGTTTCTTTCATTTTTTTAGATAAATCTTCAATATTATCAAATTCTTCTAAGAAAAAGTTGTTATCATTATCAAAATTTTGTAGAGCAAGTTTATTATTAGGAGTTAAATATACTGTTTTAACGTTATAGTTATCAAGATTTAAAATATTCTCCAGTTGTAATTTATTTTGAAAAGCAAATTTCATCTTGTTTGACAATTTAAGATATTCAGCAACAATCTTTTCATACTCTGAATATCCTCTAAATTTATATAATGTAAATGGTGTCTGATGAAAAGGTATAATCTCCCAGGATTTAATTTTAAGTGAATTTAAATGATTTATAATTTGATTATGATTTATTTTACAAAAAATATCTAAGGACTTTATATTTATACTTTTTCCAGTTGCTGTAGCCGCTTTAATATTATTAAAAATCTGCTGCTGCAAAGGATTATTATTGAAATTATATCCTATGTTTATTATATCACAGTTGTTAATTAAAGCCTTCTTAAATTCAACGAAATTGGTTTCTACAATGATTTTTTTGCAATGTATTTTTAATAAGTTAAATAGCATCTCAAAGTAAAAATCTGAAAGTAAAGATATTTCACCTCCAGTAATTTTTATTTGAAGAATATCATACTTAAAATGTAATGAGGTTAAGGTTGAATCTATCCATGCTAAATCTGTTGTATTTTTGTTATTTTTTTCATGTTGATATAAACAAAAATTACAATTTTCGTTACAACGGTATAGCGGTATAAGTTCAATACGAATTGCTGTTTTCATTAAAATCTACTTAGGATTACTTTCGTTTTTTAGTTCAATATAATATATCTATAAGAACAACCCAAAAAGGACGGTACTTGTTATGAATTTAAGCCTTGTAAAAGCAAAAATTACAGAAAAATCACTAGAAGAACAAACTGAATATACTATCTCTTTTGATGAAAATATTACAACCGATGAACTTCTGGATAATTTGAATAAAATCTATACTTTAGAAGAATCTGATGAGTTTAAGGATATTGTTTTTACAAGGTTAAAGAATTTAAATGTTGATTTAATTATTGAAGCTTTACGTATTTCATTGACTAGAGAAACATTAAAAGATCCTTTGATGCTTCTTAACATCATAAATTTAGTCAAAGTATATAATACCTTAGAAGATTCCTTTTTTGAAGATGAAAACATTTATTTCAACAATATGGAAGATTTACTCGATGTTAGATTAGAATTACGTGAAGAAGTAAATGCATTCTCAAAACAATTGTCTATTTATTTCATTTCTTTAATTAAATCTTATAGCAAAACTACTTTTTTACCAACTGACGAATATATATCCTTGCCTGCTGCATATAAATCAATCATTTTAAGTACTGATTTTTATACATTATCTGGTATTTTTGCTGCAGGCGAACAATTTGATACTGCTAATTGCCCATATGTAATTGATGCAATGGAATGTCTAAGTACTTTATTCTTAAAAAATTCTGTCAGTTTAAATTTATTTGAAAATTTTGCTAAAAACGCTAAAGATACCAAGGAAAGCAAAGATGATGAATGAAAACACCGTAGTAACCTATGATGACTTAATTAAACACGCGCTTAATGTGTTAAAAACGAGTTGTGTAAACTTAGATAACTTAGACCCTAATTTACCGACAGTTTTTAAGAATGGTCAAGTTATTAATAGAATAAGCAAAACCTATTCTGAAACAAAAATGTCCGCGGTCGGGTGGAAAAATATTGCAAGAAGTGCTCATACTTCTGCGGTTAAAGAAACAATAAATGATTCTTTACTTGTTGCTGTTCCAGCTTCAACAGTTGAAAATCAATTATTATCATTTTTAAAGTCGCGTGCAATATATGAAAAGTCAAATACAATCGTTTCATATAAAACCATGTTAGCGTTTTATAATAACTTAGCATCCTTTATGTCTATAAAATTGGTTTATGTCACAAGTGCTATTACAGGTGAAACACGTATATTTTATAATCCAAACGCAAATTCTTTTCCGACTTGTAGTTTAAATTCTACTTCTATTGATATTTCACCTTCAGAAGTAAATGGTTCTTTGACAGATTTATTAAATGCATTAGGTACAACAAACAATACTCATTTAATTTCTACTGTTTTATCTTATATCTGTTCTTCCAGTAGTTCATCTTCAAGCTCTTCGTCTTCAAGCTCATCTTCTAGTAGTTCATCATCATCTTCAACTTTTATTGCCTATATGGATATTTAAATGCCTTTACCAGCGATAACATATCAGTCTTTAAGTGACCTTGTAAAGAATTGGATGAAAACCAATTGTGCAAACATTGCTAATTATGATGGTATGCATGCTTGTGTTAAAGATGGTTTTAAATTCGAAGCAGGCTCTTCTGGTGGTAGTGCATATGTTGAAAAAGTAACAGGCATTGTTAGTAGTCCTGTTAAATTTGCTATTCCTACATCAAAAGTAGATACAGATATGACTGCATTTTTACAAGTGATTGGTTCACCTTCTGGAATAATAACACCAGAAGATTTTTATCCATATTTAAACAATTTAGCATGTTTCGCTGCAACCAAATTAGCTTTTGTATCTTCACGTTATAATAAAGACGCTTATTCACTAGTTAAATACTTAATATATTGGGCAAATGAATCAGATTGGATTAAAAACGTACCTTCTGTTGAAAAAATGATAGATGTTTCAGATACTAAACTTATTATTGAAAATTTAATTTCTATTATGGTTAGAAATGAAGGATATATACGTGTAGTTCCGGTAAAAATATCATATACATTATCATAAAAAGGAAAATACTAAAAAGATGGGAAATATGGTTCAATATGCGGTTTGGTCTAATTGCTGCAACGAATGTAAGTTTTGTTTACGCAGAGAAAGAATTCCATATTCCAAAGAAAAACAACTCTGGCAATTAAACAAAATCAAGAAAAACTTAGATTATGTAGACTGGGAAAATCAATTTAGTTATGGTATTTCACTTCTTGGTGGTGAATTATATTTCATTCAAGATAAAGAAGTACAAGATTCCTTTTTAGAATTAATTGATCTTATTATCGAAAAAGTTTTAAAAGTATCAAAAAATCCAGAGTGTAGATATTCGACGGTTACAAATGGACTTTACAATCCAGAATTTTTATATAAAGTAATTGATAAAATTGTTAATGCAGTTGGTATACAAAAAGTAGATATTAACTTTTCTTATGATTTAAAATACAGATTCAAAGACGAAAAAGCCAGATTACTCTGTTTAAAAAATATCAATGACTTTCATAAAAAGTATAATTATAGTGTCGGTGTCCAAATGATACTCACACAGTATGTTATAGATGAATGGAAAAATAATAATTTTGATGTAAATAAGTTTATTGAAGAAAACATTCCTGGCAATCAATTGTGCTTTTTATATCCGCACCCAATCGAAACAGGTTATACACTTCCTGATTTTAATTTCAAACGTTCTGACTTCTTACGATTTATTAGATACTTAAAAAGTGCAAATCCGGTTGTATATCTATCATTTTTACAATCTACAAAAAATTCATGTGTTTTTAAATATACAGGTGTAAAAGAACGAGGATCAAATGATTATACAGAAGCACCAAAACTAACAGACGGAAAAGAAGATATAAATCCTAAATGTGGACATTCTGTTCTATATAAATGCTATACAGATTCAGACAAATGTATGCTTTGTGATTTAGAAAATTTAGATAAAGACGCATATCTATAAGAGGGGAAATTTAATGAATAAACAATTACAATTCGAATTATGGGAACAATGTAATTCGTTGTGTAAATTTTGTTATTTAGGTACAGAAAACAGATTTACACCAGATCATCTTAAAATTCAAGCCTGCGAAAAAGCACTCGAAAAAATTTCTGATTTATCCTTATATCCAGAATATGATACCCTTTCATATTTGGGGGGTGAATTTTTTCAAGGTCAGATGTCTAATCCAGAAGTCAAAAAAGCTTTTATGAATCTGATGAAAAAGACTGCTGGATTATTAAAAGAAGGAATTGTTTCACACGTTTGGATTTATGCTACACTTACTATTGGTGATCAAAACGATTTATATGAAACATTAGATTTATTTGAAGGTCATAAAGGTGAATTGTGGGTATTAACTTCTTATGATACACTAGGTAGATTTCATACTCCAAAGATGGAAGAAAATTGGAGTTATCATATGAAAAATATCCATAAATTATATCCAGAAATTTTATTTAACATTACAACGATTTTATCTGAAGATTGTATCGATAAATATCTTTCTGGTGAGCTATCCTTCAAAAAAATGATGGAAGAATATCATACCTCGTTTTTCTTTAAACAATGTGGAGCCAGTAATATTACTTTACAGGAAATGAATAAGAGATTACCTGGTTTTGTACCACCTAGAAAAAAATTCTTACAATTTCTTAAAAAATTCAGAGCAGAAGAATCTCCAATGATGTGGGATAAACTTTTCAATATTAAATATAGAGCTGATACCCTTTATCGTAATGGTAATAGTGAAGATACTTCTATGCAATTAAATACACGTCACAAAGATTCAAATGCAGAAGTAGAATTAGATCATATCTCTAGTGAAACAGAATTAGCAGAATGTGGTCATCTTAAAAACTATCATGCATATAGTGATTGTGACGGTTGTGTAATTTGTGATAAACAAATGATTGAAAAGATGATGTCATGATAACCTTTGAAAATAAAGCAGATGTAGTCTATTTAGAAGATGATAAAAATAGATCAGATAAAAAATTTGTTATATTAAATAAAGATATTACAATCGAAAAGAATCAATTTTTTGAATTAAATACTGGTTTATTTATTTCTTGTAAAAATATTGAAGATATCTGCTTTATTACAGGTGAATTATGGTATCAAGATTCTAAATTAAATCCAATTTATACCGAAAGATTCTATATCGAATATCCAGAAGAAAACATAGAATTTAGAATAAAAATCATTAATAATAAAGATTCAGATTTACTTATTCCAAAAAATACACAGGTTTGTGAAATAATCTCAGCATATTCTGCTAATAATATTATAGATATCGAAAGCGCAACGAGTTTAAATGTTTATAAAGACGATAAAGTTGTAGTAAAAGCTTTAGATAATTTACAACGCGCATATGAAATAACAGATTTAAACAATGGATATAAAGAATTAAAAGTCTTTCTATATTAAACAAATCTTACTTTACATATAAATTTATTTTCAAAGTCTTTTTTATCTATATTCTTTTCTTTAGGTATATTTACAATTAGTTTTATACCCTTAAAATATTCTTTTAAAAAATTAATTATAATTTCTGAATAATTGTCTTGTGTATAATCAAAACAAATCATTGCATTTAAATTTGGATACTTTATAAAATCAATAATATCTGAAAATTTACGTAAATATATTATATCGGTATTCATTATTAAATCTTGCATCAACTTTTTAGTTTCATTACTTTTTGATATATTTTCTACTTTATCTAATATACTCAGTAATTCTTTTTGACGTTGATATTTAGTTAGATTAGGTACTTGTTTCTTCAGATAAGCCTCTGTTCCTTTTCTAGGTGAGTATATAAAAACATTTGCAGTGTTTATCATTAAATCCTGCATCAATTTTTTGGTTTCATTAAAATCTTCTTCTGATTCTCCTGGAAAACCAACGATAATATCCCACTTTAATGGAATTTTATATTGATTTGCGGCGTTTGTAATTGCAATTACTCTTTCCACAGAATAATGTCTATTCATATTATTTAACGTTTTTTGACAACCGGATTGTACAGCTAGATTCAGAGGTAATAGAAATTTATCACGATGTAAAGATACAAACTCTAAAATATCAAATATGTTTTTAGCCACAGGATCTAATGCTGTTAATGTTATATTTTTTATCTTTGGAAAATCTTTAATCACTCTGTCTAAAAGTTGTACTAATCCGAATTTATTTTCTTTATCGTAATAATAACAAACTTCTACACCAGAAAATTCGATTTCTTCTATTGTATCTAAGGTATTTAATTTGAGTAATGAATCATAAATTTTTGAATATGGAACAGAAAATAAATCATTTCTTAATTTGTGAATTATACAATAACTACAATTATTTTTACATCCATCTTGTATTTTTATTCTAACTTTATTATTTAAGCTAGTTATTACTTTTAATTTATTGTTATTTATAATTTCTTTTACTTCTTGATTAGAAAAAACTTTACCGTATTTTAAATATCTATCTCTGTTGTTATTTACGTCACATCCTAACAAATAAAAATTATGATCCGTATACACAGACGATAATAATTTTAAGATAATCATGTTCTCAATTTCTCGTTCTTTCAAAAAAGAACAAGTACCAAAAACAACTGCTTTTTCGTTTGTAGGTAAAGTAGAAGCAAAGCACTTAGCATCATATTCTGCTAAGCCACAACCTGTAACATGAATTTGTATATTATTTAATGTTGTATAATTATAATCGTATGGTACACTCATGATTTTAATTTCTGCATTTCTTCCAAATAATCGTAAATTTTATAAGCTGTTGTACATCCGGTTTCATCAAAAATACAACGTTGACAATCTCCTTTACAATACTTTAAATATTTGCACTGCTTACATAAATCTGGAATATTTTGTTCTTCTTTTAAAATATCTTCCTTATTATTTAGTTTTTCATTTCTTAACAAATTATAAATCGGTTTCTTTTGCATTAACATACAGGTTGAAATATCACCGTTTGGAGAAAAAGTTTCATTGTCTAAAGTGCAAGCTCTTCCATGTTCCCAATTGTAATTACCTTCAAAGCTATCAATTAAACAATCTAAATTGACACAACTAAAATTACATGCCTTTTTAATTTTTAAGTATTGAATAAATAACGAATATGTCCAATCTCGCACTTTATCATTTTTTGGTAATACATTTGTAAAAACAGCATCTGATAGAGTCGGAAAATAACGATTAAATTCCAAAATTTTTATATTTAGAGCCAACATAAAATCTAACAATGTTTCAGGATTCAATGTTTCAATACACTGTTTTGTTAAAGTAATCGTTAATCTAATTGGTACATCTAGACTTTGTATTTTACGGATATTTTCAATCCATTTTATCTTTTGGTTATAATTAGTAAAACGTATCAATGGATCGTATGAAGTACCTATTTCATTAAGTAATTTAAAAAATTCAAGAGAGGTATCACTTAAATTAGTACTTAAATTAGATTGAGATAAAAATCTTATTGTTTTATTTTTACACTTTTCTTTTATCTTTTTAATACTTGAAATTAATCTCGTTTGATTATATAGTGTTATCTCTCCACCAACATAATTTATACAAAACTCATTCTCATCTTGATTGTTATTTATGCTATCAATTATATAATCTTCTACTTTATTTAATAAAGAATCCGTCATGTTTAGATTTGATTTGAAATCATAACAATGTTTACATTTCAAATTACAAGTATTCGTTAAAACAATAAAAAAATTAGAAGCTTTTTGCATATTAACCTATCAATTTACAATATTCAATTACCACATCGCGCATCGGTGTATCAGAATCTATAAAACCGATTTCATATTTTTTATTACCATTTAAAAGACATCTACCATCACCATTTCTTCTATTATCTGCCAATCTAAATTCACCGTCTGCATAATAATATAATGTTTCAGATCTTAATTCCATAGATAATAATGAATTTAAATCAACAACTTTTGCTAACTTTGGCAATACTTTAATGAAACTTTTTTTAGTAGGAAAGAATCCTGGACAATCTTTCTCACAATCCTGTTTACCTACATAATATAAGCCAGAAGCAGGTTCAATGAAATCAATTTTGGTATGAAAATAATTACAGAAGTTTTGTAGATCAAATTCTTTGTTTAAGACAGCATTTATGAAGTGTTGAGTAATAATCGTTTCAACATGTGTATGAACTTCAGGATAATTATTTTCTAAAAATTTCATATTGCTTTTCCACAAGTCTAATTTTTCTTGTGTTTTAAATCTAAATGCTAAATCGTATGAAGTACATAGCCAGCATTTATCTAAACAATTATTTTTTCTTAAATATTCTAAAACCGGTATTAAATAATCATGTAAATTAAAAATCAAAGAAGTTGCCATGTAAATTTTATCGAAATTACAGGATATTATTTTATCTAAAAGTTTATAAAATAATTCTTCGACTTCTTTGTATTCTCCATTAAAAAGCTCTCCACCAATGATACCTATTTCATTATATCCATTTATAATATCGTGGTTACTCAATAACTCTATGGTTTTATTTAAAGATTTTGTTTTATCAATTTTAGGCTGGCCTTTATTACAACAGAATCGACAACCTATTGAACAGTCTTTCCACAGTTCAAATTGAATAAACTTATTTGGATTTTTATAGATAGAATTAGTCATTTTTCATTTCACATACTAATGTCGCAACATCTTCCATAGAATCATCAGAATCTATAAAACCAACTTCATATTTTTTAGTTAAATCTGAACAAATTACCTTAAATCCGGGTTTTCTTCTATCTTCATAACAAACAAATTTACCGCAATCCAAATGATATATTCTGCTTGCTCTAATCTGATATGAGATCATACACGATAAATCTATTGAATTATCTTTTATACCTTCTTGAATTAAAAATTTTATAAAACTCTTTTTAGTTGGAAAAAATCCAGGACATGCTTTTTCACAATCTTGTTTGTCTTTATAATACATTCCCGATGATGGTTCAATATAATCTATTCTAGTATTAAATTTTTTAACAAATTCCTTAATATTAAACTCTTTATTTAAAACTGCGTCGATAAAATGCTGAGTAAGAATAGTTTCTACATGCGTTCTGAAATCTGGAAAATCTTTTTGTAATTGTAACATATTATTTTCCCATAATTTTTTTTTACCTTCTTTGTTAAATCTATATTTTAAATCATAAGAAGTACACAATAAAACTTTATCAGCAACATTCAATTCTCTGAGATGTTGTAGATATGGTATTAAATACGGTTTCATATCATAAATTAAAGAGGTTGCGATATAGATCTTTTTAAAATGCATAGTACAAATTTTATCGGTCAATTTATAAAACAATTTTTGTACTTCTGAATCTTGTAATTGATTATCAAAGATTTCTCCTCCGATAATACCAACTTCTTCATAATCAAATACTTCAGGATCATTTAATTTATCAAGTGTAAAGTTTAAAGCCCACTTTTTATCTACTTTTAATTGATTTAATTCTGAACAAAATTTACAACCGTTTCTACAATCTTGCCATAATTGGTATTGTATAAACTTATTACGAGCTTTATATCTTTGCATTATTATCCCTCTTTTGTCACAATATTGTTTTAAAAATAAATATCAGATTGTAGTTCTGTATATTAGAACAAGCTAACCTTTATAGTAAAAGAGATAATTTATGAATTTGGTATTAGAAGACACAACAATTGAAAAGAAAAAAATCGATATACAGGATGCTTATGAAATTACATTTAGTCCAAGTATCACTGCTGAAAAATTAGTAGAAAATTTAAGTATAATCTTTGAATCTGAATATAAAAATCCAAAAGATATCTTTTTAACTAATTTAAAAGGTTTAGACATCGAATTAATCACAGAAGGATTAAAATTTGCATTAAATTATAAAAACTTAAAAGACTCTTTAATGCTTCTTAATATCCTAAATTTAATTAAAACATATAATACTCTCGATGATTCCTTCTTTATGAATGAAAATATTTATATTTCTTCTATTGAGGATATGTTAGACTTGCGATTAAACCTAAAAGATGAAATTAAAGAGTTTAACAAAAAATTATCAATGTACTTCATTTCTTTGATAAAATCTTACAATAAAACAATTTTTCTTCCTACAGACAAATGCGTCGACTTGCCTGAAATATACAAAAACATCTTTTTAAATATTGATTTATTAACATTAAGT